>NZ_JACGTN010000008.1:0-426357 GCF_014763005.1 Stenotrophomonas sp. Br8 | reverse complement strand
GCAGGGCTGCGCCCTGCACCTGCCGAAGCCTCAAGCCAGAGCAACGGCAACGGCAACAGCTGGCTATCCGTGGGATGGCGGGGTGGGTCCGGTTGCGGGGGACGCCGTGAATACGTCCCTGTAGGCTCGGTCGCGCCATCCATGGCGCTCACGCCCCCGCAACCGGACCCACCCCGCCTTCGACAGATCTCCGCGATGTGTCGGAATGGCGTTCTGTGCTGCTGGTGGGTGTCGACCTGGGTCGACACAGTAGATCCACGCCATGCGTGGATGGGGCGTTCCTGGGGATGTGTGACGCGTCATTTCACCGGCGTCGGTTTTTTGGCCTATGGCTGCATGGAGCGGCGCAGACCATCAACAGATATATGTGTCGACAGATACTCCGCGTGTTTCGGAGTCGGCTCGACGCTACATGGCGCGAACCCTCCGTCACAAGGAAACCGTCGGAGGCGTGGGCGGGTCAGGGTGCGGGGGCGTGAGCGCCATGGATGGCGCGACCGAGCTTACATGGACGTACTTGCAGCGTCCCCCGCAACCTGACCCGCCCGCGCATCGCGCAGGAAGCAGCTGTTGCCGTTGCTTCGGCCGTTGCTTCAGCCGTTGCTTCAGCCGTTGCCTCTGCGGGTGCCGGGCGGCAGCCCGGCAACAACACCCCCACAAACACCAACGCCCGGGCAAGCCCAGGCGTTCGTGCCCCCTTCATGCTGGCAACGCGGGTCAGCTGGCCAGTTCGGCCGGCTCGCGTTCGATGCCGTACTTGCGCAGCTTTTCCACCAGCGTGGTGCGGCGCAGGCCGAGCAGCTGGGCGGCGTGGGCGACCACGCCCTGGGTGCGTTCCAGTGCTTCGTTGATCAGGCCCAGTTCGATGTTGGCCATGTGGTTGCGCAGGTCCAGGCCGTCGTCCGGCAACGCGGCGGGCGCGGCGGCACGGTTGACGGCGATGCCGTGCTCGAGCGACGGCTGGTTGCCGCTGCCGGGGGTGTGGAACGAGAAGCTGCGCAGGTCCAGGCGCTCTTCGCTGGCAACCACCGGCGGCGCTACGGCAACTGCCACGGTGGCCAGCGCGGCATCGCCGCGATAGCGTGCCGGCAGGTCCTGCACGCGCACCGAGCCACCTGGGTGCAGCACCGCCAGGCGTTCGACCAGGTTGGTCAGCTCGCGCACGTTGCCCGGCCATTCGTAACCAGCCAGTGCCTGCAGCGCTTCCGGGGTGAAGCGCACTTCGCCGCGGCCGGTGCGCGCCAGCTGGGTGGCGATGGTTTCCACCAGCGCCGGCAGGTCTTCGCGACGTTCGCGCAGGGCCGGCACGTCGATCGGGAATACGTTAAGGCGGTAGAACAGATCCTCGCGGAACTTGCCATCGGCGATCCGGCTTTCCAGGTCGCGATGGGTCGCGGCGATCACCCGCACGTTGCAGCGGATGGTCTGGTTGCCGCCGACGCGCTCGAAGCTGCGCTCCTGCAGCACGCGCAGCAGCTTGACCTGCATCGGCAGGCTCATGTCGCCGATTTCATCGAGCAGCAGGGTACCGCCCTCGGCCATTTCGAAACGACCCTTGCGCGCGGTCAGCGCGCCGGTGAAGGCGCCCTTCTCATGGCCGAACAGTTCGCTTTCCAGCAGTTCCGCCGGAATCGCGCCGCAGTTGATCGCCACGAACGGACCGTCGCGGCGCGGCGAGCGCTGGTGGATGCTGCGCGATACCACTTCCTTGCCGGTGCCCGATTCGCCCAGCACCAGCACGGTGGTGTCGAACGCGGCGACCTGCTCGATCATCGTGCGCAGTGCGCTGACCGCCGGACCGTTGCCGGTCGGGCCCTGGTCCTGCACGGCACCGGCCTGGTGTTCGGCATCCAGGCGCTTGAGGCTTGCGCGACGCAGCAGGGCTTCCATCTGCGCATGGCGCAGCGGCGCTTCCAGCGGCCAGATGTTGGCTTCATGCAGGCCATGCCGGTGGGCGAACGCAGTGGCATCACCGTCGGCCAGCAGCACCGGCGGCGGCAGGCTGCTGCCGCCCAGCCAGGCGTACAGCGCGGTGCTGGCGGCACTGTCGTCCAGGTTGCCGACGATCACCGCCATCCAGTCGTTCTGACGCTGGCGGGCCAGATCGAAATCGGCGGCGTCGGACACCCAGCGCGGGTTGAAGTCCATGAATTCCAGCAGGGCGACGGTGCGCTCGGCACGCACCGCATCGTTGTCCAGTACCAGGATGCGCGATTCGCTCACGACCGATCCTCCCTGAGGCCTTCCAGGATCGGCATGACTTCCTGGATGTAGGACAGCTTGCTGACGAAGTTGTCGGCGCCGGCGCGCAGCGCGTGTTCGCGGTGCTCGACGTCGTCGAAGTGGCTGGCAATCACGATGTACGGTGCATCGTCCTGCGACTTGATCAGGCGGGTGGCCTGCAGGCCGCCCATTTCCGGCATTGCCAGATCCATCAACACCACCTGCGGGCGCAGGCTTTCCGAGCGTTCGATCGCTTCCAGGCCGTTGCCGGCGCTGCCGACGATCTGCAGCCAGTCGATCTTGCGGAAGTGGCGCATCGCCGCGTTGATGAAGCCCTCGTGGTCATCGACCAGCAGAACTGTGAGCTTGTTCATGTCCAACATCCTTTTCAGCCCACCCGGGCCAGCTGCGGTTGCCTGGCGTTGACCCGGCGCCGTTCGCGGGCCGGGGCGATATCCAGTTGTTCGCGGTATTTTGCGACGGTTCGTCGGGCGATGTTCACCCCCTGGCGGGACAGCAGGCCAGCGATGGCCTCGTCCGCCAACGGGCGACCGGCGGGCTCGGCGTCGATCAGGCGGCGGACCATGGCCTTGACCGCCTGGCCGGACACGCTGGCCCCTTCCAGGCGCACGGCGAAGAAGTGCTTGAGCTCGAAGGTGCCGCGCGGGGTCTGCAGGTACTTGCCGGTGGTGATGCGCGAAACGGTGGATTCGTGCATGCCGATTTCCTCGGCCACTTCCTTCAGGGTCAGCGGTGCCATGGCTTCCTCGCCACGCACCAGGAAGGCCGCCTGGCGCTCGACGATCACCCGCGCCGTGCGCAGCAGGGTGTCGTAGCGCATCGACAGGCCGCGGCTGAACCAGCGCGCCTCCTGCAGCATCTCGCGCAGCGCCGGGGCGGTCTCGCTGGTCTCGGCCAGGGCCTGTTCGTACTGGCTGTTGATCGACACCCGGCGGCTGGTGGCCGGGTTCAGTGCCACCTTCCATTGTTCATCGGCGTGCCAGGCGACCACGTCGGGCACCACCACCGCATTGCGCTCGGGCAGCAGGCTGTCGCCCGGGCGCGGCTGCAGCGACAGGATCAGGCGAACGGCTTCGCGCACGTCCTCGATCTCGGCATCGTGCTGGCGGGCGAGGGCGGGGTAGTCGTGGGCGGCCAGGGCATCGAGCGCGCCTTGCAGAATGCGCGCGGCCAGATGTCGGGCCGGCACCACGCCGTGCAGGCTGCACAGCTGGGCCAGCAGCGATTCGCGCAGGTCCTGCGCGGCCATGCCGGCCGGCTCGCCCTGCAGCAGGTGCTGGCGGATGGCTTCAACGCCGTTGCCATCGATGTCGAACTGGGCGCTGGCCAGCAGCTGCAGCTGTGCCAGCGGTGCCTGCAGGTAGCCGGCATCATCGCAGTGTTCCAGCCAGAAGGCGGCCACGGCCAGTTCGCGCTCGTCCAGGTCCAGTGCCAGGCGCTGCAGCACGCGCAGCTGCGGATCGCTCGATTCGCCAGCGGCGATGCGTGCCATGCGGTCGTCGTCGCCGTCCTGCCAGTTGGCGCCGGACACATCCCACATCGAGGATTCGGGCAGCTCGTCGAACGCTGCCGTATCGACCGTGGTGCTGGCTGCATCGGTGGCTTCAGCGGCGGGCGCTTCGGCGTCTTCGATTTCCAGCAGCGGATTGGAATCCAGCAGGCGCTGGATTTCCTGCTCCAGGTGCAGGCCGTCGAGCTGCAGCAGCCGGATCGACTGCAGCAACTGCGGGGTGAGGTGAAGCTGTTGGCCCAGCTGGGTCGAAAGTGAAGCCTTCATTGCAGTTCCCCGGCGCCGCTCCCCGACGCCTTGTGGAACACATCTTGCTTTTGATCCGGCAGGCGCGGAATCGGGGGGTTCCTGAGGGTGCTGGTGGTATTCCCGACAGCGTGTAAGGAAATCCCCTACACAAGCGCGGGATTTTGACGATTCCGGTCGCTAACTCGTTGATTCGTGGTCGGTCGTCGCGCTGCTCGCTCGCGCCTCTTGTACGGAATCCCGTCGGGGTGCGTGTGGGTGACGGTATTTCGTCGCCAAGCCCGTGGGCGGCACCACGGTGTCAACGGTGTCGCGAGGACGTCATTCCAGCTCGTGCTGGTGGCGCGCAGCCAGCAGCAGCAGATCGTTGGCGCGACGGCAGCCCAGTGATTCCATCATGCGCGCGCGATGGGTCTCCACCGTCTTGACGCTGATGCCAAGGTCGGCGGCGATTTCCTTGTTGCTCTCGCCCTTGCCGATGCGGCGAAGGATCTCGCGCTGGCGCGGCGACAGTGCGGCAATACCGGTCGGCTTTTCGCGCCCGAGCATCGGTGCCAGCATCTTGGCCGAGATCTGCGGGCTCAGGAACACCTGGCCGGCATGCGCGGCACGCAGCGCCAGTTCCAGTTCCTGCGGCGCGGCATCCTTCACCACGAAACCGACGGCACCCCGATCGAGCGCATCGCGCACGTGGGCGGCGTCATCGTGCATGGTCATCATCACGATGCGCGTGCCGGGTGCGCGCAGGCGGATGTCGCTCAGTGCTTCCAGGCCGGTACGGCCGGGCAGCGACAGGTCCATCAGCACCACGTCCGGTGCGTGTAGCAGGGCCATCTGCAGTGCCTGTTCGGCATTGCTGGCCTCGGCGACGAGCTGCACGTCGGCAAACCCCTGCAGCAGCCGCGCCAGGCCGGCGCGAACCAGGGTGTGATCGTCGACGATGAGAACTCGCACAGGCACGCTGGAGGTTGGGGAGGGGGGTCCACCTTAACTTAGCTGAACGGGCACGCCAAGGGCCGTCTGTCTGCCTGCATGGTGGCAGATTTCAGCGTGCGCGGCGGGCCTCGGCCACCTGCCGCCGATGCAGCCGGAACAGATGCCGTTCCATCGCCATTTCCAGGCCATCGCCAAGGCGATGGAAACGCAGCCACAGGTAGTGGCCGCCGCCGCCATCAGCTGCTTCGGCGATGACTTCCACCGGCAGGTCGATATGGTCGGGCAGCCAGTCGCTGGGTTGCAGGCGGACCACGCCGGCCTGGCCGGGCAGGCTGCCACTGCGCGGGCCCAGCTGCAGGCGGATGCCGCGGCGCGACCAGCGCACCGGGCGCAGCGTCGGTTCCTGGCCCTGCTGGCGGATCAGGCGGCCGAGCAGGACCATGGTCAGGTCCACCTTGGCTTCCAGGCGCTGCAGCTGCAGGCTGGCTTCGCTGCGTTCTTCGTGTTCGTCGATGCGACTGTCTTCGACCAGCGCCAGGCTGCGCAGCAGGCCTTCGGCACTGCTGGTCCGGCCTACCGCGCTACCAGCCTGGAACTCGGCGGGCAGGGCCAGTTCGCAGCTGAGCGTTTCGTCGAACAGCTCGCTTTCAGCCGGGTGATGCAGGGACGTGGTCGGCAGGACGGTCATGCCAGCGATTCTGCCTGCAGGTAGGCATGCGCGGCGCGAAGGGAGCGGCGGCCGTCCTGGATCTGCACGGAGACGGCATCGCGACGCTGGCGCAGCAGACCAAGCAGGCTCTGCTGGCGTTCCAGCAGCGCGGACAACGGTGCGTGGTCGGCGCTGCCCAGCGGTTGGCTCAGCAGTGCATGCAGGGTGCTGTCATGGCCATCGAGCAGGCTGTCGGCCTGTTCGAACGCCTCTTCGTCGAGGGCCTTCTCGAAGGCATCCAGCTGCGCATTGAGTTCAAGCAGGCTCATGGCGCCACCGCCGCGGGACGACGCTGTTCGTGCGGAATGGCATTCCAGGCACCGTCGATCTCGCCCAGCAGCTGCAGCGATTCGTCCAGTGCAGCGCGGTCGTTGTGCAGGTTGGCCTCGGTCAGGCGCTGCAGCAGATAGTCATACAGCGCCGACAGGTTGCCGGCGATTTCGCCGCCGGCTTCATGGTCCAGCGAGCCGTTGAGGTGGGCGACGATCGCGCATGCTTCGCCGATGGCCTTGCCCTTGCCGGCCTGGTCGCCCTGCTCGAGGGTGGCCTGTGCACGGCGCACGCGCTCCAGTGCGCCGGACAGCAGCAGCGCCACCAGTTTGTGCGGATCGGCATCGGCGACCGCACTGGTCACACCCACCTGGCGGTATTGCTCGGCGTACTGACGGCTGGAACCGTACATTCGTGATTCTCCCTTGCGCGGGGTGCCGGGGTGCGGTCGAAGGGACCGTTGACGCCGGCACTGCGATGATTGCTGTTGCGTCCGTTATCGGTGCGTACGGCGCCAAACTTGAGCGCCGCGCGTGTTTCCTCAGCGGTTCAACTGGGCCAGCTGCTGCTGCAGGGCGGTGTTGCTCTGCTGCAGCTTGCCCATCAGGCTGTCCAATGCCACGAACTGCTTCTTGTAACGGGCTTCAACACCGACCATGCGCGCGTCCAGGTCCTTGCGGCGCTTGTCGATGTTGTCCAGCGTGGTGTTCAATCCCTTGGTGCGGGCGACGAACGCGCCTTCCTTGCCGACCGTGGTGCTGACGTAGCCGTCAACCAGCGAATACAGGCGGCCGGCACCGCCGGTATCGCCGGTGACCGCCTGGCGGATCTTTTCCGGCTGGGCGGCGAGGGCAGCAGCGAACTTGGTGCTGTCCAGCACCAGGGTGCCATCGGCGTTGGGGTAGCCGCGGGTCTGCAGGCCCAGCGCCTTGGCGTCCAGCTGGTCGCCGGCCAGGTCCTTGAGCACACCGGACATCGTCGAACGCAGCTGCGCGATCGCACCACGCATCTGCGCGTCGCCGGTCAGTGCGGCCGCTTCCTTGGTCTTCGGGTCGTACTTGGTTTCGGTGTTGATCGCCGCGACGGCCGCGTTGTAGGCGGTCACGAACTCCTGCATCACCTTGGTCGCGGCGCTGGTGTCGGTGCTGATGGTGACGGTGCTCAGGCCCGGCACTTTCAAGTTCAGGGTCAGGCCCGGCACCGCGTCGGTCACGGTGTTGCTGGCACTCACCACTTCCACGCCGTCGATGGTCAGCAGCGCATCCTTGGCGGGGCTGTTTTCCTTCAGGCTGCCGACCAGCGCGCCCAGCTTCGGATCGCTGCCGGCGTATTCCAGCTTGATCGCGCTGGCCGCGCCGGTCTTTTCCTGGGCGATGGACAGGTACTGGTTGTCGCCGGAGCTGATCAGCGTGGCCTGCACGCCTTCCTTGCGGCCGGCGGCGTCGATCTTGTTGCGGACGGTGGTAAGCGTGTCGCCTTCCTCCACCTGCACGTTCATCGTCTTGGCCTTGTCGCCCACGCCGACGGTCAGCGTCAAGGTTCCGGCACCGAAGGTATCGGTCTTGGGCACCGACGTGTCGGCGATCAGCTTGTGCGCCGACGCCAGGTTCTTCACCTCGATCTTGTGGGTACCGTTGGCTGCGGCCGCCTTGCTGGTGCCAAGGTCGTACAGCGCCACCGATGCGGTCAGCACATCGTCGGCGTTGTTGGGGCCGGCCTTGCCGGTGGCGCTGACGGTGCGGGTATCGAAGGCAGTGGTGGCCTTCAGCGCGGTCAGGGCGGTCTTCAGCTTGTCGAAGGCCGAGGTGACCGTGCCGAGCGACGACAGCTGCATCTTGGTCTTGGACTGCTGCAGGTTCAGCGCGTTGTCGGCCGGCTTGCGGTCCGCTGCGACCAGCTGGTTGACGATGCTGGAGATGTCCAGCCCTGAGCCAATGCCACCGTATCCAAAGTCTGCCACGTCGTTTCTCCTGGTATACGGGCCTGGCCATCGTGCGGCGGCCCGTCGTCAACGAAAATAGCGGCCTGCGCCGCTGGGTCTTGAGGACTTCGTTGATGCATGCGCCGTGCCACTGGCCGGAAGGGCAGTTCTGGCACGCCGGTTGCAGGAGGTCTGGGGCAGGGTGCGGGTGGGTTCACCGCGGGCTGCCGGGGGTCTGTAAAAAACCCTCCCCCAATGCAGGGGAGGGATCAGGCTACTGACAATCGGGGGGAGACGAAGCCGCCCGGTACGTACAGTCAAAATGCACAACGCTGAAAGAGAGGTCCGCAGGGGCGGGCGATGCCAAGCCGGTTCGGGACGCTTCCCGGGCCGGGCATGGCCCGCATCTGTGTACGCCGTGGCTGTCGGGTTGCCGCTACCGTCGGTTCAAGCCGACGGTAGCGGCGCCTTCTTGCCGTGGATCAGCGCAGCAGGCTGAGCACGCCCTGCGGCACCTGGTTGGCCTGGGCCAGCATGGCCGTACCGGCCTGCTGCAGGATCTGGGTGCGGGTCAGCTCGGCGGTTTCCTTGGCGAAGTCGGTGTCCTTGATGCGGCTACGCGACGAGGACAGGTTTTCCGACGAGGTCTGCAGGTTGGCTACGACCGAGGTGAAGCGGTTCTGGATCGCACCGAGGTCGGCGCGGGTGCTGTTGATCGCACCCAGGGCCTTGTCGACCACTTCCAGCGACTGCTGGGCGCCGAGCACGGTGCTCACATCCAGCTTCTGCACGTTGGCGGCGGTGTCGGTGCCGGCGGTGTAGGCGCCGGCTGCAGCCTTCGCGCCCCACACGCCGGTACCGGCGTTCAGGTCGCTGCGCTCCAGGGCGATGTCGGCGGCCACGATGGCCTTGCCTTCCTTCACCGAGCTCAGCTTCATCGTGCCGTCGGCATTGGCTTCGGCGTAGATGCCGGCCTCACCGATCTTGGCGTTGATCGCGGTCGCGACCGCCTTCGAAGCGTCTGCGGTGGTGGCGCCAGCCTTCAGTTCGACCGTGCCGATGTCCACACCCATCACCTTGCCGGTGATGCGTGCGCCGTCGGTGCTGGCAACCAGGGCGTCAGTTGCGCCGTTGGCGAAGGTCGCGGTGCCCAGCGAGCCGGCCTTGGCGTCGATGGTCTTGTCGATGGCGATCGACTGGCCGGCGTTGGCGCCGACCTGGAACAGCTGGCTGGAGAACGAGCCGTCCAGCAGCTTGGTGCCGTTGAAGTCCGACTGCTTGGCGACGCGGTCGATTTCCGAGACCAGCTGGGTCACTTCGGCCTGCAGGGCCTTGCGGTCGCTGGCCGAGTTGGTGGCGTTGGATGCCTGCACCGACAGCTCGCGGACGCGCTGCAGGTTGTTGCCGATTTCAGTCAGCGAACCTTCGGCGACCTGGGCCAGCGAAATGCCGTCGTTGGCATTGCGGATGGCGACGTCGGTGCCACGGATCTGGGTGCCGAAGCGCTCGGAGATTGCCAGACCGGCCGCATCGTCCTTGGCGCTGTTGATGCGCGAACCGGAGGACAGGCGCTGGATGGTGGTGGCCAGCGAGCTGCCGCTGGTGCTCAGGTTGCGCTGAGCATTCAGGGACATGGTATTGGTGTTGATGACTTGTGCCATGGTGCTTTTCCTTTGGCGAAGGTGGAACGTGTTTCAGGATCCGGGCGCCGCGTCATGCAGCGCCCGGAGGTCGATCAGAGAGCAGATCAGCGCAGCAGGCTGAGCACGCCCTGCGGCACCTGGTTGGCCTGGGCCAGCATCGCCGTACCGGCCTGCTGCAGGATCTGGGTGCGGGTCAGCTCGGCGGTTTCCTTGGCGAAGTCGGTGTCCTTGATGCGGCTGCGCGACGAGGACAGGTTTTCCGACGAGGTCTGCAGGTTGGCCACGACCGAGGTGAAGCGGTTCTGGATCGCACCGAGGTCAGCGCGGGTGCTGTTGATCGCACCCAGGGCCTTGTCGACGATTTCCATCGCCTGCTGGGCGCCCTTCACGGTGCTGACGTCCAGGTTGCTGGCGTACTTCGCTGCCGGGGCCGCAGCAGCGGCAGTGGCGGTGAAGGTGGCCTGCGTGTTGCCTGCCCAGGTGCCCGGAGTGGCAGTGATGGCCTTGAACGAGCCATCGGCATTGGCGCTGTCCTTGACCGAAGTCAGGGTCACGCCGGCGGTGCCGTTCACTTCGGCGTAGACGCCGGTTTCACCGATCTTGGCGTTGATGGCGGTCACCAGCGCTTCACGCGACGCCTTGCCGGTGGCAGCGGCGTCGGCGCCCTGCTTGACCGAGACATCGGCGATGGCCACACCGTTGATCGACAGGCCGGTGGTGGTGAAGTCCGCATTGGTGCCCGGGTCGGCCAGGACCAGCGCGTTGGTGTCGAACTTGGCGCCACCCAGGGCATTGGCCTTGGCATCGATGGTCTTGTCGATGGCGATGGCCTGGCCGGCGTTGGCGCCGACCTGGAACAGCTGGCTGGAGAACGAACCGTCCAGCAGCTTGGTGCCGTTGAAGTCCGACTGCTTGGCGACGCGGTCGATTTCCGAGACCAGCTGGGTCACTTCGGCCTGCAGCGCCTTGCGGTCGCTGGCCGAGTTGGTGGCGTTGGAGGCCTGCACCGACAGCTCGCGGACGCGCTGCAGGTTGTTGCCGATTTCGGTCAGCGAACCTTCGGCGACCTGGGCCAGCGAGATGCCGTCGTTGGCATTGCGGATGGCAACGTCGGTACCGCGGATCTGCGTGCCGAAGCGCTCGGAGATGGCCAGACCGGCCGCATCGTCCTTGGCACTGTTGATGCGCGAACCGGAGGACAGGCGCTGGATGGTGGTGGCCAGCGAGCTGCCGCTGGTGCTCAGGTTACGCTGAGCATTCAACGACATCGTGTTGGTGTTGATTACTTGTGCCATGAGGAGAGGTCCTTGAGCGGTTGCACGTGAGTTGGGTTAGACGCCCCCGACGTGCCCCGGGGGCGGCTCATGTCAGCGCTGCAACAGGCTGAGCACGTTCTGCGGTACCTGGTTGGCCTGGGCCAGCATGGCCGTACCGGCCTGCTGCAGGATCTGGGTGCGGGTCAGCTCGGCGGTTTCCTTGGCGAAGTCGGTATCGCGGATGCGGCTGCGCGATGCGGACAGGTTCTCCGAGGAGGTCTGCAGGTTGGCGACCACCGAGGTGAAGCGGTTCTGGATCGCGCCGAGGTCGGCGCGCACGCTGTTCACCGATTCGAGGGCCTTGTCGACGATCGACATCGCCTTCTGCGCGCCCTCGGCCGTGGTGACGTTCAGGTCCTTGACGAAGCTGGCCGTTGCGCCGGTCAGCGTGCCGCCGTTGGTGCTGGTCTCGGTCAGGCCCAGGCCGGCGATGGTGGCGGCGGTGATGCCGGCCGGCGGGGTGGCCGCGCTGACACCCAGGGCGAAGGTCTGGCCGTCCTTGACCGACGCCAGGCTGACAACGCCGGCGTTGACGGAGGCAACCACGCCGGTTTCGCCCAGCTTGTTGTTGATCGCCGCAGCGGTGGCCGAGGTGATCGACTCGCCGGCCTTCACGGTGAAGTCGCTGACGGTGACCGTGGTGGCGGTGCCGCCCGGCGGGGTCACCGAGATCTGCAGGCCGGAGTAGGTGGTATCGGCGGTAGCCTTGTCGACAGCCAGTGCGGTGCCGGTGTAGCCGTTGGCGAAGCTGGCGGCGCCCAGCGAATCGGCCTTGGCGTTGACCACGCTGTTGATGGCGATGGCCTGGCCGGCGTTGGCGCCCACCTGGAACAGCTGGCTGGTGAACGATCCGTCCAGCAGCTTGGTGCCATTGAAATCGGCCTGCTTGGCGACGCGGTCGATCTCGCTGACCAGCTGGGTCACTTCAGCCTGCAGCGCCTTGCGGTCGCTGGCCGAGTTGGTGGCGTTGGAGGCCTGCACGCCCAGTTCGCGGATGCGCTGCAGGTTGTTGCCCACTTCGTTCAGCGAGCCCTCGGCCACCTGGGCCAGCGAGATGCCGTCGTTGGCGTTGCGGATGGCCACGTCCAGACCACGGATCTGGGTGGTGAAGCGCTCGCTGATGGCCAGACCGGCGGCGTCGTCCTTCGCGCTGTTGATGCGCAGGCCGGACGAGAGGCGCTGGATGGTGGTAGCGAGCGAGCTGCCGCTGGTGCTCAGGTTGCGCTGAGCGTTGAGCGACATCGTATTGGTGTTGATTACCTGTGCCATGGGGTCGTCTCCTCTTATGTGGAACCCGTTGGTGAAAGAAACGAAGCGCCGCCTGATTTTTTTGTTTGGCTGTGTGCTTCGCCGTTGCCAAATGAATAACGGCGCTTTGTCAACAACCTTTAGCCGGGAATTTCGTTGCAGCCGAATTTCGTCGCTGAAAGCTGTTTTTCCGGGGATTTCCGCTGGCCCGGAAGGAGCGTGGTGAACCCTGGAAGGGGCGGCCAGATACGACCAACCCACGCAGATGAAGGTATCGGCGGGGGCCGGCTGGGCTTGATGGGCGATTCCGGAACATCCGCCGGGCATGGCCCGGCGCTACCAGGGCCAACCCTTCGGTAGCGCTGGGCCGTGCCTGGCGAGTGCAGCGGTACATGACCGCAGAAACGAAAAAGGCCGCGATGCAGGGCATCGCGGCCTTGGGCTCCAACGCTGGCGCGTGGAATCAGCGGATCTTGTTGAACAGCGACATCGACTGCATCTGCGAGAACAGTGTCTGTGCCGCCTGCAATGCGGTGCTTTCCAGCTGGTACTGGCTCAACGCATCGGCGTAGTCCAGGTCACGCATCTGCGACAGCGTGGTCTTCAGCGTTACGCCATTGGCCTCGCGCATCTCCGCCGCATTGTCCAGCGCCTTCAGCTGCGCGCCACCGGCAGCGCGGGAATCGATCATCCGTTCCGCAGCGCGGCCGACATCGCGCAATGCGCTCTGCAGTTCGTTCTGCTGCGCGGCCATCTTCGCCGGCGTACCGGTATCGGCATCCAGCGCGGCGATCAGCTTGTCCATGGTGCCGAAGATGTCGCGGCTGCTGGCGGCCTGCACGTTGAAGCTGTCACCTGTCGCTGGCGCGCCCGCGATCTGCAGGCGAACGCCGTTGATCTCCAGTTCGCTGCCGGCCTTGTAGGTGCCGGTGCTGGTCACGTTGCCGGCACCGTCCAGTACTTCGTACTGGTCGGCGGCCGTGAAGCGCACACTGAACGGCTGCCCGTTCCAGCTGTCGCTGCCATCGCGGGTGATGTTGGTCAGCACGCCATTGCCGGTGTTGCCTGCCGCTGCGCTGCCATCGACGAAGCCATCGCCGGTGGGAATGCGCAGGAAGATCTCACTGCCGGGCAGGGCATCGCGCACGTAGGTGTCCGGGCCGACTTCCACCTGGCGCTGGGTCTGGTCGCCGCGATAGACAACTTTGCCGTCAATCTTGGCGAACGGCGGATCGCTGTCGTTGGTACCACCGAACACGTAGCGGCCGGTGCCATCGCTACTGTTGGCCAGCGACAGCAGACCGTCGCGGATCTGGTTCAACTCGGTGATCAGGGTCTTCTTGTCAGGCGCACTCAAGGCGGGATTGCTGGCCTGGATGGTCAGATCGTTGACGCGTGCCATCAGGTCGTTGACCTGGGCGAGGGTGTTTTCCTGCACGCCCAGGCGGTTCTGCACGTTGTTGCCGTTGAGCTTCATGCGCTCCAGTGCGGCCAGGCTGCGGTCCAGGCCAACCGCGGCACCTGCGGCGACCGGATCGTCCTTGGCGCTGACGATCTTGCTGCCGGTGGCGATCTGCTGTTCCAGATGGCTGAGCTTGGCCTGCTTGGCCATCATCAGCGCGACCGACTGGCTGTACATCATTCCGGTGGAAATGCGGTTGCTCATCGGCGCACGGCTCCCAGGATGGTCTGGAACATGGAGTCGGCAGTGGAAATCAGCTGCGAGGCGGCCTGGTAGGCCTGCTGCAGGCGCAGCATGTCGGCCGCTTCCTCATCGAGGTTGACGCCCGAGACTTCGTCACGCGCCGCCTGCGCCTGGTCGGCGATCACCTGCTGCGCCCCCAGCGAGTATTCCGCCGAACGCGCCGCCGCGCCGACCTGGGTGGTCAGCCCGCCCAATGCCCCGCCCAGTGTCACCGTGCCGGCGTTGAACGCCTTGGCCGATTCCACCTTGGACAGTTTGGTCGCGTTGCTGTTGTCCGACGAGCCGGCCGGGGTCGGAGTGATGTTGAAGGTGTCGCCATTCTTCGGCACGCCATCGAGCACGAAGCTCCAGCCGTTGGCGCTGATGGTCTGGCCGGGCGTGTAGGTCTGCGGCGGGCCACCATCGATGGTGTAGGTGGTGGCCGAGGTGAACACGATTGCAGCCGGGTTGCGCAGGTTGGCGTTGGCTGAGTCGGTCACGGTCACGCCGCTCAGCTTGCCGGTACCGGTGTTGGCCAGTGCCGCCGCACCCTTGATCGCGGCCGCCGCGGCAATGCGCGAGGGATCGGTGATCGCCATCTCCAGGCTGCCGGCCACGCCGGCCGTCGGCTGCAGCAGGAAGCGGTCGTTGGCCGCCGGGGTACCACCGACCACCAGCTTCACGCCGTTGATGAGCAACGGGTCAGCGGCGGTGCCGGTACCGGTCAGCGGAACGCTCGCACCGGTGTCGGCGCGGCTGGCGGTCCAGTTGCTGCCATCGAACTTCAGCACGATGTTCTGCGCTTCCAGTTTGCCGAGGTCACCATAGCTGGCGGTGATCGAACCGGTGCCGGTGTTGCTGGCGTTGCCGGTGACACGCGGCGTGCCGATGTTGAAGAAGTCGCCGCCCATCTGGCCGTACAGGTCGACGCCCTGGCGATGGGTGCTGTTGAACGTCTCGGCCAGGCCGACGGCCAGCTTGCCCAGTTCGGCCTGTGCCGGGGTCAGCACGGTGTCGCGGAACTCGAGCAGGCCGCCGATCTGGCCGCCCACCGCCTTCGGGTCCAGGGTGATGGTGCCGCCCTGGGTCTGCAGCGCTAGCTGCAGGCGCTCGGGCTGGTACGGGTCGGCCACCGTAGTGACCTTCGATGCAGTGGTGCCCACCACCAGCGCCTGGCCGCCGGCGGTGTAGACGTTCATGATGCCGCCGTCCTGGACCACCGCGGTGCCGCCGGTGTAGCCCACCAGCTGCGAGATCAGCTGATCGCGGCGGTCCAGCAGGTCGGGCGCGGCGTTGGCGATGTTGGTGCCGATGGCACCGTTGATCTGCGCGATCTCCGACGCCAGCCGGTTGACCTCGGTGGCACCGGCCATCAACCCGTTGTTGACCTCGCCATTGAGGTTGTTCAGATGGGTGTTGAGCTGGCTGAAGCGGTTGGCCAGCGCCTTGCCACCATCCAGCATGTTCTGCCGGTCGGCAGTGCCGGCCGCGTTGGAGGACAGGCCGCTGACGGTGTCGAAGAAGTTCGACCAGACCCCGGCCACGTTGGTGGCCGCGTCGGAGAACAGCGCATTGACCCGGTCGGCCATGCCCGAGAGCTGCTTCAGGCGCGCCAGCTCGCCGCCGCTGTCGAGCAGGCGCGAGATCGCCAGCTGGTCGGCCGCGCGGCGGATGTCGACGATGCGGGTGCCGTTGCCAACGTCGCCGTAGCCATAGTTCTGCGGGGTGGCAGTGGCGAAGTCGACCTTCTGCCGGCTGTAGCCGGGCGTGTTGAGGTTGGCCACGTTGTGGCTGGTGGTGGCCAACGCACGCTGGAAGGCGAGCAGGGCACTGGTACCGGTGGAAAGTACGCTGGACATGGGGTTCCTCAACGACGAGTGATACCCAGCGCCGCGGTTGCGGTGCTGGCGAAGGTCTGACCGATGCGTGAGCCGGCGTCGGCCACGGCGGCCACGGCGCGCTCGATGGTCGGGCCGCCGGCGATCGCGGCGATCTTGGCCGCGTAGCGCGGATCGGTGGCATAGCCGGCGCGTTGCAGGCCGCGCGCGAAGCCCTGCACATCGGTGCCGGCCTGCAGCGCCTGCTGGTAGCGCGGGCTGGTCTTCAGCAGGCGCACGTAGTCGGCAAAGCTCTCCGCGGGCGAGGTGTAGGCGCGGAAGCTGGCGGTCTCGTTGCGGCGCACGCCATCGACATACTCATGGGTGCCGGCGGTAGCGCTCTGGCCCTTCCAGCCGGTGGCCTTGATGCCGAACAGGTTGTGCGAGGTGCTGCCGTCGGCATGCTTGATCTGGCGCTTGCCCCAGCCGGTTTCCAGCGCTGCCTGCGCAACCAGGGCGCGGGCGTCCACGCCCAGTTCCTTGGCCGCGCTCTGCGCGTGCTGCCAGATACTGGCGACGAAGCCTTCGGGTGTGTGCGCGCCCAGCTGGGCGACGGCGGTGCGGGTGGCCAGTGCATCGGCCGGGGTGCCGCTGCTGCCGCGGTTGCTGGCGGTCGGTGCCCACTGGTCGCTGGCAGCGGCCCAATCGGCACCGCCGATGGCGCCGGCATAGGGATCGTCGGTGCCCAGCGAACGGTGCATGCTGCTTTCCCGGCCCGCGATCAGGTCCAGCGCCTGCTCCATCGGTGCGACCGAAGACTGCGCGCCCTCCTGCACACCGGCCGCCATCTGCTGCAGCATGCGCACGGCCTGGCCGGCATCCTGCAGCGGCAGCGACGGCGCCGCCGGCGCATTGAGCTGGTAGGCGCGGCTGGCCTTGGCCGGATCCACCCGGGTATCCAGTGCCGGGCCATCGGCCTGCGCGCCGGACAACTGGCGGGTGATCATGCTCGACAGGCCCAGACCCTTGCCGCGGGTCATCGCCTCGGCGATCTTCTGGTCGTACATCTCCCGGAACATCTTGTTCTCGCCCGGGAACAGCGAATCGCCGAAGCTGGCATCACGCATGCTCTTGACCAGCATCTGCGCGAACTGGCCTTCAAGCTGGCGCGCGACCTTGTCGATCTTCGCCGGATCGTTCTGCTGTGCGGGGCTCAATTCGAATGCGGGAGTGATGCGCATGTCAGATCACCTCGAGCTCGGCGCTCAGGGCGCCGGCCTGCTTCAGTGCTTCCAGGATCGCGATCAGGTCACCCGGTGCCGCGCCAACGGCATTCACCGCATGCACGATCTCGTCCAGGGTGGTGCCGCCATTGAACTTGAACATGCGGCTGCCATCGTTGGTGGCAGTGATGGTTGACTGCGGCGTGGCCACGGTCTGGCCACCGGCAAAGGCGTTGGGCTGGCTGACGTTGGTGTTTTCCTGGATGGTCACCGTCAGCGAACCGTGCGAGATCGCGGCAGGGCCGACCCTTACCTGCTGGCCGATGACCACGGTGCCGGTACGCGAGTTGACCACCACCTTGGCCGGCGCAGCGCCGGGGGTCAGTTCCAGGTTTTCGATGCGGGCCAGCAGGCCGATGCGCGCACCGGCATCGGTCGGCGCGCGCACGGCAACCGTGCCACCGTCCACGGCGCGGGCCGAGCCCTCGCCAAAGGCATTGTTGAGTGCACCCACCATCCGCGAGATGGTGGTGAAGTCGCTGTTGTGCAGGTTCAGGTTGATCTCGCCGCTGGCACCGAATACATCGGGCAGGGCGCGTTCAACGGTCGCACCGTTGGGAATGCGGCCGACGCTGGGCACGTTCACCGAGACGCGCGAACCGTCCTTGCCCTGCGCGCCGAAGCCGCCGACGATCAGGTTGCCCTGGGCAATCGCATAGACCTGGCCATCGGCACCGCGCAACGGCGCCATCAGCAGCGAGCCACCACGCAGGGACACGGCGTTGCCGATGGAGGAAACAGTGATGTCGATCGGCTGGCCGGGCTTGGCGAACGGCGGCAGCTCAGCATGGATCGCCACGGCTGCAACGTTCTTCAGCTGCGGGTTGACGTTGGCCGGCACGTTGACGCCCAGCTCGCCCAGCAGGTTCTTCAGACTCTGCACGGTAAAGGGCGCCTGGCTGGTGCGGTCACCGCTGCCATCCAGGCCGACCACCAGGCCGTAACCCACCAGCGCATTGCCACGCACGCCACCCACCTGGGCCAGGTCCTTGATGCGCTCGGCGCTGGCGGGCGCAGCGATTGCCAGAAGGAGGAAGAATGATCCGTAGAGCGACGCCATGCGTCGCTGCCACGTAGAAGAGAAGAAAAGTTTCATGGCCATACTCAGAACGGCGTCAGGCCGGAGTTGAAGAAGCGGCTCAACCAGCCCATTGCGTTGGACTGCGCAACAGGGCCGCGGCCGCCATAGACGATGCGCGCTTCAGCCACGCGGCTGGAGGGCACGGTGTTGTCCGCGCTGATGTCGCCGGGGCGCACGATGCCCTGTACCTGCACCAGTTCGTCGCCCTGGTTCAGGCGCAGGTTCTTCTGCCCCTGCACCACCAGGTTGCCGTTGGGCAGGCGCTGCACCACCGTCACGGTCACGTTGCCCTGCAGGCGGTTGCTCTGCGCGCTGTTGCCCTTGCCGGTGAAATCGCGCGCGCCCTTGGCCGTTGCACTCAGGATGTCCTTGCCGCCCAGGGTGACCGGTGCACCGAGAATCGACGGCGTGCCGAGGCTCAGGTTCGATTCCTTGTTGGTGGCGGTGTTGGCGCTGGTCTGCGCGGTGGTGTTTTCCAGCAGGGTGATGGTCAGCAGGTCGCCGACATCGCGCGCACGGCGGTCCGAATACAGCTGCAGGGTCGGGCCGGCGGCGTAGATCGCGCCGGCAGTCGGTTCGGCCTGCGGCGGCATGATCGGCTGCAGCGGCGCCATCGTCGGATAGGGGCGCACGTCGCCAGCGATCACGCAGCCACCGAGCAGGGCAGCCACGGCGCAGGCGAGGGCAGTACGGGCGAAGGAAGAAAGGGGCGACATGGCAGTTTCCCGGTGAGGGCGGTCAGAGCTTGTTGCTGAGGTAGCCGAGCATCGAGTCGGTGGTCGAGATCGCCTTGGCGTTCATTTCGTAGGCGCGCTGGGTTTCGATCATCGACACCAGCTCTTCCACCACGTTGACGTTGCTGCCTTCCAGCGCCCCCTGCACCACGGTGCCCAGGCCGTTCAGGCCGGGGTTGCCGTTCTGTGCCGGGCCCGACGCGGTGGTTTCCAGGAACAGGTTTTCACCGCGTGCCTGCAGGCCCGCCGGATTGACGAAGTCGGTGAGGGTCAGCGCACCGACTTCCACCGATGCCGCACCGTCAGCCATCTTCACGCTGATGGTGCCGTCGGTACCGATGGTCACCGACTGCGCGCCTTCGGGAATCTGGATGCCCGGCTGCACCGGGTAGCCACTGTTGGTGACCAGCTCGCTGTCCTGGTTGATCTTGAACGAGCCGTCGCGCGTGTAGGCCGAGCTGCCGTCGGGCATCTGCACTTCGAAGAAGCCGCGGCCGTTGACCATCACGTCAAGCGCGCGGCCGGTCTGCTGCTGGCTGCCCTGCTCGAAGTTCTTGGCGGTGGCCACCACGCGCACGCCGGTGCCGATCTGCAGGCCGGTGGGCAGCTGGGTCTGTGCCGAAGACGAACCGCCGGGCTGGCGCACCTGCTGGTACAGCAGGTCCTCGAAGCTGGCGCGGTCCTGCTTGAAGCCGGTGGTGTTGGTGTTGGCGAGGTTGTTGGAAACCACCGACATGCGCATCTGCTGCGCATCCAGTCCGGTTTTAGCGATCCACAATGCCTGGTTCATCTTCGGAGTCCTGTCTGGGTGAAGCCGGCCGCGCGATGCGGCCCATGGGGTAGGGAGTGCAAGCGGCGTGCCAGTACCGGCGTCTGCCGGTGCCGGAATTCCGTCAGCTGCCCAGGCGCAACAGGCTGTTGGCGCTGCGCGCGTTGTCATCGCCGTGCTTGATCACCTGTACCTGCATTTCGTACTGGCGCTGCAGCTGGATCATCTGTACCAGCGCGCCGGCGGCATCGACGTTGCTGCCTTCCAGCTGGCCGCTGTGCACCGCCGTGCCCTGCGCCTGGGCGAACGGCTGCAGCGGATCGGTATTGCGGAACAGGCCATCCAGGCCGCGTTCGAGGCGCTCATCCGGCGCCTGCACCACCTTGATCCGGCCGATCATCGCCATCGTCTGCGGGCCTTCGCCCTGCGGGATGATCGAGATCGTGCCGTCGTTGCCGATCTCCATCGCCTGGTAGGGCGGAATTGCGATCGGGTTGTTGTTGTCGTCCAGCACCGGACGGCCGCTGGAGGTCACCAGCTGGCCGTTCGGGGTCACCGACAGCGCGGCGCCAGGGGTGTACGCCTCGCTGCCATCAGTGGACTGCACGGCCAGCCAGGTGCCGGTCTGCAACGACAGGTCCAGTGGCTTGCCGGTGATGTGCTGCGCGCCGGCCGTGCGGTTGAAGCCCGCATCGACGTGCAGCGCATCCACCCGCGAGGCAAAGCCCGGGCCACGGATCGGGAAGGCTTCGGTATTGGCCAGCGCTTCCTTGAAGCCGGGGGTGTCCGAGTTGGCGAGGTTGTGGCTGAGCGTTCCCTGCGCCTGCAGGGAGGCGCGGGCACCGGTCATCGCCACGTAAAGGGCTTTATCCATGCGGGGAGTTCCGTGACAGGGTCAGCAGGTCATCAACGGATGTTGATGACGGTCTGGGTGATCTGGTCCTGGGTCGTGATCATCTGCGCGTTGGCCTGGAAGTTGCGCTGCGCGGTGATCATGTTGACCAGCTGTTCGGTCAGGTCGACGGTGGAGGATTCCAGCGAGCCGGCCTGGATCTTGCCGAGGTTGGAGGTGTCGGCGGCGCCGGTGCGCGGCGTGCCCGAATCGAAGGTCTCCACCCACAGGTTGTTGCCCTTCTGTTCCAGGCCCTGCGGATTGTTGAAGCTGGTCAGCGCCACCTGGCCCAGCGGCTTGTCGTCGCCGTTGGAATAGCGGGCGAACACCACGCCGGTTTCCGAAACGGTGATCTCGTTGAGCTTGCCGGCCGCGTAGCCATCCTGCTGGGTGTTGCGCAGGGCGAATTTCTCGCCGTACTGGGTCGAGCCGCTCACATCCAGCGTCATGTTCAGCACGCCAGCGCCGGTGGTCGGGGTGAAGGTGCCCAGGCTGATCCTGCCGTTGGCCGGTGCGGTCAGCTTGCCAGCGTTGTCGAAGGTCAGCGGGGTCGGCGCGCCGGCCGGCTGGCCATCGACGTAGTTGTGCACCGTCCACGCGTTGGTGGCCGCTTCCTTGACGAAGTAGGACACCTGGGTGTGGCTGACGCCCAGCGAGTCATACACGGTGATGCCGCCGCTGGAGTGGCTGTAGCTGTTGGAATTGGTGGGGTCGAAAGTGGTCACCGTCGGCTGCTTGGCATTGCCCGGCAGGGTGAAGCCGACCTTGACTTCACTGGTCTGCTTGGGCGGGCTGTCGGTGGTCAGCAGCTGCAGATCGACCAGGCGGCCAGCATCGAAGTTGGTGCCGTCGGCGTTCGGTGCCAGCACCTGCAGGCGTGCGCCCTGCGGGTTTACCACGTAGCCGGCGGCGTCGGTCTGGAAGTTGCCGGCGCGCGAGTAGACGCGTGCACCGTTCATGTTCATGGTGAAGAAGCCCTCACCGGAAATGGCCATGTCCAGGCTGCGGCCGGTCTGCTCGTTGTTGCCCTGGATGAACTGCTGGGCCACGTTGGACACGCGCACGCCCGAACCGATCGCGTTCTTGGACAGGCCGTAGCTGGTGGCGGCGAACAGGTCGGCGAATTCCGCGCGCGACTGCTTGAAGCCGGTGGTGTTGACGTTGGCCACGTTGTTGGCGGTGACGCTCAGGTCCGAGTTGGCAGCGTTGATGCCGGACAGGGAAATGTTGAAGCCCATGGGATGCTCCTGTTGGATGCGGTGGGTGCGGCTCAGCTGACGCGGAGCACGTAGTCGAGAGGGGCCGTGCCCAGGCCCTTGAGATTCAGGTAGAGGCCGTCGGAACCGACGGTCACGCTTTCCACCGGTGCCTGCACGAAGGTTGAAAGCTTGGTGCTCTTGCCGGTGGTGTCGACGTGGTTGGCGACGATGTTGTACTTGCCCGGCTCCATGCGCTTGCCGTTGGCATCCTTGCCGTCCCAGGTGAACGCGGTCTCGCCGGCTGCCTTGGCTTCCACGCTGATCGAGGTGACCTTGGCGCCATTGGCGTCGGTGACGTCCACGGTGACGATGCCGGCGGCCGGTGCGGCAACCGTGCCTTCCACCGAGCCTTCCTTCTCCAGCACCAGCTTTTCCGACGGCACCAGCACCTGGTGGCCGACCAGCGCGGCGCCACGCAGCACCTGGTCGCTGGCCATCGACTCCTGGAAGCCCTTCACCGACTTGTTCAGATCGGTGATGCCCTGCACGGTCGACATCTGCGCCATCTGCGAGACCATCTGCGTGTTGTCCATCGGCTTCAGCGGATCCTGGTGCTGCAGCTGTTCGGTCATCAGGCGCAGGAAGTCGGCCTGGTCCAGCGTGTTCTTTTTCTTGGTGGCGTTGCTGTTGGGGGCGTTCAGGCCCAGGGCGGTGTAGACGTCCTGGTTGCTCTGGTTGTTGACGGCAGTGGTCATGACGGTGTCCGGTGCAGTGGGCCTCAGCGGCCCATGGTCAGGGTGGCCAGGGCCAGTTCCTTGGCGGTGGTCAACATCTCCACGCCGGCCTGGTAATTGCGCGAGGTGGAGATCAGGTTGACCATCTGCGCCACCGGATCGACGTCGGGCTGGTAGATGTAGCCATCGCCGTCGGCCAGCGGATGGCCCGGTTCGTAGCGCTTGATCGGCGCCGCGTTGCTCTGGGTGATTTCCTTCACCTGCACCGAGGTGATGTTCGGGTCGGTCTTGCTGGTGACCGCCTGGAAGATCGGTTCCAGCGGCTTGTACACCGCGTCGGCGGAGCCGGCGATGCTGTCAGCGTTGGACAGGTTGGAGGCGATGGTGCTCATGCGCACCGACTGCGCCTGCAGTGCGGAGCCGGCGATATCGAAGATCGGCAGGTTGCTCATGGCTTATTGCCCCGTGATCGCGGTGAGCATGGAACGCACCTTGCTTTCGACGAAGCTCAGCGAGGCGCGGTATTCCAGTGCAGCGCGGCCATAGGCGGCGCGCTCGGCATCGGGGTCGACGGTGTTGCCGTCGATGCTGGGCTGCACACCCTCGCGGGCCACCTGGAACGGATTGAGGCCACTACTGATTTCGTAGTGCTGCTCGTTGGTGGTGGTCATCAGGCCGTTGGCATCCAGCCCCTGGGCATGGCGCAGGGCCGAATCGAAGTCCAGGTCCTGGGCCTTGTAGCCGGGGGTGTCGGCATTGCCGAGGTTGCTGGCGATCAGCTTCATGCGCTGTTCGCGCAACGGCATTGCCTGGGCATGGACGCCCAGGTAGTCGGTAATCAGGTTGCGCACGGTGCACTCCCACGGGAACATTGCCCGGGAAGCTGCAAGCGGTGTGCCAAAGGCGTGGGGTCAGATCCCCGCAGGGGCTCTGACCCCGAGGGTCACGCATTGCGATGTATGGGGTCGGAGCCCCTTCGGGGGTCCGACCCCACGGGCGGCCTTACGCCGCCATCGCCACCTTGCGCAGGCGGTCCAGCACGAAGTCGGCCAGCTCGTGCGGCGAATACTTGGCGACGAAGGCATTGGCACCCACGCGCTCGACCATCGCATTGTTGAATACGCCCGACAGGGAGGTATGCAGCAGCACGTACAGCCCGGACAGGCCGGCGTGGCGCCGGATTTCCGTCGTCAGCGTGTAGCCGTCCATCGCCGGCATCTCGATGTCCGAGATCACCATGGCGTAGCGATCGGCCGGATTCTCACCCGAGGCATGGATCTGCAGCAGGTGGTCCAGCGCCTGCTTGCCATCCGAGAGCAGGGTTGCGCCCACGCCCAGCTGGTCCAGCACACTGCGGATCTGCTGGCGCGCCACCCGCGAATCATCCACCACCAGCACCTGCAGCTGCGGGGCATCGGCAGGCATCGCCATGGCCGGGTCGAGCACCGCTTCACCGCGGACCTGGGCGATGTCGGCCAGCACGCTTTCCACGTCGATCACCTGGATCAGCTCGCCCTGGAAGCGGGTCACCGCTGTCAGGTAGCTGGATTCAGCACCCAGTTCCGGTGGCGGGTGGATGTCTTCCACCGCGATGTTGACGATGCGCTCTACGCCGCTGACCAGGAAGCCCTGGATCGAGCGGTTGAACTCGGTCACCACCAGGTAGCCGGGCGCGGTGTCCGCATCCGGCTCGCGCTCGGGGTGGCCGATGGCCAGGCCCAGATCCAGCACCGGCACCGAACGGCCGCGCACATCGGCCACGCCGGCAAACTGGCCGGGCAGGCCGGGCACCTGGAACAGCTCCGGGCGGCGCAGCACTTCCTGCACCTTGAAGACGTTGACGCCAAAAAGCTGACGTCCGCCGAGGCGGAACAGCAGCAGCGCCAGGCGATTGTGGCCGGCCAGTCGGGTTCGCTGGTCGATCCGGTTGAGCAGGTCATGGGACATGGCTGCTGTATCGGCGCGGGCAGGGCGGAACTTGAGGGCCTGTGTACAGGGCCGGGCACGCAGGGATTTCCGTGCGCTGGCTGTGGCACGCAGCTTGCACGCGTCTGGGCCAGGTCTTACCGACAGGAGGCGTCATGCGCCGCATTGCTTCTTTCCTTGCCATTGCACTGGCCGTGGCCGCGCCGTGGGCAACTGCGGCCGACTGGCAGCCGGTGGCCAGCATCCGTGCCGCGGCACTGTCGACCCTGGCCGCCGGCACCGAAGGTGAGGCCGTCGTCGCCGATGCGCTGCGCCTTCCAAAATGTGGCGGCGCATTGCAGGTGCAGCCCACGGCCAACACCACGGTGGAGGTGAGTTGCCCCGATGCCGGCGGCTGGCGCCTGTTCGTGCCGGTGAAGGTGCGCCGCAACCAGACCGTGCTGGTGCTGACCCGTGGCATTGGCACTGGAGAATCCATTGCCGCCGCCGATATCAGTACTGCCCAGCGTGACGCGGCACGGATTGCCGGCGCAGTGCTGGCCGATCCTGCCGCAGCGATCGGCCGCATCGCCCGTCGGCCGTTGCCGGCGGGAACCCTGTTGTCGAGCAATGATCTGGTTGCACAGCGTCTCATCAAGCGTGGAGACAATGTGGCACTGGTATCGCGGCGTGGTTCGGTCGAGGTCCGCATCGCCGGGCGCGCACTGGGCGATGCCGGGCAGAACGAGCGCGTCTCAGTGGAAAACCTGTCCTCGCGCCGTATCGTGCAGGGCACGGTGGACGCGGCCGGTGACGTAATCGTGGCGCGTTGAAATAATGCAGAATTCCCCTAAAGATCGCGGCCCTGCGGCCGTTATCCCTTGTGTACGGCAACTCCAGGACACCCCATGAGCCAGAAAATCGACGGCAACCTGCAGGTCCCCCAGGCACTGCGCAGCGTGACCACCCCGGCCGCCAAGCCCGGCGTGAGCACCGATTCGGCGGCACGTCCGGTCGAGGCGGCCGACAGCCTGCGCCTGACCGGCGAAGCCACCAACCTGCAGGCCATCGAGCGTGAGCTGAGCACCGCCCCGGCGATCGACGCCCAGCGTGTTGCAGCGGTGCGCGAATCGCTGCAGAACGGCACCTACAAGATCAATCCGGACGCGATCGCTTCGCGCATGCTTGAACTGGACCAGCAGCTGCAAGGATGACCGCGGCGATGAGCGAGCCGCTGCAGCGCCTTGCCCAGGCCCTGGACGTTGAACGCCAGGCCCTGGTCGAGCACGACGTGCACGCCCTGATCCGTGCCACCGGTGCGAAGCTGGAAGCGCTGCGTGCGCTGGAAGGCGCGCCACCGGTGGGCGAGGGCGAGCAACTGCAGGAACTGGCCGAGCGCAACCGCGCCAACGGCGTGCTGCTGTCGCGGCGCCGGCGCGAGGTCAACTGGGCACTGCGCCAGATGGGCCGCACCGAAGAGTCCTCGGCATACGATGCCAAGGGCCAGTCGCACACCGTCACCGCGCGGCGGCCACTCGCCGTCGCCTGACAGGCCGGCGGTCGGCTGACCGTCCGATGGCGGCTGTCGGCCGCCGCATGAACGCGTATATTGGGCGCCTGTTTGATCGCCCCGAGCCGCCGTGTCTGCTGCCAACGTTCTGGTTACCGCCCCCCTTCCGCCGCAACCGGTGCTGCAGGCCCTGCTTGAGCGCCTGCGCGAAGGCTTGCTGCTGTTCACCGAAGATGGACAGGTGGCCTTGGCCAACCCGGCCGCACAGAGCCTGCTGGGCAGCGACGAAGGCGCCTTGCCGCCGCCGCAGCGCCTGCGTGAACTGCTGCCGCCGGATGCCCTCGAACATGCGCGCCAGCACGGTCACTGGAATGGCAGCCTGCCGCTGGGCGAGGGCGTGGTCATCGCCCATCTGTACTTCCATGGCGAGCCCGGTTCGGGGCACTACCTGGCGTTGTTCCGCCATATCGAAGGCCAGGAAGACTACGAGCGCGAACTGCAGCAGCGCCATGCCGAACTGCGCCAGGCGTACCTGCGCTTGAACGGCACCCAGGAAAAACTGTTGCAGTCGGAGAAGATGGCCTCCATCGGCCAGCTTGCCGCCGGCGTGGCGCACGAGATCAACAACCCGATCGGCTACGTGCATTCCAACCTGGGCAGCCTGCAGGAATACCTGCGCAGCCTGTTCACGGTGATCGAGGCCTACGAACGTGCTCTGCGTGCGCCGGACCCGAAGGCGTTGATCCCGGAAATCGACGATATCCGTGACCGCCTGGACATTGATTTCATCAGCCGCGACCTGCCGCAGCTGATGGCCGAATCACGCGAAGGCATCGAGCGCGTCACCCGCATCGTGCGCGACCTGAAGGACTTCTCCTATTCCGGCCGCGATGAGTCGTGGAAGCTGGTCGACCTGCATTCCGGCCTTGAATCGACCATCAACATCATCTGGAACGAGCTCAAGTACAAGGTGCACCTGGTGCGCGAGTTCGGCCAGCTGCCGCTGGTGGAATGCCTGCCGTCGGAGTTGAACCAGGTCTACATGAACCTGCTGCTCAACGCCGGCCACGCCATCGCCGAGCGCGGCACGATCACCGTGCGTACCGGCGTGGACGGAGACACGGTGTGGGTGGAATTTGAAGACACCGGTGGTGGCATCTCGCCGGAACTGCGCCAGCGCATCTTCGATCCGTTCTTCACCACCAAGCCGGTGGGCAGCGGTACCGGCCTGGGCCTGTCGATCTCCTACAGCATCATCAACAAGCACCACGGCCGCATCGATCTGGACAGCACGCCAGGCGTCGGCTCGCGCTTCCGCCTGGTGCTGCCGATCAAGCAGCCACGGTAAAGGCCTCTGGTAGTGCCGGCCGCTGGCCGGCAACCCGATGAAATCGGCTACCCAGCAGCTGCCGGCCAGCGGCCGGCACTACCCGTGTGCAGGTTCAGCGCAGCGGTGACCGATCCTCGCCACCATCAGCCGGCTCGGCGGCAACCGGCCCACCGTTGCTGCGTCGCTGTTCCTCGTACGTGCGGAACGCCTGGTGGATGTGCTTGCGCAGCTCGTCGTCGTTCCATGGCTTGGTCAGGAACCGGTAGATCGCACCGCGGTTGATCGCATCGGTCACCGTGTTCAGGTCGGTATAGCCGGACAACACCAGACGGATCGTGTCCGGGTACAGCATCTTCACCCGGCCCAGAAACTCGGTGCCGCTCATGTCGCTCATGCGCTGGTCGGACAGGATCACCTGCACGTCGTTGATGGCCAGCAGATCGAACGCATCGCGCACGTTGCCCGCCGCCAGGATGCGGTAGCCGTCGCGGCGGAACAGGCGCACCAGCGAGCGCAGCACGTTCTCCTCGTCGTCCAGCAGCAGCAGGGTGCGGTCCGGCCGGGTTTCGGCAAACGCCTCCGGGCGCAGGTAACGGCGGCGCAGGGTCATGCCGGCGGCGTCGGCCGACATCGGCTCGCCGAACAGGTAGCCCTGGAACACATCGCAGTCGTTGCGGCGCAGGAAGCCCAGCTGCGCCTGCGATTCCACGCCGTTGGCGATCACCGTCATGCCCAGCTGGTGGCCCATCGCGATGATCGCGCGGGCGATCGCCGCTTCACGATTGCCGGCAGGCGCGCTCTTGATGAAGCTGCGGTCGATCTTCAGCTTGTCCACCGGGTAGCGCACCAGTGCACTCAGGCTCGAATCGCCGGTGCCGAAGTTGTCCAGGCTCAGGCTGATGCCTTCGTTGCGCAGGTTGGCCAGCGTTTCGTGGACGAAGTTGACGTTGTTGGTCAGCGCGCTTTCGTTGATCTCCAGCGTCAGCATCTGCGCCGGCACGCCCGACGCCTGGATCACGCCCATCACTTCGGCAAAGAAGTTCGGCCGCAGCAGCTGCAGGGTGGATACATTCACTGCGATGGTGAAGTCATCGAAGCCCTGGTCGCGCCACAGCCGGGCCTGCTTCAAGGCACCTTCCAGCACCCATGTGCCGATCTGCACGATGATGCCCAGGCGCTCGGCAGTACGCATGAACCGCTCCGGCACCAGCATGCCCAGGGTGGGCGACTGCCAGCGCAGCAGCGCCTCCATGCCCACCACGTGGCCATCGCGGGCGCTGACCAGCGGCTGGTAGCGCAGCTTCAGTTCGCCGTTGGGAATCGCATCGACAATCTGCCGCGCGATGATGCTCTCGCTGTGCGCGCTCGGCGGCGTGTCCACCGCATGGATGCGCACCGCATTGCCACCTTCGCGGGCGGCCTGGTACAGCGCGTCCTCGGCATGGTCCAGCAGGCGCGAGGCGCTGCTGGCATGCTCCGGGCACAGGCTCACGCCCAGCTTGCCGGTCATGAACAGCGTATAGGGCAGTACCGAAAGGGGCAGCTCCATCTGCTGGCGGATCTCTTCGGCGAAATCCTCGGCCAGTGGCAGATCGGCGGTGCGCGGCACGGCGATCAGGAACTCGTCGCTGCCATGCCGCCACAGCTTGCCGCGTCCGCGCAGGTAGGACTGCAGGCGCTGGGCGACCAGCACCAGGGCCTGGTCACCGACCTCCGCGCTCATGTTTTCATTGACCGAGGCGAAGTGATCGATGTCCACATGCATCAGCATCAGCGCTGTGCCTCCGGAAGCGGCTTCGGCGACCATCGCCTGCAGCTCGGGGTTGCCGGCGCCAAGGCGATCAGGCGCATCATCGATGCTGACCGGGGGCAGGTTGGGGTTCCACATGGGCTCAGTATTCCGCTGACTCTACGGCCGCGGTAACAGCGGCCTGGTAAGGAAGGTGGACATCGACGAGGGTACCGGCGCCATGCGCCGACTCGATCCGCACATGGCCGCCCACGCTCTGCGCACGCTCGCGCATCACGATCAGGCCCAGGCCGCGCGGGCCATCCGGGTCGAACCCCTCGCCATCGTCACGGATCATCAGGTGCAGCCCGCGCTGGTCGACGTCGCGCAGCTGCAGCACCACCTGGCTGGCGCGCGCGTGGCGCAGCGCGTTGGTCAGGCTTTCCTGGGCGATGCGGAAGCACGCCTGTTCGATGCTGTTGTCCGGGCGCGTGGGCAGCGATTCGATCTCAGCCTGCAGCTCGACGCTGGACGAGCGGAACAGCACACGCGCCTGCCAGCTCAACGCCGCTTCCAGGCCCAGCGCATCCAGCTGCGGCGGCCGCAGCAGGGTGGAGATGTCGCGCAGCTTGGCGACGGTGGTATCGGCCAGGCTGACGATCTGTGCCAGGTCCTCGCCGCGCCGTTGCGCGTCGTCCTCGTCCTGCGCCGCATAGGCCGAAAGCTTGATCGCGGTGATCGCCTGGCCGATGTCATCGTGCAGGTCGCGCGAGATTGCCCGGCGCTCGTCTTCCTGCAGCGAGAACAGACGACCGGCCATCGCCTGCAGCTCGCGGTTGCTGGTCTCCAGCGCGCTGCGGGTCTGCTCCGATTCGCTCAGGTCGCGCACGATCAGCAGCTTGCAGTCACGCCCGCCGTAGCGCACGTCACCCACCGCAAGGCCGGCCTGGAAGCTGCGGCCATCGGCGCGCTGCATGGCCAGCACGCTGCTGTGGCCTGGGCTGTGCTGGGGCTGCCCAGCGCGCATCTGCGCGCGCAGCCGGGCCAGATCGCTGCCTGCCACCAAGGCTGACAGCGGCTCGCCCAGCAGCGTGTGGCTGCCGTAGCCGAACAGGCCGGCCGCCCACGCATTGGCGTACAGCACATGTTCGTCGGACAGGATCACCACGCCATCGGGCAACACCCGCACCAGCTCGCGGAACTGCTCCTCGCGTTCGCGCAGCAGGCGCCGTGACTGCTCACGTTCGGTCACGTCCTGCAAGGTGCCCAGGATCCGGTCACGGCCGGCCTCATCCACACCGCTGGCCGCACGCAGGTGCACCATCAGCGCGCGGCCATCCATTGCCAGTACCGGCAGCAGCACATCCACCTGCACCTGCTCGCCGGAGCACAGCCCGGCCAGCACCTGATCGGTCTGTGCGGCGGTAGCCGGGTCGGCTGCCACCAGCAGTTCGTCGAAACGGTGCCAGCGTCGCGCCTCGGGCGGGCGACGGCCCAGCAGGCGATAGACCTGGTTGGAGTAACGGCCCTGGCCGGTGGACGGGTCCAGTTCCCATGCGCCGATCCGCGCCAGTTCGTGGGCTTCTTCTACCCGGGCCAATGCCTGGTCGCGCCGAAGCTGCGCCAGGTCTTCGGCCGTGCGGTCGATGGCGATGAGCAGGCGCGCCGTGTGCCCGTCGTAGTCGATCGCGTTCGAGCGCAGTTCCATCTGCCGCAGGCTGCCATCGCGCAGCTGCAACTGCGCACGCAGGATGCACAGCTGCTCGGGCGCCTCGCGGATCTCTTCCAGCTTGGTCTGCAACGCTTGGTCCTGGCCCGGTGGCCAGAGCACGTCGATGGTCTGTGCCAGAAGCGCGTCGCGGTCCCAGCCGAAGGTGCTGCAGGCGGCCGGATTGGCATCGAGGATGGCCAGTGTGTCCAGGTCATAGACCAGGATCGGGCCGGGGTTGCCCTCGAACATCTGCCGCAGGCGCAGCTCGGAAGCCTGCAGGCGGGCATGGGTGTGCAGCACGTGCTCGGCCAGCGGCCGCAGCAGCAGGTACAACAGGCCTGCGCTGGCCAGGGCGAAGAATGCGCCCTTCATGCTCTGCCACAGTGCCGCCTGCTGCGGGTCGGGCACCAGCGCCGTCACCGCGCCGTCAGTGGCGATCATCCAGGCCAGCGCCATCGCCAGGTAGCTCAGCACCACGCGCCGACGGTCGCGCCCCAGCGCCTGCGCCATCCGCGGGTCGGGAACAGGGGCAGTGCCGGTCGGTTCTACGGGCATGGACAGGGCAGGGAGGAGGGCAGGGAAGAGGGGTGCCGGTCATCTTACCGCGCAGGTGTGCCCTGGCCACTCAATTATCCGCCGCAGGCGCCGTTAACCACTGCGTGCCCCGCTGTCGGGCGTTTCATCCGGAGCAAGATCGCGTGGACCAAGGGATCATCGCCAGCCTGCTGCAGCATCCGCTCGCCTCGGCGCTGGTCATCGTCGACCGTAGCGGGCGCCCGCTCGCGGCCAATCCGGCCGCGCGCGAGCATGGCCTGCCGGCTACGGTGGCCGCCTACGCGCCGATGCTGGAAGACCTGCGCCTGCTGGCCGCCGACGGTGGCATCGTCGCCTGCACGCTGCCAGGCGGCCCACGCGGCCACTACGATGGCCACCTGCGCGCCGTGCATGACAACAGCGGCAACCTGCTCGCCTTCACCCTCAGCGTGCCCGAGCCGGTGCCGATCGACGGTGGTGGCCGCTGGGAACTTGCGCTGGACAGCGCCGGCCACAGCCTGTGGGACTGGGACATCCCCAGCGACCGGGTGGCCCGCACGCCCGCGCTGGGTGAGGAAACCGCCACCCAGATTCTGGCGCGCGTGCACGCCGACGACATCACCCAGGTGCGTGCCGCGCTGGATGAACACCTGCAGGGTGGCAGTGAGCAGTACAGCGCCCAGTTCCGTTTCCGCCAGGCCGATGGCCAGTGGCGATGGGTGCTGGACCGCGGCCGGGTGGTGGCCCGTACCGCCGATGGCCAGCCGCTGCGCATGGTCGGCACCCATACCGACATCGAGCAGCAGAAGCAGCTGGAGGCCATGCTGCAGGAGCAACAGCTGCATCTGCGCGAAGCCCAGCGCATCGCCAGCATGGGCAGCTGGTCGTTCGATCCGCACAGCCGCCACTTCTGGTGGTCGCCGGAGCTGCGCTCGCTGCTGGCGCTGCAGCAAGGCAGCATCCCGGGGCAGCGACGTTGGCTCAAGCAGCTGCACCCCCGCTCACGCGGGGCACTGCGTGCCGCCTGGCGGCGCCTGTGGCGTGATGGCCGCGCCGCCAATATCGAACTGGAACTGACCCGCGGCAACGAACCCTCCCAGCACCTGCGGCTGTGGATGCAACCGCTGCTGGACATGGACGGCCAGCCCAAGCGCTTGCTGGGGCAGGTGCAGAACATCACCGAACAGCACCAGACCGATGCGCTCATCCGCTGGCGCACCGAACTGCTCAACCGCGTATCCGCGCTGGGCCGCATCGGCGGCTGCGAGATCGAAGTTGCCACGCGCAACATGCAATGGACCGAGGAGTGCTATCGCATCCACGGCCTGCGCAAGGAACCGATCACCCTCGACCAGGCGCTCGCACTGTACGCCGAGGATTCGCGCGCGGCGTTCGAAGCGGCGCTGGGGCGGATTGCCGGTGGCGGCCTGCCTGAGCAGCTGGATCTGTGCTTCTACCGCCAATCCGGCCTGCGCGTGTGGGTACAGGTGCTGATCGAACTGGATCGTCGCGATGGCCTGCCGCCGCGCTTCGTGGTCCTGTTCCGTGACATTACCCGCGAGCGTGAAGCCAACGAACGCATCGAACTGCTGGCGCACTACGATCTGCTGACCGGATTACCCAACCGGGTGCTGCTGGGCGAGCAGACGTCGGAGGCCATCGAGGAGGCGCGCGATCGTGGCACCTCGCTGGCCATGCTGTTCATCGACCTGGACGGCTTCAAGAACATCAACGACAGCTTCGGCCATGCCACTGGCGATGCGCTGCTGAAGGCCGCCGCGACCCGCTTGCACCAGAACCTGCGCAACAACGACCTGTTCGGCCGTTTCAGTGGCGACGAGTTCATCGTGGTGCTGCGCGACCTGGCCGAGCCGGAAGATGCCGGCCATGTAGCGCGCAAGCTGATCAATTCGCTGGCCGAACCACTGCGTCGCGGCGATACCACGTTGAAGGTGGGCGCCAGCGTGGGCATCGCCATGCTCGGCGAGAGCCAGACCGACTTCGATTCGCTGCTGCGCGCAGCCGACGCGGCGATGTACGCGGCCAAGGAAGCCGGTCGCAATACCTATCAGTATTACAGCCAGGACGCGCTGGCGCGGATCCAGCGGCGGTTGGAGATCGAGCACGGCCTGCATGGCGCCATCGAGCGCGACGAGTTCAGCCTGGCCTATCAGCCGCTGCTGCACGCCCATCATGGTGAGCCGCCGGCGATCGAAGCGCTGCTGCGCTGGCATCGTCCGGGGATCGGCTACTGCAGCCCTGCGGAGTTCATTCCGATTGCTGAAAAGTGCGGCGAGATCGTCCGCATCGGCGACTGGGTGTTGTCCGAAGCCTGTCGCCAGGCGGCAGCATGGGACCGTGCCGGCCTGCATTTCGAGCGCATTGCGGTAAACGTGTCGGCGGTGCAGCTGCGTGATCGCGGCTTCGCTGAGCGGGTGATCGAAATCTGCCACGCGCACGGCTGGCCGCCGCAGCGGCTGGAGCTGGAACTGACCGAATCGGCGCTGATCCGTGACACCGACATCCTGCGCCACTGCTTCGATGTGCTTGAACGGCATGGCGTGCCGCTGGCGGTCGATGACTTCGGTACCGGCTTCTCCAACCTCAACTACCTCAACCGCTTCCCGGTCGGCCGCCTGAAGATCGACCGCAGTTTCGTGCAGGGGATGCTGCACGACTCGGGTACCGCGGAAGTGACCCAGGCCATCGTGCACCTGGGCCATGCGCTGGGCATGAAGGTGGTGGCCGAGGGCGTGGAAACACACCAGGAAGAGGACATGCTGCGCCGGCAGGGCTGCGACGAGATCCAGGGCTACCTGTACTCGCGCCCGCTCAGCCCGCGCGACCTGGCGCAATGGCTGCGCCAGCAGCACGCCGCACCCGGCCGCACCGATGCCGCCAGCGAAGTGGTGCTGGTTCGCTGAGGCGCCACGACCCTGCCTTGGTGGGTGCCGACCGTTGGTCGGCACTGATGTCGGCACGCGCGATCATCCACGCATGGCGTGGATCTACACTGCTCTGGTAGATGCCGACCTTGGTCGGCATTGATGCCTGCACGCGCGATCATCCACGCATGGCGTGGATCTAGTGCGGCGCGGCAACCAGCCTCTGCGGAAACTCGGACCGCAGCCGTGCGCGCACCGCTTCGACCACGTTGGCATAGCGTCGCCGCTGGATGTAAAAGCCAATATAGAACAGCAGCAGGGCCACCAGCATCGGCGACGCCGCCGGGCGTACCAGAATGATCGGCACCATCATCAGCGTCAGGCCCAGCGCGAACCAGCTGCACAGTCCGACCACCCGCACCTCCCGGCGCCGCGCGTCGATCATCACCCGGCCGCGCATCAGCGGAAAGTAGCGACCGCCGAAGCTGGGTGCGAAGCTCTCGCGAAAGGCGACACTGCCGTCCGGCAGCGCGCGGAACACCAGGCGAAGCCAGGTATCGGTCGGCAGGTCATGCTCCAGGCCGGCCAACGAAAGCTGGGCCAGTTCGGTCGGCGTAGCGGCGATGCGTTGGTTGAACAAGGCGATGCCGGTACGGAAGAAGAATGGCGCCCACATCACCAGCAGCAGGATTTCGACCAGCAGCAGGGTAATCAGGGCGATGACCATCGGTCTTCCATGAACAGGACCGGCGCATCATGCCATGGGGAGCTTCATCCACGCAGGGCGTGGATCTACTTCAACGCATCCCCATCCAGCCCAAGGTCCCACGCCAACCCCAGCACGTCGTCGCCAGCCACAACCGGGGCAGGGCGCGCATCGGCCAGTTGCTGCAGCTCCTGTATTTCTTCGCGGGCCACATCTTCCAGCTGTCGCAGCTGCTCACGTACGCTCGCATTGCGCGGGCGTTCGTTCTCGTTGATCGGGGGCAGGGCGCGGATCAGGGTCATGGTGCGCTTGCAGGATGCATCCAAAGGCGGGTCACACGCAAAGGCCCCGGCAGAACCGGGGCCTTGCACGCTGCCGGAAGAGGCAGCGGACATCAGGATCAGAACAGCTCGACCGTACCGGCGCCCATGCTCTGCTGGGCAACCGGCTTGTGCGGCGGGCGTTCCCATTCGCTGCGCAGTTCGCGCAGGCGGCTGCCGGTGCGCTGCAGGGCCGAGGCGATTTCCTCGTCGAACACGCCGCCGTTGCGGTGCAGCAGTTCCTGCAGGGCCACCGCTTCGCGGTTGATTGCGGTCAGGCGGTCCAGGTGGGTATGTACGCCGCCCAGCGCCTGGGTGGCGATGTCCTCGAACTGCAGGGCGCGCACGGCTTCGGCTACGCTGCCATCGATCGAACGCGCGCAGTCGGACACTTCGCGCATGCCGTCACCCAGCGACGCATTGATCTGCGCCACGTTGTCCAGCATCGCCGCGGCTTCCTGGCGCGCTTCACGGGAGCGGTCCATATCGCGCGAGGCCATGTGCGAAACCGTCTCGCGGACCTTGGCGATGGCGTCCTTGGAGCTGTGTGCCAGCTTGCGGATCTGCTCGTTGAAGGTGGTCGAGCGCTCGGACAGGTTGCGTACTTCGTCGGCGACCACGGCGAAGCCGCGACCGGCTTCACCGGCACGCGCAGCTTCGATGGCGGCATTCAGGGCCAGCAGGTTGGTCTGGTCGGCAATCGACTTGACGTCTTCCAGCAGCGCGAAGATGCCATCCAGGTGCTGCGCCATCTGATCGATGTGCTGCACGGTGGTACTGCTCTGGCCGCTCACCTGTTCCAGCGCTTCCACCAGCTGTTCCATGCGGTGGCTGGCGTGCTGGGCGAAGCGGGCAACGTCGAGGCCAGCGCCGCCTTCGTCACCGGCGCGGTCGACGATGCGCGACAGCGCCTGGCTCTGCTGGCGCGACTTGCGGTTCATCGCATCGAAGCTGCCGCCGAGGCTGGAGACGGCCTGGCGGATCAGGTCGCGGGCGCGTTCCACTTCGCCACGCGAACCGTCGATCTCGTTGCCGACGAAGTTGCGCAGCTCGGTCAGCAGCTGGTCCTGCTCACGCAGGACACGGGCATGTTCCGGGGAACGGTGCGCCTGGGCGCGGGCGGTCCACCACGCAAAGCCGAGCCAGCTCAGCGTCATCGTGGTCAGGATCGCCCAACGCAGGGCGACCGGCCATTCGAAACCGATGGCGAAGGGGAGCAGCAGGGTCAGAGCCAGGGGGGCGGCCAGACGGATGAAAATGCGTGAGTACATGGACGTTCTCGGGAGGTGCACGGAGGATGTATCGGCCGTACCCCCCTTCTCTTTAACGTCGATGTGCTCCGAAATGCATTCTGAATGCGCCGGTTTTCCGGCGCGCCCGGGTGGTCTGGGGTCAGGGCCCTATCCCTGCAGGAAAGGGATCCGACCCCGCACTTCAGGCCAGCTGCCGGTCCACGGCCTCGACCATCGCCTTGCGGCTGAGCAGGAAATCCCAGTAGCTGCCACCCAGCTGCCGCCACAGCACCGCGGCGCGCACGGCGGCCAGCAGCAGTGCACGGATCTCGGCCACCACGCCGGCCTGGCCCAGGTAGTGCGGGTTGCCCTGCACCATCACCCTCGGCTTGAGGTGGCTGATGGTGTCCGCATACAGGCCGCCCAGCGCGGCCAGTACATCCGGGTGTCCGCTGTCTCCCAGCGCGGCGGCCTGCTGCTGGGCGCGCTCGATACCCGAGGCGACCTTGTTCACGGTGGCCCCGTCCTGCACGAACCGGCGCTCCAGCTGCAGCACCGACAGGGCCAGCTTGGGCAGGATCGGATCCTGGCCCTGGCTGCGGAAATGGTTGTGCAGCAGGCGCAGGCCGGACTTCAGTGCGTGCCGATCACCAAACACCGCCTGCGGCGAGGACGCATCGATGCGGAACACGCTGTCCACGGCGGTGCGCACGGCAGCGGCGTCGGAATGGCCGGTATCGGCGATACGGCGTACCTGCTGCAGGGCCTGGGCAATGCCGGCCAAAGCCAGAACGCGGTCGTCGACAGTGAAACTCATGCAGCGAGTACCTCAAAAGGGGAAGGGGTGGTGCGCAGGCGCTGTTCCAGCGGCGCGTCGGTGGCGGCGATCACCGCGCCACCCAGGCAGACCTCACCGTCATACAGCACCAGGGATTGCCCGGGGGTGACTGCACGCTGCGGGCGGGCGAAGGAAACCTGCACGCTGCCGTCGTCCAGCACGTCCACCGTGCACGGCTCGTCCGGCTGGCGGTAGCGGGTCTGCGCGGTGCATTCAAAACGCCGTGCCGGTGGCGCGCCGGCAATCCAGTGCGCGGTCTCCGAGCGCAGTCGGTTGGACAGCATCCACGGGCTGTCGCGATCCTGGTCCACGTACAGCACGTTGCTGGCCACGTCCTTGCCGACCACGTACCAGGGGGCGGCAGGGCGGCCGCGCACGCCGCCGATGTTCAGGCCTTCGCGCTGGCCCAGGGTGAAATAGAAAACGCCAGGGTGTTCAGCGATCACGCTGCCATCGCTGGGGTCCAGGATCTGCCCGGTTTTGGCCGGCAGGTAGCGTCCGAGGAACTCGCGGAAATCGCGCTCGCCGATGAAGCAGATGCCGGTCGAATCCTTCTTGGCGTGGGTCGGCAGGCTCACGTCGCGGGCAATCCGGCGCAGGTCGCTCTTTTCCAGATCGCCAATCGGGAACAGCGTGGCTGCCAGCTGTTCCTGCCCCAGCTGGTGCAGGAAGTAGCTCTGGTCCTTGGAACGGTCGGCGCCACGCAGTAGCAGCCACTGATGGCCGCGCTGGGCAATGCGCGCGTAGTGCCCGGTGGCGATGCGCTCGGCGCCCAGCTCGCGGGCAGCATCCAGGAAGTGCTTGAACTTCACTTCGCGGTTGCACAGCACGTCCGGGTTCGGCGTGCGGCCGGCGGCGTACTCGGCAAGGAAGTGTTCGAACACCCCTTGCCAGTACTCGTTGGAGAAGTCGCGGAAATGGAACGGGATGCCCAGCAACCCGCAGACAGCCACCGCATCGCGGCGATCATCTTCAGCGCGGCAGTCACCGCTGCCGTCGTCGGCCCAGTTCTGCATGAACAGACCGGCCACGGCCTCGCCCTGCTGTACCAGCCGCCAGGCGGCCACGGAGGAATCCACGCCGCCAGACACGCCAACCATCACCCGTGGACTGCTCATGCGACCTCCCGGACCAGTGCAAGCGGGTAGCGCTGGCCGGCCAGGTAGTCGGCCAGCACCTGCCAGACCAGCGGGCTGCGCTGGCGTCCGGCGGCGGCCTGCAGTTCGGCCGGGGTCATCCACAGCGCCCGATCGATGCCGGCATCCAGCGGCCGCGCCGGGTCGTGCGAGACCGGGCGCGCGGCATAGCAGAAGCGCAGGAACGGGGTGCCGTCAGCGGCGGTCCACTGGTAGCAGCCGATGAAGGCGGTCAGTTCCACCGTCCAGCCGGTTTCCTCGACGGTCTCGCGCAGGGCGGCGGCAGCCAGGCTTTCGCCCGGCTCCAGGTGCCCGGCCGGCTGGTTCAGCACCTGCCGGCCTTCGATGGTCTCTTCGACCAGCAGCACCCTGCCACCGTCGACCACCACGGTGGCGACGGTTGCGTGCGGTGCCCAGCGCGGGTCCGGCGAGGTGTTCAACTCAGAGATCGTCCTTCTTGGTCAGCTCCAGCTCCATCGCATCGGCGGTGCGGATGGCCGCATCGATGGCGTCGCTGAGCTGGTCGGAGGTGGCGTCGGCATCGATCTTCACTACGAACATCGCGGTCGACTCCTGCTTCACCCAGCCGCCCATCTTGGCATCCTGCGAGTCTTCCAGCAGGCGGTTGGCCACGGCCACCGGGAACTGCTTGGTCTGAGAGGTATAACCCGGCGACCAGACCTCACGGATGTTGTGGGTACCGAAGTCTTCCACCGACGAGCGCACATAGACGATCTGGGTGCGATCGCCTTCGACGTCGAACACCATCTGGTAGTCGCCGTCTTCATCCACCTCGTAGGTGTAGCCCAGCTTTTCCAGATGACGGGCAACGGCCTTGTCGGCCTTCGCGCTGTCAGTGGTGGTCGCAGCGCCAGCGGTGCCAGCGGCAGCCAGGGCGATCAGCAGGGCGGAGAGAAGGGTCCTTTTCATGAAGATCCTGTGAAACCAAGAGTGTGGGAAGGTGCAATTGTGACGGCGGGCGTCCTTGCCGTCCATTCCGCACAGGGCCGACGCAGGGCCGTCTCAGCCCTTATAATGGACCGATGCCTCGCGAGTCCGCCCCCGATTCCCACCACGAGCACGGCGTTGCCGTGGAGCCCGCGCGCCCGGAAGTAGCGCCGCCGCCGTTCTATCAGGTCATGCTGCTCAATGACGACTACTCCCCGATGGATTTCGTCGTGGACGTCCTGCAGCAGTTCTTCAACATGGACCTGGACAAGGCCACCCAGGTGATGCTGCACGTCCACACCCGTGGCCGTGGCGTCTGCGGTGTGTTCACCCGTGAAGTGGCCGAGACCAAGGTGGCCCAGGTCAACGAGTACGCGCGGATGAACCAGCATCCGTTGCTGTGCACGATGGAAAAGGCCTGACCGCCCACGGTCCGATCGCGGATGGAGCGCGCCCTGTAGAGCCGAGCCCATGCTCGGCTGATTTCTGCCCGGGCGTATCGACCCCGGATGGAGCGTGCCCACCAAGGTGGGCACCTACCAGGGCAGACAGAGGATTCACACCTCCGCCAGCGCCTGCAAGGCCATCCCGGCTACTGCCTCATCGATGTCGGCCGGGTCGCCGTCATCCCGGAACCACACCGCTGACAGCCCGGCACTGGCCGCGATCCAGCGCAGCAGTCGCGTGCGCTCGATATCGGCCAGCCGGCAGACCTGTTCCAGCCGGGCGTGGAAGCGCTCTGGCCGGGTGGCCACATGGATGCCTGGCCCGCACAGGTCCGGGTTGCTGAACATCGTGGTGTAATCGAACGCGCGGTCGCCCAGCAGCCGCTTCGGGTCGATCGCAAGCCAACCCCGTGCGCCGAAATCCAGCACGTTGTCGTGGTGCAGGTCGCCATGCAGCGGCCGTATCTCCTGCTCATCCTCCAGCAGTGCCATCGCCAGCGATCTGCACTGTTCCAGCAATGGCGGCAGCGGCGCCCTTGCCTGCAGCAGATCGGCGAACCATCTACGCAGGCAGACCAGGTCTTCTGGTGGCGCGCTCCGTGGCCGGTGCAGCTGCTGCAGGACCTGGCACAGGATCATGGTGCAGGCGTCGTCCTCGCCCTTGATCGAACGTTGCCGCAGCGAATCGCCGTGCGCGCGTTCGATCAGGATCGCCGGCCCCTCGTGGGCCAGCAGGCGTGCGGCACCGTCGCCGTTCCACCAGCGCAGCAGGCGATGGCCGTTCTGTTCCTCTGTCTCCGTGCTCACCTTCAACATGGCCGCCTCGCCAGAGGCGGTCAGCACCGGCCAGAGCCGGGCATGGGGGGTACGGATCGAAGGGCCATCACGTCGCAATCGCCAGCGGCTCAGGTAGGGTTCGCTCATGGTGAGGGTGCTGTCCTGGAGTGAACGATGATCAAGCGGTTCGCACTGCTAACGCCATCTGAACGTCGCAATCCGCTAGGGTGATGGAAATCGCGTAGTCAGGCCGCATATTGTCCCCAACTGCCGCCGGAGTAATCCATGTTCAGCAAAGACCTCGAACACACCATCGGCCAGTGCTACAAGCGCGCCCGTGAGGCCCGACATGAGTTCATGACGGTCGAACACCTGCTGTTGGCACTGCTCGACAACCCGTCCGCCCAAGCCGTACTGAAGGCCTGTGGTGCCGACGCCGACCGCCTGCGCCAGGAGCTGGAGCAGGCCATCGAGGCTTCCGTGTCCCGCCTGGCCGAAGATGACGGCCGCGATACCCAGCCGACCCTGGGTTTCCAGCGCGTGCTGCAGCGGGCCGTGTACCACGTGCAGTCCTCCGGCAAGAAGGAGGTCACCGGCGCCAACGTGCTGGTCGCCATCTTCGGCGAAAAGGACTCCCACGCCGTCTATTACCTCAACCAGCAGGACGTCACCCGGCTGGATGTGGTCAATTATCTGTCCCACGGCATCGCCAAGCTGGGTGAGGAAGGCGAGCAGCCGTCCTCGTCCGAGGGCGAGGGCCGCATGGAAGGGGGCGAGGGTGAGCCGAAGGGCGATGCCCTGACCGAGTTCGCCAGCAACCTCAACGAACAGGCCCGCGCCGGTCGCATCGACCCGCTGGTCGGCCGTGCCGACGAGATCGAACGCACCATCCAGGTCCTGTGCCGCCGCCGCAAGAACAACCCGCTGTACGTAGGCGAGGCTGGCGTCGGCAAGACGGCCATTGCCGAGGGCCTGGCCCGACGTATCGTGGAAGGCTCGGTGCCGGACGTGCTGGCCGATGCGGTCATCTACTCGCTCGACCTGGGCGCGCTGGTGGCCGGCACCAAATACCGTGGCGACTTCGAGAAGCGCCTGAAGGGTGTGCTGACCGCGTTGAAGAAGGTGCCCAATGCGGTGCTGTTCATCGACGAGATCCACACCATCATCGGCGCCGGTTCGGCGTCGGGCGGCACCATGGATGCCTCCAATCTGATCAAGCCGGCACTGGCGTCGGGCGAGCTGCGCTGCATCGGCTCGACCACGTTCCAGGAATACCGCGGCATCTTCGAGAAGGACCGGGCGCTTGCCCGTCGCTTCCAGAAGATCGACATCGTCGAGCCCACCGTGGGCGAGACCTACGAGATCCTGCAGGGCCTGAAGTCCAAGTACGAAGCCCACCACGGCGTGACCTACGCCGATGAAGCGCTGCAGGCTGCGGTCGACCTGTCGGTCAAGCACATCGCCGACCGCCTGCTGCCGGACAAGGCCATCGACGTGATCGATGAGGCCGGTGCCCGCCAGCGCCTGTTGCCGGAAGGGCAGCGCAAGGAGCTGATCGACGTCGAAGAGGTCGAGGCCATCGTCGCCAAGATGGCGCGCATCCCGGCCAAGCAGGTCAGCGCCACCGACAAGGATGTGCTGCAGCATCTGGAGCGCAACCTGAAGATGGTGATCTTCGGCCAGGACCCGGCCATCGGCACCCTGGCCTCGGCCATCAAGCTGGCGCGCTCGGGCCTTGGCAATCCGGAAAAGCCGATCGGCAACTTCCTGTTCGCCGGTCCCACCGGTGTCGGCAAGACCGAGGTGACCAAGCAGCTGGCGCTGCAGCTGGGCATCGAGCTGGTCCGTTTCGACATGTCCGAGTACATGGAGCCGCATTCGATCAGCCGCCTGATCGGTGCGCCTCCGGGCTACGTCGGCTTCGACCAGGGCGGCCTGCTGACCGAGAAGATCGTCAAGACGCCGCACTGCGTGCTGCTGCTGGATGAAATCGAGAAGGCGCACCCGGACATCTTCAACATCCTGTTGCAGGTGATGGACCGCGGCGTGCTGACCGACACCAACGGTCGCGAAGCCAACTTCAAGAACGTGGTGCTGGTGATGACCACCAATGCCGGCGCGGCGCAGGCCTCGCGGCGTTCGATCGGGTTCACCAAGCAGGATCACGCCACCGATGCGATGGAGACCATCCGTCGTGCGTTCACGCCGGAATTCCGCAACCGCCTCGATGCGGTGGTGCAGTTCCAGCCGTTGGGCTTCGAGCACATCCTGCGCGTGGTGGACAAGTTCCTGATCGAGCTGGAGATGCTGCTGCAGGAGAAGCACGTCAGCCTGTCGGCCACGCCGACCGCGCGCGACTGGCTGGCCCACCATGGTTTCGACCCGCTGATGGGCGCCCGCCCGATGGCGCGGGTGCTGCAGGACAAGGTCAAGCGCCCGCTTGCCGACGAGCTGCTGTTCGGCAAGCTGGTCAACGGCGGCAAGGTCAGCATCGACGTGCGCAACGACGAGCTGGTGGTCGAGGCGCAGGCTGAGCCTGAGCGGCTGTTGCCGGCCACTGTGGAATAAGCGTCTGCCGGGCACTGCCCGGCGACGCAGGCAACGACAGGGCGGCTCAGGCCGCCCTTGTCGTGTCAGCCTTCAGCGGCTGCGCTGGCGGGCCATGCGCTGGAAGGTGGCAGCTTCGAGGGGCTCGATCCGCTCGACCGTGCAGCTGGCGCGGTCGGTTTTCAGCACGCTGCGCGAACCGCCGCACAGCTGGTTGCTCTCGCCCTGGGTTTCAAACGCCAGCCGGCGCGAGGTCACGGCGCTGTTGCAGGAGGCGGTGAAGATGACGCGGTAGTGCTGGTCACCATTGCGCAGCAGCACATCGCGATCGGCGCCGGCGCGCACGATCTGCTGGTCCTCACTCAACGCAATGCAGCTGTCGCCGGTGGTGGCTGGCGGCGTGTCGGCGGCCTGGGCGGCGGGAGCGATCAGGGCGGCAGCGATGAGTGCGAGTGCAGCAAAGCCAGCGGGCAGGGAAGACATGTTCATGGCGGGGGCAGGGGGTGGCGATCCGGACTGGATCGGGTGCCACGATGACGCCGCTGGTGCGAATGCGAATCTGCCGCAAGCATGGCTGACCGATGTCACGGTGCATTCGGTCAGGGTGCCGTCCGGCAGGGCCGGATTTCAGACATGACAAAAGGCCAGCGTCCAGGGCTGGCCTTGTCGGGGTGGCGCAACGCGCCAGCCGCTTACTTCATTCGGTAGGTGATACGACCCTTGGTCAGGTCGTACGGGGTCATTTCAACCTTGACCCGGTCACCGGTGAGGATGCGGATGTAGTTCTTGCGCATGCGGCCGGAGATGTGGGCGATGATTTCGTGCCCATTTTCCAGACGAACGCGGAAAGTGGTGTTCGGCAGCGTCTCGCTGACGGTGCCCTCGAACTCGATGGAATCGTCTTTCGACATGTAGTCCTGTGCGGTTCAGAAAACGGCCACGTTGGGCCTAAGGCGCAGCATTTTACGCGTCAAACGCCCAGCTTGCAAAGATTGTGTTATTCCCCGGCAAAATCCGCTGCCGGCACGCGCCCGACCAGCTGAGTCCAGGCGCCTTCCCGGCCCGGTGCCTGCACCGCGCTGCGGACCTGTTGCAGAAACGGCGCGCGCGGCAGGTGCTCCGCCCCCATGCGCAGCAGGTGCGGGTTCTCCACCTGCGCATCGATCAGTGGCCAACCCCAGCCACGCAGTGTCCGCGCCAGTGCAGCCAGCGCCACCTTGGAACCGCCGCTGGCGCCACTGAACATGCTTTCGCCGAAGAACATCGCACCGATGGCCACGCCGTAGATGCCACCGACCAGCGTCTGCCGGTCCCACACTTCGAAGGAATGCGCGAATCCCAGGTCGTGCAGCTGGCTGTAGGCATCCACCATCGCAGGGCTGATCCAGGTGCCGTCCTGGCCGGGACGGGGGGCGCTGGCGCAGGCACGCATCACCTGGCTGAAGGCGGTATCGGCGGTCACTTCCCAGGTGCTGCCGCGCATTTGCCGGCGGAACCTGCTGCTCAGGTGCACACCGTCGGTACGGAACACCATGCGCGGGTCCGGCGACCACCACAGGATCGGCTCGCCCTCGCTGAACCACGGGAAGATGCCGCCGGCATAGGCGTTGAGCAGGCGCAGCGGGTGCAGGTCACCGCCCACGGCCAGCAGCCCGTCGGGTTGGCGCAGGGCGGTCTCGGCTGGCGGGAAGGGGGCATCCGGCGCATCGGCCAGGCGCCAGGGCAACTGACGGGTCATGCCGGCATTGTATTCGTCGTGGCGATACGCGATGTCTGGCACCATCACGCTTCACCGGCAAGGAGCCCCGCATGAGCGACCCCATCACCGCCATCCTCGATGCGCACGATGCGCCGCGCACACGCAATGACAGCCTGGGCATGCTGTTGACCCTGGCCAGCGAAGACCGCCCCCGGCTTGGCGCGCTGCTGCTGCAGGCGCTGGAGCGCCGCTCGCCCAGTTCCACCTTCCTCGATACGGCGCTGGATCTGCTGCCGGATGAGGCTGTCGCGCCGGTCTGTGCCGATGCCTGGCGGCGCTATCGTGACGGCGAGCGCGGTGAACTGCTGACCAGCGTGCTGGAGTTCGCCAGCTACCAGGCGCCGCACACGCTGCAAGGCGACTGGGAGGCGCTGCTGGAGGTCGCCATCGAGGATGACATCCAACTGGCCCCGCAGGTCTGGCAGGCACTGCCGCCGCCGGTCGCGGCGAACTGGGCGCATCGGTTGACCGAGGCCGATGACGATCGCGAACTGGAGCGCGCCAAGGCAGTGCTGTTGGCCAACCAGCCGGAAACCCATGCTGCCGCGCGTGGCTACCTGGCCGACTGGAGCGATCTGGATGCGCAGGTCTGGGCGCACTGGGCGGGCCTGGCCGATGGTCCCCGGCTGCACCGCCTGCATGGCCAGCAACCGCTGCACCTGCGTTTCGGAAGCAGGCAACATCGTGCACAGGTGGCCGAAGAGCCGGGCTGGCGCAAGCGGATCTGGCGGCTGCACCCCACCTGGAATGGCGGTCAGGTGCAGCATGCGGGGAGCATGGGCGGCCCGCTCGACGCCGTGTGCGGCAGCTGCCATGCACCGCTGCAGCGCCTGCTGCAGACCGACACTGCGGCGCTGGAAGAGGGAGCGGCCGGCTCGATCACCCTGGGCCTGTGCCTGGACTGCTGCGGCTGGGAAGATCCGCCCGTGCGTTTCTATCGCCACGATGCGGACGGCGTGCCCAGCTGCCACCCCAGCCAGCACCGTGAGGTGCCGATCAATCCCACCGACAGCGGGGACCTGATGCAGGCCGACGTCGGTCTTGCCGCGATGGACAGCCCTCGCTGGCAGCAGCAGGACTGGGGCCAGTCCAATCATCGGCAGAACCTGTCGCGCGTGGGCGGCGCGCCGAGCTGGGTGCAGAGCGCGCACTACCCGGCGTGCATCGACTGCGGCGAGCAGATGCCTTTCGTGATGCAGCTCGACTCGACGTTGCCGACCACCAATGAAGGCATGTTGCTGTGGGGGAGTGGCGGCATGCTCTACAGCTTCTGGTGCGCGAAGTGCCGGGTGAGCGGGCATTTCTGGCAGTGCACCTGAGCGCAGTGCCCTGAATTGCTCTGGTAGATGCCAACCTTGGTTGGCACGCTTCTCCGACGCTACGGTTCCGCACGAAACGGGCTATGCCCCTGCAGCTCCTGCTGGTAGCGCCGCACATCCCGCCGCTCCTGCCGGCACCAGTCGCGCAGCGCCTCGGCAAACTCCGCATCGGCCACCCAGTGCCGGCTTCGCACGATGGTCGGCAGGAAGCCACGCGCCAGCTTGTGCTCACCCTGCGCGCCGGGCTCGAAACGGGCTATCCCCTCGCGCAGGCAGTATTCGATGCCCTGGTAGTAGCAGGCCTCGAAGTGCAGGCCGGGCAGGGTGGCACCGCCCCAGTAGCGGCCGTACAGCGTGTCGCCACCGCGCAGGCACAGCGCGCCGGCGATGGGTTCGCCGTCCTGTTCGGCCAGGAACAGCACCAGTCCGCGCCCCAGTGAAATCGCCAAGTGGCGCAGGAAGGCTTCGGTCAGCGCTGGCGCGTTGCCGTATTCCAGGAACGTCTGCAGGTAGAAGCGGTACATCGCCTGCAGATCGGCGCGGCTGGCTTCGTCGCCATGCACCACCCGGAAGCTGATGCCCTGGCGGGTGACCTTGGCCCGCTCCTGGCGGATGTTCTTGCGGTGCTTGTGGTTCATGGCGCCGAGGAACTGCTCGAACGTGCTCCAGTCACCCGGGTTCTGCCACTGGAACTGGATGTCCTCGCGCAGCAGCCAATCGTCACTGAAGGCCGTTTCGTCAGCCACCGTGTGGAAATTGATGTGTGCCGACGACACGTCGAGTGCGGGCATCTGTTCGCGCAGTGCCGTCAACAGCGCAGCGCGCTGCGAATCGTCACGGGCCAGCAGGCGCGGGCCGGTCACCGGCGAGTACGGCACCGCGCCGAGCCACTTCGGGTAGTAGTCGCGGCCGTGGCGCGCATAGGCATTGGCCCAGGCGTGGTCGAACACGAACTCGCCATGCGAGTTGGTCTTCAGGTAGCCGGGAGCGGCGCCGACCAGGGTGTCACCGTCCCACAGGGTGAAGTGTTGCGGCTGCCAACCCCAGTCCTCGCGCAGGCAGCCGTGGGTTTCCAGGCCGGACAGGAAGGCGTGGCTGACGAACGGGTTGCGGCCGTCGTGCAGGGCATCCCAGTCGGTGGCGGGAATGGACTGCAGGGAGTCGAGGAAGCGGGCGGTGGGCATGAGGGGAAAGGATAGGGCAGGACGATCGCGAACGGTGTTGGCGGAAGCGGATTGGTTCGTTCTGCCTGAGGGTGAGGAAAGTTCGAATTCTGCGTTGATGTGCGCGTGGTGCCGAACTCCAGCGCGGTGACGGGCCAGGGTGTGTTGCGTCGCAGAAGCGGTGCATTCATTTCACGCATGGAGTAGCCACAATGAACCGAACGCTTCGCTCTGTAACACTTTCCGTGCTGCTGTCCCTGTTGGGGGGCGTGCTTATGACCAGCCCTGCGCAGGCCGCTGAATCCCGCCCCCCGATGGAGCAGGACGCGGGGCTCAACATACTCTTGACTCAGAAGGCGCGCGACATCCTCGAACGCGTCCGTCTCGTCGATGGGCAGGCGCGGAGCCGCCGGGTCGAGGTGTCAGCGGATATCGCCAACGGTGTTGTGACCGTGGCCTTGGATCGGAACTTCCTGCCTGCCGATTACGGACCGTCGTTCGAGGATCAGAGAAGCGAGATCAGTTTTGGGCTGCTGCATTGGGCCGAGCAGGCGGCTCCGTTCAGTCGTGTCATTTTTCTGTATGACGGAAAAGAGGTCGAGCACTATTTTCCTGCTGTGCAGGAGGCGGATAGCGCCGCCCGCGAGGTGCGGCGGAAACGACGAGAAAGGTCAGGAAAGGGCGCTGGGATGGCTTTCGTTGCCGCTGGGCACGGCTATTTCTACAGTCACAGATCGAACGACTGGGTGACGTCTCGTCCAGAAGTTCATGGCGTTTCCGAAGGGATCGTAACCCCGTCGTATGCAGACGAGCTGAAGCAATTGATCGAACAACGAAGCCGAATGCCGGCTGTTCGTCCCCGTGTACAGCAAGGGGGTGGTCTGGTTCACCCGCCCAGTGGAAAGGAGTGGTGGACGATGGCCGCGCGCTATGCAATAGCCGAACAATATCCCGGCAATGTCGCGATCTGGAATACCTATGCGGGCAGCACCCTGTGGGATAGGGAGGAACGTGAGGACATCAATAGTCGGCCGCTTCTGGCCAATCATATTGACGCAGAGGTGGCCATCCACCTGCACAGCAACGCAGAAGCGACGGGGAACGTACGCGGAGCGCGTGTCATCGTACAGCCGGGACAGGCGGAGGATGCGGCGTTGGGGCGGAGCGTACTGTGTGCGATGAAGGAGGTTGTCCAGGCGCAATCGGGCTACGAGTCCTTCGCCGTCGCTCCTGATGTGCATTCCGACAACAAGGGCGAGAATCGAGAGGCGCATATGCCATCGATCATCGTGGAGACCGCCTTCCACACGAACTCGGATGACGCCAAAGCGCTTCTCGACCCAGCCTTCCGGTCCGCCGCGATGAAGGGCGTTGAGAAGGGCTATCGGTTGTGGGCGGCCGGGAAGGCATGCGAGCCGCTGGTGCTAAACGCGATAGCGGATATCGATGTGCCGGTTCAATCATCACGAGCCTTTGATCTTGGCTATCTGGGCAACCCCCAGCATCCAGTGGTCGCGCAGTTCTCGCTGGCGTCCTGTTCGGAGCCTGGGGCCTGTACGCCGTGGGAAGCAACTTTTGATGACCCCGCGACGCCGATGACGATCGATCTTGCCTGCAATGGCTCCAGCCCCGGCATTGCGCGCTGGAGTGTGGTGCTTCGGGACGCGGACGGCGTTGCAGCGCCACCGGTCGAGTTCCAGCAGAGTTGCGTGCAAGCCTGAAGGCGAACGGGGCATTGCCAGGCATGGCCTGGCACTACTGAAAAGAAAAGGCCGGCGCTCTCGCGTCGGCCTTTTGTCTAAGTCGAGCATTGCTCGACTCTACAGGAGCGGATTCACCTCTCAGCTGGCCTTGCCCTGTGCATCCAGGTAACGCTCTGCATCCAGTGCGGCCATGCAGCCGAAGCCGGCCGAGGTGATCGCCTGGCGATAGTGCTGGTCGGCCACGTCGCCGGCGGCGAACACGCCTTCCACCGAAGTCTGGGTGGCGTTGCCACCCAGGCCCGAACGGATTTCCAGGTAGCCGTTGTTCATGGTCAGCTGGCCGTCGAACAGCTGGGTGTTCGGGTGGTGGCCGATGGCCACGAAGAAGCCGTGCGCATCGATGTCGCGGGTGCTGCCGTCCAGGGTCGACTTCACGCGCACGCCGGTCACGCCGGCCTCGTTGCCCAGCACTTCCTCCACCTGGTGGTGCCAGACGGTTTCGATCTTGCCGGCTTCAACCTTGGCGAACAGCTTGTCCTGCATGATCTTTTCCGCCTTCAGGGTGTCGCGGCGGTGGACCAGGTAGACCTTGCGGGCGATGTTGGACAGGTACAGTGCTTCTTCCACGGCGGTGTTGCCGCCGCCGACCACGACCACGTTCTGGTCACGGTAGAAGAAGCCGTCGCAGGTGGCGCAGGCGGACACGCCGCGACCCTTGAACTCGTCTTCGGTCGGAATGCCCAGGTACTTGGCGGTCGCGCCGGTGGAGATGATCAGGGCGTCACAGGTGTACTCGTGGCTGTCGCCGATCAGCTTGAACGGGCGCTGCGACAGGTCCGCGGTGTGGATGTGGTCGAAGATCACCTCGGTCTCGAAGCGCTCGGCGTGGGCCTGCATGCGCGCCATCAGGTCCGGGCCCATCAGGCCATGGGCGTCACCCGGCCAGTTGTCCACTTCGGTGGTGGTCATCAGCTGGCCACCCTGCTGCAGGCCGGTGATGACGACCGGCTTCAGGTTGGCGCGGGCAGCGTAGACGGCAGCGGTCCAACCGGCCGGGCCGGAACCGAGGATGACAAGACGCTGGTGGCGGGAGGGCAGGCTAGTGCTCATGTAGACTCGCGAAAAGGTAGATGGGACAAGGCGCGGCGATGTTTGCACAGCATCCTTGGCTGGTCATAGAGTGGCGGCTGGGGCAGGGCGATTCAAGCCGATGAACAGAACAGCGCCATCCACGGGCGGTTTCGGGCCCTGTCCCCGCTTGTGCGGCAACGGATAACTGAAAACTGACGCCGTCTCGTTTATTATCAAACACTAACAGCGCATTCCAAAGGTATGGTCTAAGGTGGCGAAGCAGGTCCCCGAACGCTCCAAGTCCGACGACAAAAAGGCATCGCGTCGCACGGCGGCAGCGGCCACGACCGACAATCCACGCCGTCAGCGCCTGTGGCGCGACCTGGGTCTGATCGCCATCGCGCCGGCGCTGCTGTATCTGGCTGCCAGCCTTTTCACCTATTCAGCCACCGATCCGGGCTGGTCGCACACCGGCAGCGTGGTCGCGCCGGTACACAACATGGGCGGCCGCGCGGGCGCGTGGATCGCCGACGTGCTGCTGCAGCTGTTCGGCTACATCGCCTTCCTGCTGCCGGTGGTGCTGGGCGCGCTGGCCTGGATCGCGATGTTCGGCCTCAAGCGCGAGAGCAAGGGCGAGAACGATCTGGACCCCGCGTTGCGGCTGGTCGGGCTGGTCGGCTTCCTGATTGCCGGCACCGGCTTCCTGCACGTGCGCCTGTTCAGTGGCGATGTCTCCAGTGCCGGCGGCATCCTTGGCAAGCTGGTCGGAAATTCGCTCAGCGTGGGCTTTGGCGCGCTGGGCGCCAACCTGTTCGTGCTGGTGCTGCTGCTGGCCTCGATCACCCTGGCTACAGGCTTGTCCTGGTTCGTGGTGATGGAGAAGATCGGTCGCGGCGTGATGTCGCTGGCGCCGTTGCTGGAGCGCAAGAAGGAGCAGGCCACTGAGTGGCAGCAGACCCGCGTGATGCGCGAGGAGCGCCAGGAGGTGCGCAAGGCCGATGCCGAAGTGCGCGCCAAGCGCGAGCCGGTGAAGATCGAGCCGCGCCCCGAGCCGGTGATCGAAAAGAGTGATCGGGCCAAGCGCGACAACCAGATCCCGATGTTCCGCGGCGTCAATGGCGATGGCTCGGACCTGCCGCCGTTGGCCCTGCTGGATGATCCCAAGCCGCAGCCCGTGGGCTATGACAAGGAAACCCTTGACGCGCTGTCGCGGCAGATCGAGTTCAAGCTCAAGGATTTCCGCATCGATGCACAGGTGGTCGGCGCCAACCCCGGCCCGGTCATCACCCGCTTCGAGATCGAGCCGGCGCCGGGCATCAAGGTCAGCCAGATCAGTTCGCTGGACAAGGACATCGCCCGCGGCCTGTCGGTCAAGTCGGTGCGTGTGGTCGATGTGATCCCGGGCAAGTCGGTGATCGGCCTGGAAATCCCCAACGTCACCCGCGAGATGATCTACCTGTCCGAGTTGCTGCGCTCGAAGGAGTACGACAAGTCGGCCAGTTCGCTGACCCTCGCGCTGGGCAAGGACATCGCCGGCCGCTCGACCGTGGCCGACCTGGCGCGCATGCCGCACCTGCTGGTGGCCGGTACCACCGGCTCGGGCAAGTCGGTGGCGGTCAATGCGATGGTGCTGAGCCTGCTGTTCAAGGCGTCGCCGAAAGACCTGCGGATGCTGATGATCGACCCGAAGATGCTCGAACTGAGCGTCTACCAGGGCATCCCGCACCTGCTGGCGCCGGTGGTCACCGACATGAAGGAGGCTGCCAACGGCCTGCGCTGGTGCGTGGCCGAGATGGAGCGCCGCTACAAGCTGATGAGCGCGGTAGGCGTGCGCAACCTGGCCGGCTTCAACAAGAAGGTGAAGGACGCGCAGGACGCTGGGCAGCCGATGATGGACCCGCTGTTCAAGCCGAACCCGGAGCTGGGCGAGGCGCCGCGGCCGCTGGAGACGCTGCCGTTCATCGTCATCTTCATCGACGAATTCGCCGACATGATGATGATCGTCGGCAAGAAGGTCGAAGAGCTGATCGCGCGCCTCGCGCAGAAGGCGCGTGCGGCCGGCATCCACCTGATCCTGGCCACCCAGCGCCCGTCGGTGGACGTCATCACCGGTCTGATCAAGGCCAACATTCCTACCCGCATCGCCTTCCAGGTCAGCTCGAAGATCGATTCGCGCACCATCCTCGACCAGTCCGGCGCGGAGACGCTGCTCGGTCACGGCGACATGCTGTATCTGCCGCCCGGCACGGCGATGCCCGAGCGTGTGCACGGCGCCTTCGTGTCCGATGAAGAAGTGCATCGCGTGGTCGAGCACCTCAAGGCGATGGGCCCGGCCGACTATGTCGACGGCGTGCTGGACGAAGTGCAGACGATGGGCGATGGCGTGGTGGTCGGTGCGACCGGCCTGCCGGAGACCAGTTCCGGCGGTGGTGATGAGTCCGACCCGCTGTACGACGAAGCGCTGCGCGTGGTCACCGAGACCCGTCGTGCATCGATTTCCGGCGTGCAGCGTCGCCTGAAGATCGGCTACAACCGCGCAGCGCGACTGATCGAGGCCATGGAAGCGGCCGGTGTGGTCAGTTCGCCCGAGCACAACGGCGACCGCACGGTGCTGGCACCGCCGCCGCCGAAGTAAGCCCTGCCGCATTCCCGACGTCCAAGGAACCGACGCATGCTTCAACCCGTTTCCTGCGCGCTGGCGCTGGCCTGCCTGCTGGCAGCCGGCCCGGCGCTGACCGATGCCGCCGCGACAGCCGTACCCGCGGTCGCGCCGCCATCCACCGGCAGCGATGCCGAGGCCAGCAACAACTTCAGCTTCGTCCGCTATCGCGCCGACTACCAGGTGCGCCCTGATGCCGGCAACGTACAGACTGAAACCTACGAGATCCTGCTCAAGACCAAGGCCGCGGTGGAGCAGTTCAGCCAGGTGCGGTTGAGCTACAGCGAGAAGATGGAAACGCTGGATGTGGTCAACGCCTACACGCTGACCGCCGACGGCCAGCGCCGCGAGGTGCCGGCCGATCGCATCTACACCCAGGAAAGCTATTCCAGCGCCTCGGCGGCGATGTATGCCGACCGCAAGGTGCGGGTGATCGTGTTCCCCAACCTGGCGCCGGGTACGCGGCTGTTCTACCAAGTGCGGCGCACCCAGCTGACGCCGTACTTCCCGGGCTACTTCGGCCTGTGGGAAACCTTCAATGTGTTCACCCAGTACGACGATGCCGAAGTGACCCTGAGCGCGCCGGCCAACCTGCCCATGCACGTGGACAGCCGCGGCGTGCAGGGCAGCGATCGCCCGGTGGTGAAGAACGGCCAGGCGACGTGGCGCTGGCGCTACCAGCGCCGCGAACCGATGCAGGCGCAGAACTGGTCGGCGGCGGTGTGGGAGTTCGGGCCGAACATCATGGCCAGCACCTACCGCGACTGGGCGCAGATGGGTCGCGCCTATCAACTGAAGGCCGGTCCGGCCGCGCAGGTCACGCCGGAGATCCAGGCGCTGGCCGACGAAGTGACTGCCGGCATCAGTGACCGCCGCGCGCAGGCCGATGCGCTGTACCGCTGGGTCGCGCAGAACATCCGCTACGTCGCGGTGTACCTGGGTAACGGTGGCCTGGAGCCGAACAGTGCGCAGAGCATCCTCGACAACCACTACGGCGACTGCAAGGACCACGTAACGATTCTTGAGGCGCTGCTGGCGGCCAAGGGCATCACCAGTTCGCCGGTGCTGATCGGTGCAGGTGGCGGCCCAACGCTGCCGAAGATTCCGCTGCTGGGTCGCTTCAACCACGCCATCACCTATGTGCCCGAGTTCGATCTGTATCTGGACTCGACCAGTGCCTGGGCGCGCTTCGGCCAGCTGCCCGATGGTGATCTTGGCGCGCCGGTGCTGCACACCCGCGATGCGACCCTGGCGCGCACGCCGGCCAACGATCCGCAGCGCAACGCGACGGTGATGGACGTACGCTTTACCTTCGACGCACAGGGCAATCTGCGTGGCGAGACGGTGCCGCAACTGAGCGACAACGCCGAGATCGGCATGCGCGCACAGTTCGCCCAGCTCAATGCGCAGAACCGGGCGCGCGCTGAAGAATCGATCATGGCCGCGTCCGGTTTCGATGGCCGTGGCCAGCTGCAGCTGCAGGGTGTACCGGTCGACCTGACCCGGTCGTTCGGTTATCGCATGGCGTTCCAGGCCGAGGATTACGTGGACTTCGACGTGGCCGGCGGCATGGCCGTACCCGATCCGCCGGGTGGCGAATCGGTGCGCGGGCTTTATGCCAGCGCCTCGGCACCGGACAACGAGACGCCGTTCTACTGCAATGCCAGCCTGCGCGAGGAAACCTATCGCCTGCAGTTCCCGGTCAATGCCCCGATCATCGCGATTCCCGGCAGCCAGCGGTTTGCCAATGCGGCCGGCGAGTACCGGGTCGACTGGAGCCGACAGGGCCAGGAAGTGACCGTGCATCACCGCCTGCAGCAGAACGCGGTGCGCGGCGCCGAGGCGCTGTGCCAGCCGCAGGACTATGCCGCCTTCCGCGCGCTGTTCCGCGAGGTGCGCCGCGGCTTCCGTGGTCAGGTGCTGTACGGCAAGCTGCCGGGCGCTGGCGGCTGAATCGCCGATCAGCGATCAGGGCGTCATAATGGCGTCCTGATCGCCCATTCATCTTTTGCCGGGCACACTGGCACCCAACTTTCCTGGCCGCGCGCCCACAGGATTCCTGCATGAACCTTCGCCTCCGTCGTTTCCTTGCCACCACCACCCTGGCCGTGGCCTGCGCCGCCGCCGGCAGCGCCTGGGCCGGCGCCCGTGATGACCTGAAGACCTTCACCACCGGCCTTAAGGGCCTGGATGGGCAGTTCAGCCAGCAGGTGTTCGACAGCCGCGGCAAGGTCAAGGAATCCACCAGCGGCCGCGTCGCCTTGTCGGCACCGCGCCTGTTCCGCTGGGAGTACGTGCGCCCGCATGAGCAGCTGATCGTGGCCGACGGCAAGAAGGTCTGGATGTTCGAGCCGGACCTGGAACAGGCGACCGTGCGCGAGCAGGGCAAGGAAGAGCAGAACAGTCCGCTGACCGCGCTGATCAACCCGGCGCTGCTGGAGCAGCAGTACGACGTAAGTGAAGAGGCCGCACAGCGCGATGGCCTGCAGTGGCTGTCGCTGTCGCCGAAGCGCGATACCGAAGCCAGCTTCCAGTACGCCGCACTCGGCTTCAACGCGCAGGGCCTGGCGAAGATGGAGATCACCGACGCCGTGGGCCAGCGCACCGTGATCAGCTTCAGTGGCTGGAAGCGCAACCCCAGCTTCGCCGCCAACACCTTCCGCTTCACCCCGCCGGCCGGCACCGACGTCATCGGCAATTGATCGTGGCCGCCGGGCATGGCCCGGCGCTACCTGCTCTGGTGGGTGTCAACCTTCGCCCTTGGTGGGTGTCAACCTTGGTTGACACGCTTTTGATCTGCCGGCCAGCGGCCGGCACTACCGATCCTGATCCGCCTCGCAGGGCCCGGCACTACCGCCCCAGGTAGGTGCCAACCTTGGTTGGCACGCTCTCGCGGTACAATGAGCACGTGCCAAGACATCGCTCCACTTCATTCCCCGGACCCGATCTGCTGAGTGTCGATCGGGAACACATGCGCCCGCTGGCCGAGCGCATGCGCCCCCGCACCCTGGACGAAATGGTCGGGCAGAAGCGTCTGCTCGCGCCGGAGAGCGCGCTGCGCCGCGCGGTTGAATCCGGGCGCGTGCATTCGATGATCCTGTGGGGGCCGCCGGGCTGCGGCAAGACCACGCTGGCGTTGCTGCTGGCTGAATACTCCGACGCCGAATTCCGTGCCATTTCCGCGGTGCTGTCCGGCCTGCCGGAGGTGCGCCAGGTGCTGGCCGAGGCGGCGCAGCGCTTCGCCGAAGGCCGTCGTACCGTGCTGTTCGTCGACGAAGTGCATCGCTTCAACAAGGCGCAGCAGGATGCGTTCCTGCCGCACATCGAGCGCGGCACCATCCTGTTCGTTGGCGCCACCACCGAGAACCCGTCGTTCGAGTTGAACTCGGCACTGCTTTCGCGTTGCCGCGTGCACGTGCTGGAAGGCGTCTCGCCGACCGACATCGTTGAAGCACTGGAACGTGCGTTGGGCGATCGTGAGCGCGGCCTTGGCGAGGAACACATCGAGGTTGCGCCGGAGCTGCTGCTGGAGATCGCCACTGCCGCCGATGGTGACGTGCGTCGTGCGCTGACCCTGCTGGAAATCGCTGCCGAACTGGCGGGCGGGGAGGGTGGTCGCATCACCCCGCAGACCCTCACCCAGGTGCTGGCTGACCGTACCCGTCGCTTCGACAAGGGCGGCGAGCAGTTCTACGACCAGATATCGGCGCTGCACAAGTCGGTGCGCAGCTCCAATCCCGACGCCGCGTTGTACTGGCTCACGCGCATGCTCGATGGTGGCTGTGATCCGTCGTATCTGGCACGTCGACTGACCCGCATGGCCATCGAAGACATTGGCCTGGCCGACCCGCGCGCGCAGAGCATGGCGCTGGAGGCGTGGGACATCTACGAGCGGCTGGGCAGCCCGGAAGGCGAGCTCGCCTTCGCCCAGCTGGTGCTGTACCTGGCCAGCACCGCCAAGTCGAATGCCGGCTATGCCGCCTTCAACCAGGCCAAGGCCGATGTGCGCGACAGCGGTACCGAAGAAGTGCCACTGCACCTGCGCAATGCACCGACCAAGCTGATGAAGGAGCTGGGCTACGGCGCCGAGTACCAGTACGACCACGACGCCGAGGGCGGCATCGCGCTGGACCAGACCGGTTTCCCCGATGCGATGGGCGAGCGGGTGTACTACAACCCGGTGCCGCGCGGGCTGGAAATCAAGCTGAAGGAAAAGCTGGACCGGCTGCGCGCTGAGCGCGAGGCGGCGAGGGCGGCCAAGGGCGCATAGCCCGGTTCGCTTCATGCAAGGTTTCTCATTGCCCCGCCCGCCAGCATTTGGCAGACTGCGCGGCCCTGTTTTTCAAGGAACGATGCCGTGCAGGAAATGATGCTGCCGTTGAAGCGCTATGCCCAGTTCGAGGGTCGCGCCAACCGCCGCGAGTATTGGATGTTCCAGCTGTTCCTGTTGCTTGCGGCAACCGTGGTAGCCGCGCTTTCGCTCACGGTGGCGCTGGTTGCCGGCCTCGTCCTGGAAGCTGATTCCAGCTGGATGGCCGGGATCACCATCGGGGCGCTGGCGCTGGTGGGTCTGCTCTGGCTGGCCACGATCGTGCCGCTTATCGCAGTGACCGTGCGCCGCCTGCATGACTGCGGCCAGTCCGGCTGGCTGTATCTGCTGGCCCTGGTGCCGGGTGGTGGCCTGGTGATCCTGATCTTTGCGCTGCTACCGGGTACGCCGCAGGACAACCCGTACGGCCCTGTGCCTACTGGCCCCTGAGGTCGCCAACGTCGCCTCATGCAACGAAGCCGGCTCTGAGCCGGCTTCGTCGTTTCTGCGCTGCTGTCAGTGGTGCCGAGCTGCTTACTGCAGAACGCAGTCTCCCAACGCCAGGCAATCCGATCCCGAGCTGAACTGCAGCGTGCAGCTGGCGGTGAAGGAAACGCCTTCCTCCATCGCTGCGAGCTTGGCGTTCTGCTCGTCATCGGAAGCGGTCAGTCGGGCCAATACCTGGCCATCTTCGTCGCCCGCCTCAAGGACCGGCTCGCCCTGCAGGTTGCTGGAGGCGCCCAGACTCACCGCCGTGAACTGCACGGTCTGGTTGAGCTCTTCCAGCCCGAGAGAGGAATAGCCAGCCTCTTCATAGGCCGAATACAGCCCGGCAAGGCTTGGCGCGGCGTGGCCGGCCAGCGGAGCGAGGAGGCCAACGGCAAGTGCGATCAGTGCTTTGTGCTTCAAGGTGTTCTCACAATCATGGGATCCGATCCCACGGGGGTTGTGGAGCTGATGGGCGGGGGCCAGGCAGGCACCCGCGGAGGCGGGGCGATTCCTGCGCCCCGATGGCACGAAAAGTAGATGAACACGGACTTCCGGCGCAAGCGCTGGCGCACGTGCTGGCGCGCGCGTGATACACAGTGTGACGTTTGATCGATGTGATAATCATTCGCGTTTAAGGTAGACTGCGGTCCCTTGTGAACCGGTGGCCGTGTGCCGCTTTCGCCGTCACTGATGAAGTCTTCCGTCCTGCCGCCGCGCCGTGGCCCGCTGGTATCCGGCCTGGCCGCCTTGATGATGGGTCTGCTCCTGGCTACCCCGTATGCATATGCGCAGCAACGCAATCCGCTGCAGAAGATGGGCCAGACCGTGCTCGACGCACCGGCGGCCAGCTATCGCTTCGAGCGTTTCGTGATCGACAGCCCCGACCAGCAGCGACGCTGGCGGGTAAATGTTGCGATCCCGGCCAAGGCCTCGAAGACCCCGGCGCCGGCGCTGTACGCGCTGGACGGCAACGCCGTGGCAATGGTGCTGGACCAGCCGCTGCTGGCCGAGCTGGCCGCACGCAAGGCGCCGCCGGTGCTGGTGCTGATCGGCTACGACAACGATCTGCGCATCGATTCGGCTGCGCGCACCCGCGACTACACCGCGTGGATAGATCGCGCCGATGACGAAAGCGGCAAGACCCAGGCCGTCGGCGGCGGCGCGGCGGCGTTCCTGGACATGATCGAGCGCCGCATCAAGCCTGAAGTCGAGCGCCGCGCCAACATCGATCACCAGCAACAGGCGCTGTGGGGTCACTCGCTGGGCGGCCTGTTCGTGCTCAGCAGCCTGTACACCCGTCCGGCCGCCTTCCAGTACTACCTCAGCGCCAGCCCGTCGTTGTGGTGGAGCCAGGGAGCGCCGCTGGGCGACGTCGAACAGCAGTTCGTGCAGAACGCACACGGTCAGCCCGCGAAGGTGTGGCTGATGCTGGGCGGCGCCGAGCGCGTCGGCGACCGCGGCAAGCGCGACATGAGCAATCCGCGCGTGGTCGCGCATCTGCGCCGCATTGGTGGCGCCACCCCGGATGCGGCAATGCAGCTGTCCGAACGCCTGGGCAACGTGCCGGGGCTGAGCGTGCAGTACCGCGAGTTCCCTGGTCTCGGCCATGGCCCGATGCTGCCGGCGTCCTTCCACGCGGCGCTGCATGAACTGTATGGCGTGACCGATCGCAGTGCCGGTGACGGCCAGTCAACCGGTGGTGACAACGCCGCCGAATGAATCCCTCGCACGGCAGTGCCGTGCGACCCCACTACCCAGGCGGACTGTCGACGTGCAGCGGCCAAGGCAACCGATGAATCCCGCGCCACGAGGCGCGGCCTACGTGTGCAAGGAGCCTTCCATGTCGTTCCGTCCGTCTTTCCGTCTCACTTCCCTGGCTGCCGGCCTGCTGCTGGCAGTGACCGCCACCGCGCAGCCGGTGTTCGACCAGCCGGCCAGCGCCACCTTCAAGGGCCAGGTTGTCTCACGCGGTGAGAACGTGGTGCCCGGCAGCACCGCCGACGTCACCGGCCGCGGCTTCGTGCCGGGCCAGCAGGTCAGCCTGCTGCGCGGCGATACCGTGCTCAACAGCCAGCCGGTGGTGGTCGATGCCGATGGCAACTTCAAGACCCAGCTGGCCATTCCGGCCGACGCAGTGCCGGGCACCCACCCGGTGGTGGTGCGCGCCAGCCAGCCGGCCGCCGCAACCGTGCTGAAGCTGCGCGTGTCGCCGCAGTTGCCGCTGTCGGGCCAGGCGCAGTTCGCCACCCAGTCCAACAAGCTGGTGCCGGGCCTGTACCAGTCCGCCTACAGCGCCGCCAGCAACGCAGTGTTCGTGACCTCGGCCGTCGGCCGCCCGCCGGTCACCCAGTCGCAGCTGCTGAAGCTGGACCCGAAGTCGCTGAAGGTGACCAAGGCCATCACCCCGGCGCAGGTGCCGGGCAGCACCAACGGTGCGGTGTTCGCGGTGTATGGCGTGGGCGTGGATGATGCCAATGGCAACGTCTGGGTCAGCAACACCCGCCAGGACACCGTGGCGGTCTATCGCCAGGCGGATCTGTCGCTGGTGCATCAGTTCCCGGTCGGCACCGTGCCGCACGCTCGCGACGTCGTGGTCGACAGCACGCACGGCAAAGTGTTCGCCTCGGCCACCGGCGAAGACCATCTGTCGGTGTTCGATGCGAAGACGCTGAAAGCGCTGGAGCCGATCACCCTGGCCTCCGGCGTGGACGACGAGAAGTTCGTGCCGATGAGCCTGGTGCTGGATGAGCCCAGCGGCAAGCTGTTCACGGTCAGCATCGGTACCCCGGAAGCGGCGGTGATCGATGTGGCCAGCGGCAAGGTCGACAAGGTGATCGACCTGGGCAATTCGATCAGCGCCTCGGGCGTGGCCTTCGATGCCCAGCGCAATCGCCTCTACGTGGCCTCGCAGGGTACTGACAACCTGCTGATCGTCGACGTGGCCAGCGGCAAGGTCGTGCACGACGTGCCGGTCGGCGCCGGCGCGCTGAACGTGGCCTTCGATGCGAAGAGCGGCCTGGCCTACGTCACCAACCGCGGCGCCGGCACGGTCACCGCGGTTGATCGTGATGGCAAGGTGGTCGGCAACCTCGATGGCGGCACCTTCCCGAACCACGTCCGCGCCGATGGCAAGGGCAATGTCTTCGCCGTGAACAAGTCGCGTGGCGCTGAAGATCCGAAGGGTGACCGCATCACCCGCATCAGCCTGCGCCAGCCGTAAGCCACAGGGCAGGGCGGCACCCCGCCGCCCTGCCAGCAAGGAGAACCTGCATGAACATCGCTTCCCGCCTGCGCCTGTGCGCGCTCCCGCTTGCCTTTTTACTGGTGCTGGCCGCCTGTGGCGACAAGGCACCGCCGTCTTCGGGCAACCCCGACGCAGCTGCGCCGGCTGCCGCCACCGCCGAGGCCGGGGCACTTCCCGCAGGCTGGCAGCGGGTGGCGGGCAATGACGTGCCGACCCTGCCGGGGCAGCAGGCGGTGTTGCCGACCAAGGTCCAGTCCGACGATGGTGCCGGTGTGGAGGTGGACGACACCAGCCGGATCATTGCCGGCGGCGACGACATCATCGCGGTGATCGAAGCGCTGGGACTGGGCAAGCAGGTGTTCGCCGCGCCGACCAACACCACGACTCAGGCAGGCCTGGCTGCGCCGCATCAGTTCCTGTTCAACCGCACGACCGGCGTGGAAGGCGTGCTGAGCCTGCAGGGCTCGTTGTTCATCGGCAACAGCCTGCGCCGCCACACCGAGCTGGCAAAGAAGCTGCGCGAAGTGGGCGAGCCTGCGGTGGTGATTGATGACCTGCAGCCGGCACCGGACAAGGTGCGCAAGATTGCCGCCGTGCTCGGCGTGGCCGATGCAGGGCAGACCCTGGCCACCCAGGTGCAGCGTCAGCTGGATGAGGCTGCCGCGATCGGCAAGGGCCTGGGGCATGCGCCGCGGGTGATCCATGTGTCGGCGACGGGTGCAGGCGGTTCACCGACCGTGGCCGGTGCCGATAGCGCGTCGGCCAAGCTGATCGCGCTGGCAGGCGGCATCAACATCGGCACCGAGGCCGGCGTGGCCAACTATTCGCAGCTGAGCAACGAAGGCGTGGTCGCGGCGGCACCGGAGGTAATTCTGGTGACCGAGCATGACCTGCAGTTGTTCGGCGGCGCCGAGGGCCTGTGGAAGGCCTACCCGACGCTGAAGCAGACCCCGGCCGGACAGGCCAACCGGGTCTGGGTGATGCCGGATGCGCAGCTGAAGTACGCCAGCATCGGTTCCGGTGCGGGCGCGTTGGCCCTGGCCCGGGCGCTGGCGGCGCTGCCGAAAGCATGAGTCCTGCGGATCGACGCCGCCGTCGCGGGCGGACGATGTTGTTGATTGCGCTGGTCGCGTTGCTGGGTGCGGTGCTGGCGTCGTTTGCCGTGGGGCCGCTGCGGCTGCCGCCGCTGGAAGTGATGCAGGCGCTGGCGGTAAAGCTGGGCCTGCTGGATCCGCAATCGGTCAGCAGCCGTGACCTGGCCGTGGTGTGGCAGCTGCGCATTCCGCGTGCACTACTGGGTGCCATGGTGGGGGCGGCGCTGGCGATGGCCGGCGCCAGCCTGCAGGGACTGTTCGGCAATCCGCTGGCCGATCCGGGCATCGTCGGCGTCAGTCAGGGTGCTGCGTTGGGCGCGGTGGCGGCGATCGTGCTCGGTGCGGCGGGCGCAGCCGGCTGGCTGGTGCCAGTGGCGGCGTTCGGCGGTGGTGCCGCCGCGATCGGACTGACCTACGCACTGGCACGGCCGGGCAAGGGCAGTGGCAACGCCACGCTGTTGCTGGTGGGCATTGCGATGGCCGCCTTCTGCTCGGCCCTGATCGGCTTCCTGACCTACATCGCCAACGAAAGCGAGCTGCAATCGCTGGTGTTCTGGCAGATGGGCTCGTTGGCGCGTGCCAACTGGGCTGATGTGGTGGCGGTGCTGCCGCTGTTTGCCATCGGCGCATTCGCGCTGCAGCGCCTGGCCACGCCGCTGGACATGCTGGCGCTGGGTGAGCGTCAGGCTCAGCACCTGGGGCTGGATGTGGCACGTACACGGCGCCTGCTGGTGGCGTTCAGTGCACTGTTGGTTGGCTCTGCCGTGGCATTCGCCGGGTCGATCAGCTTCGTAGGGTTGGTGGTGCCGCACGTGGCACGCTTGCTGGTTGGCCCCGGCCATCGATGGCTGCTGCCGTTGTCGGGCCTGCTGGGTGCGCTGCTGATCGTGGTGGCCGACACTGCTGCACGCACATTGGACCCGCCTGCCGAGATTCCGCTGGGCCTGTTCTCTGCCGCGCTGGGCGCGCCGTTCTTCCTGTGGCTGGTGCTGCAGCAGCGTCGCAAGGCGGCCGCATGAGCGCATTCCTGCAATTGCGCGACGTGGTGGTGCGCCGCCAGCAGCGCGAGATCCTGCATGGCATCACCCTTGCGTTCCAGCCGGGCACGGTGACCGCGCTGGTGGGGCCCAATGGTGCCGGCAAGTCCACCCTGCTGGGTGTGGCGGCCGGCGATCTGCGCGCCGACGGTGGCGACGTGCATCTGCACGGACGCCCGTTGCGCGACTACAAAGCCGGGCCACTTGCGCGCGAACGTGCGGTGATGCCGCAGGAGCACGGCGTGCGCTTCGCCTTCAGCGTGGAAGAAGTCGTGGCGATGGGGCGCCTGCCGCATCCGCCGGATCCGCAGGTGGACGATGCGCAGGTGGAAAGCGCAATCGATGCTGCCGAACTGCAGGCACTGCGCCTGCGCGAAGTGCAGCAGCTGTCGGGCGGTGAATCGGCGCGGACCACCTTCGCCCGTGTGCTGGCACAGGACACGCCGTTGCTGTTGCTGGATGAGCCCACGGCTGCGCTGGATCTGCGCCATCAGGAGCGCACCCTGCGCAGCGTGCGTGCCTGCGCCGAAGCGGGCGCGTGCGTGATCGTGGTGCTGCATGACCTCAACCTGGCGGCCGGCTACTCCGATCGCATCGTGCTGCTGGAACAGGGCAGGGTGGCTGCTGACGGCACGCCATCGGAGGTGCTGACCGAGGCCAACCTGCAGCGCGTCTACCAACAGGACGTGGTGGTGCTGCAGCATCCGCGCCGCGGTGTGCCGTTGGTGGTGGTTACCTGAGGCGAAGCGGGCATGCCAGGTTGTGCCGCGTATCATGTGCGGCTCGATTTTTTCAAAGGAATGGCCTGATGAATCTCTCCCGCCCGCGTTGCGCCCTGTTTGTCGCCTTGATCGGCGTTGTCGGCGCTGCAAACGCCGCTGCGACCACCAAGGTTTCGTTGATGACTGCATCCGAGCAGGCGTCGCTGATTGAGACACGGCATTCGACCGGCGAGGGTGCAGCGGTTTCATCGTTCACCACCGAGTACTTCGGCAATGGTGAGATCGGCATGGCCTGGGAGGACAAGCGTGTGCTGCTGTTGTGCAAGAATGCGGCCTACCTCAATCTGCCTGGGATGAAGCCCGACGCCAGCAAGCTGTCGGTCGAACAGCGGCAGATGGTGGCGTACGAGGCGATGATGGCCGGCTTCGGCGGCATTGCTGCGCTGGGCGCGGTCACCGGCGAGTCGATCGAAGTGGCCGATGACGGCACCGAGACGCGTCGCCCCGGTGAATCCACATGGGCCTACGGCGTGGAGCGCTACGAGGTGGCGACCCAGCGCATGCCGGACGGCGTCCTGCGTGCGCGCGTGCGCAAGCAGGCGACGGTCAACAACGCAAAGCCGTCCGCGCCGGGTGACACTTTCAGTACCGATGAAGACCAGGCGGCGCGCCTGGCCGAACTGGCGCCCACCGGCAGCTGGACCGAAGTGCTGATCCATGGCGGTCCGCGCAAGCCGCGCACCGACCCGGCAATGTCCCTGAAGGGGTGGGTGTCGACCGTCGAGCAGCAGGCGGCGACCGTGGGTGATGCTCGCCGTCTGCACGACTGCAAGTAAGGCGCCTGTTGGCCTGCGTAGCAGCCACCCATGGGGTGGCTCTACCTTGGGGCTCATCGTTCCATCCATGCGCGCAATATTCACTTGCGCGCCAGACTGACAGGTCTAGAATGCGCCGCATGAACCGGATGCCGCTCCTGAAGTTTTTCACCCTGACCCGCGCAAGCGCGGAACGGGCGTGTCTGCCTGGAGCCCCACGAGGCCGCTGATCGCGGCCTTCGCTGGACCATCCACAGAGCGCCCTCCGGGGCGCTCTTTTCGTTTCCGCCTTCCATCCCTTAACCCGCTCGACCGCAAGGAGAACGTGCCATGCACCAGATCGCCGAGACCGAACGTCAGCCGCACACCCTGTAGCCAACCGGGGTGTGCGGCCCCCGAAGTTGGCCCAGCAGGAACCCATCTCATGAACACCAATACCCAGACTCTGTCGCGTCTTCGCAACCTCGGCATCATTGCCCACATCGACGCTGGCAAAACCACCCTTACCGAACGCCTTCTGTGGAAGACCGGCGAGATCCACCGCGTCGGCGAAGTGCACGACGGCAACGCGACCACCGACTTCTCGGCGATCGAACGCGAACGTGGCATCACCATCGGCGCTGCTGCCGTGCACGCGCAATGGGCGCCGCGCGATCTGCCGCTGCACCAGCTGACCCTGATCGACACCCCCGGCCACATCGACTTCGCCATCGAGGTCGAGCGCTCGCTGCGCGTGCTCGACGGTGCCGTGGCCGTGTTCTCGGCCGTGGACGGCGTGCAGCCGCAGTCAGAAACCGTGTGGCGCCAGGCGCGCCGGCATGGCGTGCCGTTGATTGCGTTCGTCAACAAGATGGACCGCATCGGCGCCTCGTTCGAGCGCGTGCTGGAGCAGCTCCAGGACAAGCTGCGGGCGCGCCCGTGGGCGCTGGGTATGCCGCTGGGTAGCGAAGGTGACTTCCATGGCTGGGTCGACCTGGTCGATGGCCGCGTGCTGCATTGGCAGGACGGAGGCGCGGCGACGGTGACGGCATGGAGTGACGCCGAGCGCGCGCAATGGCAGCCGCAGCGCAATGCGCTGGTCGAGGCCGTGGCCGACCATGACGATGCGCTGGCAACGGCGTGGCTGGAAGGCCGTGACATCGACGCGGCGATGCTGCGCGCAGCGATCCGTCGCGCGACCCTGTCTGGTGCCGGCGTGCCGGTGCTGGCCGGTGCCGCCTTCAAGGACAAGGGCATCGAAACGCTGCTGGATGCGGTGGTCGATTACCTGCCGTCGCCGCTGGATCGTCCTGCCGTTACCGCTGAAAGCGAGGGCGGCGACGTCCTGCTGCCGCCGGACCCGGACGGCCCGTTGGCGGGCCTGCTGTTCAAGATCACCCACCAGCAGCACGGCGCCTTGAGTTTCGTGCGGCTGTACTCGGGCACCTTGAAGGTGGGCGACAACGTGGCCAGCTCGCAGCACCCGCAAGGGCGTCGCATCAGCCGGCTGGTGCGCGTGCAGGCCGACCAGACCCAGGACATCGGGCAGGCCGTGGCCGGCGACATCGTTGCCGTGCTGGGCTGGAAGGATGCGGTCAGCGGTGAAACGCTGAGCGGGCGAGGGCAGCCGTTGCTTCTGGAGAGTATCCAGGCGCAGGCCCCTGTGCTGGCATGGCGGTTGGAACCGGCGCGTGCGGCTGATCTGATCCGGTTGGCGCAAGGTCTGGCCAGCCTGGCCCAGGAAGATCCCTCGTTCCGGGTGGAAACCGATCGCGATACGGGTGAAACCCTGGCCTGGGGCATGGGCGAGCTGCACCTGGAAGTGATGGTCGAACGCCTGCGCAGCGAGTGGAAGCTGGACATCGGCATTGGTGCGCCGCGCGTGGCTTACCAGGAGACGCCGCAGCGTGCCGTTGAAGGTGTGGTTGGCCGATTGGTCAAGCAGACCGGTGGCCAGGGCCAGTTCGCGCACGTGGTGCTGGATGTGGTGCCGCGCGACGACGGCGAGGTCGTGTTCAATGACCGCATCGTTGGTGGCGTGGTCCCGCGCAACTTCATCGCTGCGGTGGAGAAGGGCGTTCGTGCCGCGCTGTCGGAAGGTCCCCAAGGCCACCCGGTAGTCGGCATCGAAGTCAGCCTGGTGGATGGCCAGACCCATGCGAAGGATTCGTCGGAGATGGCGTTCCATCGGGCGGGCAGCGAGGGCATCAAGGCTGCACTGGCGGCCAGCGGTACGCAGTTGCTGGAGCCGGTGATGGCGGTGACGGTGCATTCGCCGTCCGCCTCGGTGGGTGACGTGGTGGGCGATCTGAATCGTCGCCATGGCCGCGTCGCCCGCATCGACGACCAGGACGGTCGCGCCGAAGTCAGCGGTTTCGCGCCGCTGGCGCAGCTGGTCGGTTACACGACCTCGCTGCGTTCGCTGAGCCAGGGACGGGCCAGCAGCGAATCGCATCTGCACGGCTACGAGCCGGTGCGTGCGTCGTAAGGAAGGAGCAGGGGAGCCCGTTCGCGGGCTCCCTTTTTTTTGTGTATTGGCGGGGGCTCATCCACGCATGGCGTGGATCTACTGATCTTGTAGTGACGGGGTCCGTATCCACGCATGGCGTGGATCTACTGCACAGCTGGCCTTCGGTAGATCCACGCCATGCGTGCATGGGTGCCATCCGTGCGCCACTCACTTGCACTGCATTGCAACAAAACTGCAGAAAAAGCTGGATTAAAGTGATGCCTCACGATAAATTGCGCACCCCCCGTTGCTTGCCGCCGCCCGCACCCTGCCCATGCGTGATGACAATGATCCCGGAACCCTGGAGCTGACCCTGCCGCGCAAACGCGGTCGGCCGCCCAAGTTCGGGTACGCAATGAGCGACGCGCAGCGGGCCGCGCGCTATCGGGCGCGGCGCGCAGGGCAGGCCAATCACGCTGATGTGCGGCACTGCAGCGACATGGTCCTGCTGGACAAGATCCGCGCGGCGGTCAGTGCGCGCGACACCGAACTGGCCGGCTTCCTGGTCCACGTTCTGTGGCAGCGTTACCCGTTGCAGCTGAAATAAGTCGGCCGCGGGGTGGCCGTTGTCACCTGCCTTGTTGATAATGCGGGATTCAGGTTGTTCCCGCTGGCGCGCCCGGGATGGCAGGCGCGCATGATCGACATGGTTTCCACGATGACCACCACCAGCGACACCACCACCGAAGCTGCGCCGAGCAGCGCGCCCTTGTTCTACACCCGTCCGGTGCCGCTGCAGGCAGACCTGCACGCCGATCTGCGCATCCTGCCGGGCAAGCTCGAATTCGCTGCCAGCAGCAACTCGATCCCGCTGGTGCTGGGCGAATTCTCGCTGGCGCTGCACCACTTCCCGATCCTGTTCGCAGGCCCGAGCGCGGTGCCGATGGCCGCCGTGGGTGTGACCACCGACAACCTGTTCATCACCGATGGCCTGTGGGACGACGAGACCTACATCCCGGCCTACCTGCGCCGCCATCCCTTCATCTTCATCGACACCGGCGCGGACAATGACTTCCTGCTCGGCATCGACGAAGACAGCCCGCGCGTTGTCCGTGGTGGCGAAGAAGGCCAGCCGCTGTTTGTCGATGGCAAGGCCACCGACATGGTTCAGCAGGCACTCGAGTTCTGCGGCCAGTTCACCCGCGAACACGAACAGACCCAGGCGTTCTCCAAGGCGCTGGTCGACAACGGCCTGCTGGTCGAGCGCAATGCAACCGTGCGCCTGCCCGATGGTCGCGAGTTCAACCTCAACGGCTTCTTCGTGGTCGACGTGGAGAAGTTCATCGCGCTTCCGGACGCGACCGTCGTCGAATGGCATCGCAACGGCTGGCTGGCGCTGATCCACCAGCACCTGATGTCGCTGGGTCGCTTCAACGACCTGACCCGCCGCCAGGCGGGCCGCAACGCCGCCTGATTTCAGGCCGCCGGCGCGGTTCCCGCACGCCGGGAGCCGCGCCAGCCTTGCATCTCGGCCAGTACCTGGCGCGCATCGTCCCACCTGGGTGGCACGCAGTCGCCCAACTCCCAGAGCTCACCGGCAAGCGCCGCCATGCCGCCCGCGCCGAGCATCTGCAACGCCCCTTGCAGTCGATGCGCGTGATGGCGCAGCCGCACGGCATCGCAATGACCGATCGCTTCATGCAGGCATTGCAGTTCGCGATCGATGTCTTCTTCGTAGGCGGCCACCAGTTCCTGGGCAATGCCCTCGCTGGTAGTGGCGGTCACAGGCTGATCGAGAGCCCGCAGCAGCGCATCGATCTGCAGCGGCTTGACCAGTACCGCATCGATACCGGCCGCCTGGCAGCGTAGTGCGTGGTCGCCACCGCTGAAGGCGGAAAGCGCAAGCAGCCGGGCACGAGGCGCTCCTTCTGCCTCATGCAGCCGTAATTGCCGGGCCAGCGAGTAGCCATCCATTCCCGGCAGGCCGATATCCAGCATCACCAGCGGGCAGGGCGCCTCCTTCTGCAGTGCCAATGCTTCGTCGGCGTTGGCAGCCTCCTGCACCGTCGCGCCCCAGCACCGCAGCTGGGCTGCAATGACCTGTCGGTTCAGCGCGTGGTCCTCGACCAGCAGGATGTCCATGCCGTCCAGCCGGGGCAGGGCGGCCGCTGTTGAAGCGTTCTGCGCATCTTCCTGCACCGGTTGCACGGGCAGATGAACAATGAAGCGGCTGCCACGTCCATGCACGCTATGAACATCCAGAGTGCCGCCCATGGCTTCGGCCAACGTGCGACAGATGGACAGGCCCAGCCCGCTGCCACCGCGCTGCCTGCCCGCGTCGGCCTGCCGGAAGGGCTCGAACAGCCCAGCCATCTGCGCTGGCGTGATGCCGATGCCGCTGTCGATGACTTCCATCAGCAATGCTGCGGGCTTTGCTGGTGCGTCCAGCTGCAGGCGCAGTTCAATGCCGCCTACATCGGTGAACTTGACGGCATTGCCGAGCAGGTTGTCGAGCAGTTGCCGCAGGCAGTCCGGGTCTGTCGCCAGCAGCGGGAACGGCGTCTGCGGCAGGCAGAGCTGCAGGGTCAGAGCTTTCTTCTGCGCCTGGGGCGCGATGGCCTGCAGTGCCTGCGTGCAGAGTGCGGGAACGTCGCAGGGCTCTCGCTTTGGCCGGAAAGTGCCGCTGGCCAGGCGGGAGAAATCCAGTGTGCGATTAAGCAGTCCGCGCAGCGCGTGGCCCGCATTTGCAGCGGAGGCCACCAGTTCGCGCTGGCTGGCCGGCAGTGGCGCTTGCCCCAGCAGGTCGATTGACGCCATGACGGCCTGGGCGGAATTGCGTACCTCATGGCTGATCATGCCGGTCATCTGTGCGTGCTTCCGTTCACGGCCCTGCTGCTGGCGCAATCTGCGCACAGCCAGCAATGGAAGCGTCAGCAGCAGGGCAGCGGCTGGCAATAGCCAGAGCGTGGCGCCATCGAAACCTCCGCGGGCCTTGTGGCCGAACGCGGTTGGCAACGCCTGCTGGGCCCAGCGCTGCAGGAGCTGGGCATGTTCTTCGATGGTGATGTCATCCAGTGCTGCCTCGATGCGCTCAAGCAGCTCCTGGTCTTCGCGCCTGGCAAGCAGGTGCAGCTGGGTCGGAAAACTGGCGTCGAGCACTTGCAGGCGCAGGCTGTGGGAAAAGTAGCGCCGCGCCATCGCACGCGCGGTGGATTCCAGACCGATCGCTGCGTCGGCAATGCCAGCATCCACCGCAGCCAATGCCGCCCGCATGCTGGGTTGGGGCAGCACGGGCACTGCGGGATAGTGCTCGGCCAGCCACGCCGGATAGGGGCCGCCGTCAACGGCAGCGATCCGCAGCGTGCCGGCATCGGCAACCCGCCGCGGCAAGCGCTCACCGATGCGGCCGGCAAGCACGCTCGCGCCGCCATGAAAGCTGCGCGATGGCGCCAGGCTGGGGCAGGGCAGGTGCGCCCCATCGCCAGCACCCTGCACCAGCACCAGATCAGCCCGTCCCTCGCAGACGGCACTCATCGCTGCCAGGGTGCTGGGAAAGGGAACTTCAACGAAGGCCAGGCCGGAATGGCGGGCAACGAGCGCAGCATAGCCATGCGCCAGCGTCTGCAGCACTTCCGTGTTGGCGGCATCTTCGGGGGCAGGGTGCAGGGTGGGTCCCGCGGCCACCCGGACCTCGCGCCCAGCCGCCCATTCTCCGTGCTGGATGTCGCCGGCAGACGTGCAGGGAAGCAGTGTGAGCAGCGCCAGCAGCAGGGATTTGCGGGCGCGCTTCAACAGCGCGGTCACAGGGCCTCCAGCTGCTGCCGCATGGCGAAGATCTCCGCGTCGTTGCGCAGCCCCAGCTTGCGCAGGGCGGCAATCTTCTGCGTGCTTACGGTCTTGACGCTGCGGTGCCGGTGCAGGGCAATCTCGGAGACGGTCAGCCCGTCCAGAACCAATCGAATGACCTCGCGCTCATTCCGGCTCAGGGCATCGCAGGGCGTCAGCAACTTGCACGAAGGCGGTATCCGGCAAAGTCCTTGCGAGACGCGCACAACCGCGTCGGAGAGTTCAGCCAAAGGCTCGGATTTGCCGACAAAGCCGCTGATTCCCGCATCCAGCAGGTGGTTGATGATCGCCACCGAATTCTGCCCGGCGAAGCCAAGCAGCGTTACCCGCGGCAGCGCCTGTCGAAGATGCTGGACGAGCTCGGCGCCGCTGATATCACCCGGCGCCAGGGTGATGTCGATGATCGCCACATCCGCGCGGCACTGCTGCAGGGCCAGCACGAAGGCCTGGCTGTCACTGTGGCTGGCGACGATCTCGAAGCGGCTGTCGTTGCCGAGATGAAAGGCCGTGCCGCGGCGGACGACGTCATGGTCATCGAGCAGCGCCAGGCGAAGCCGGCGCGGTGCAGGGAATCCGTTCATGCGCAGCAGTGTTGTCAGCGCCGAGTGGCGTGGCGCCCATTCTGGCGCTGCTGTCGCGTCGAGCATCGAAAACGTTCGATTTTTGAGACTTTTCCTAGAGCGGAGTTGGTAAAAGCTGGAGCTCTGTGTCGGGAATGGCGCTACGCGGGTCCGTCAGCGCAGCCTGTTGCGTCTTTGATCATTGCAATATTCGTGAAGCGCTCGTTGCCGTTTTCGCATGCGGCGCTCCCGAATCCGGGTGTGGCGGCGCCTATTAACGTGACGCGTCACGCTCGATGGGCGCGCCAACGACAGCGGAGCCTCAATGAACTTAAAAAAGGGGCGGCCGTAAGGCCGCCCCAATGCCGCTCAATGGGCGTGCTGCAATCAGAACCGCACCGACCACCGCGCGTTCGCGCCATGGTCGCGGCTTTCACTGCCGAACTGGCCGCTGTAGCCCAGTTCCAACTGCTGGCGCGGGCTCAGCCATGCCGACACGCCCAGTTCGGCCACCACCGCGTTGTCAGCAATGGGAGCGCCACTGACTGCAAACGCGGTGCCACCGTTGACGAAGGCGAGGTTGGCCACCTGGCTGCGGTCGCCAGATGCTTGGCGGTAGCCCACCGCACCGCGCAGGTGCAGCCAGCTTTCCTGCTGGAACGAGGCCTTCAGTCCCTTGTCGAAACGCAGGCCGGCGGTGGCCACGGTGGTGCCGGTGTCGTCGACCTCGCCCCGCAGCGCCGCCGCACCTCCGTGCTCGTTGACGCGCTTCAGGTCCACTTCCACCCGCGCAACCTGCAGATACGGCTCCAACCCGCCCTCGGGCCCGCCAAAGCGATAACCGGCTTCAAGGAAGGCTTGACGCGTGCGGCCGTCATAGCGCGCGCTCAAGGTGTCGCTGAAGCCAGTGAATGCCACCTCGCGGGTGCTTTCCACTTCGTGCTTGCTCCAGGCCACGCCGCCGCGCAGGCCGAAGCCACCCCAGTTGTGGCTGGCGTAGGCGCCGAAGTGGGTGTTGTCGATCTTCGACTTGGCACGCCGGCCATCCTGCTGCTTCACGTCGGTGCGGCCGGTGCCGGCCAGCAGGCCGACCTGCCATCCATCGAACTCGCGGTCGATGCCGACCAGCAGGCCGTTGCTGTTGGCTTCGGTACGTGCCGTTCCGGCATTGCCATCCAGCTTGCCGTTGCCGCCGATCGCCTGCACCCAGACCCCGGTGGCGTCGTTGCCACCGGCGCCTGGTGCGGCTGCGCCGGCGCGGCGCGACAACGCCGCATCACGCACATAGCGACTGCTTTCGACCAGCGCCAGCGGCGTCGCAGCGTGCAGTTCGCCACTCAGGCCATCCAGTACGGCAGCCACCTGCTGAGGGAACAGCTGGGTCAACGGCTTGGGAAGGCCCTGGTTGATCGCGAGGGTATCGGCAGCAGCGGCCACGGCGCGCTGGTTCGGAGTGCCGGCCGCGGTTGCCAGCAGGGCGCCGCGGGCCACGTCGATGCGCGTGGTATTGGCAGCGTAGGCCACACTGAACTGCAGGAAAGGCGAGAACGCGCTGAAATCGGTCTTCGAGAACTGGCCGCTCACGCCGCCATCGGCGCGCAGCACGTTGAACTGTTCGCCCAGGTAATACACTCCCGGCTCGGGTAGTGCCAGCAAGGTTCCGCCCAGCGTCGCAGTGCCGGTGACGTGCAGCTGGTCGCTGCGGCTGCCCGGTGCGAGCTCGGCCGCATAGGTGCCGGCAGCGCCCTGCACGTAGTTGCCGTTGATGGTCAGCGTGCCGATGGAATTGCCGGGCGCGATGATGCCATCCACGCGGGTGTTGCCGAGCGTGCCGATGCCCTTCAGCAGGCCGTTGGCGTCGACCGTGGTGGTGCCGCCGCTCTGCGTGCCGTTGAAGGAGACTACGCCGCCGTTGACCACCAGGTTGCTGTCCTTCAGTACGCCGCTGGCGCTGATCGTGCTGACACCGCCAGTGGTGTTCAGTGCGGTGGAAACCAGAGTGCCGTTGAGCAGGAGCTGGCCATTCTGCACCTCGACCGCTGAGGTGAGGGTGTTGCTGCCGTTCAACTCCAGCGTGCCCTCGCGCAGCACCGCACCGTTAAAACTGTTGTCGCCGCTCAGGCGCAGCCAACCGATGCCGGACTTGGTCAGCTTGCCGGGGCCTGCGATGTCGTTGGTCCAGTCGTCCCAGGCGTCACCTTCCCAGACTTTCAGGCCGCCGGCCTTCTGGTTCATTGCCACGTCGGTGTCCACGCGCAGCGAGCCATAGCCCTCGATAGCCTTGCGCAGATCGACCATGCCCCAGCCGTAGACATCGTCCACTCCCGGCGCGCCGAGGTCACGCGCCGTTGTCAGCAGGACGTCACGCACCTGCGCATTGTCCAGATAGGGGAAGCGCTCAAACAACAGACCCAATGCGCCGGTGATGTGCGGAGCGGCCATCGAGGTTCCGCTCTTCTTGACGTAGTCGTAGTCCGGCAGCAGGCTCCGCGTGTCAATCGTGACGTTGCCAGCGCTGTCCTTGGAAAGCGTGGCGTCAAGCTTGGTTTTGGAGCCATAGGTTGTGGAAAGAATTGCCGTGCCAGGTGCTGCCAAGCACCAGTTTGCCGCCAGGCCGCAGCGCATGGAGCGATTGCTCAGCTCCAGGGCTTCATTGACGTTCACGACAGCCAGCCAGTACGGCTCAACATCCCTCTGGGCGCGTGGCAGCGTGGCGTACATGCCTGCGATCGGCGCCTGTTGTGGAGATGGATTGGGCGCGTCGGTGTTGCCTGCAGCCCATACTTGAATGAGGCCGGTCCTGCGCGAAGCGGTGGCCATCACGGCCAGCCTGTCGGCGAAAACCGTATGCGACAGATAGACGTCCATCTGCTGGGCCGTGCTCGGCTCGGTAGCAAGCCCCCAGCTGTGGTTGATGGCCCGGATCTGCTGTTGTTCGAGCTGTTCGTACAACTGGCTGAAGGCCGCTGTAGGGGCGCTGACGGATTTGGAGTTTCGCTCGAGCGTCATTCGTGGCGAAACACTGAGATGCGCCACACTGTTGGAAAACAGGCGGGCGACACTGAGGTCGGCACCGAAGGCTACGCCGTGCATGCCGGAGCCATCCCGATTGGCAGCGATCGTCCCGGACACATGGGTGCCATGTGTTCCATAGGTGACCCCTTCAAAATAGTTGTTTCGATTGAGCAAAGCGGCGTATCGAGGCTCAAGGGTCTGATAGGTGAGCTGGACCTGATCGCCATCGGTCCTGAAGCAACTGTTGGGGCCTTCGATCACTTCTGCCGGGCACAAGCTGCCATCGGCAAGAACGCCCGCCAGGCGGATGCTCCGATGGTTCTTGCCTGCGAACTCTGGATGTCCAAGGCCGGCGCCATCGTCGAAAACACCCAGCCGGACGCCTTTGGCGGTCAGGCCGCGAGCGTAGGCGAACTCGGCGCCCATGGCAGCCAAACCCCAGTCCGCTTTGAACTCATCGGTGCGCCAGCTTCCTGGATCACCAGCATTGCCAAGAATGGCAGTGCTGGCGACCGCTGCCGGCGCAAGCGTCGCCGAGGCGGGGCCGGCAACGGATGAAACAGTAACGCTGCTGATCGTCGGCTGCGCCCATCCTTCCTGCAGCTGGCGCTGTTGCTGCCAGGCATCCAGTGATTCGGTGGCCATCGCGGGCAGCGCCGTTGCCAGCAGCAGCGAACTGATTACGGCAGTCGCCAAGGGGTTGGGCAAAGGGGAGGGCGGCGAACGGTCGTGCAGCAGTCGAGTCATCATGCAGCTTCCTTGATTGGGTGACGGGACGAGGTGAGCGATTTGCGCCGGGCTTGCGGGCCAGGTGCTGTAGAGCGTGCGGAAGCGGGCGCTTGGACGGGGGTTGTGGGCCGCTCCAAGTGGTAACGTCGGCAAGTGCGCATCACCCCCAGTGGCTTGCTGATGCGATGCACGCCAACCTGCTGGTGCCGCTGGCCTGTTGCGTTCGCCGGACCCGTGGCCAGAATCTGGATGCTCGGTTGCAGCCCAGACGCGCAGATTTGATGGACGGGCCGGCGTCAGTTAAGGCTGAGCGGCTGATTGCGGCTCGGCGCGATATCTGGGTGAGAAAGCGTGTGTGAGCTCGGCAGATCTATCGGGAGACGATCGCTGGCTTCAACGGCGCGGGCGTGCTGATGCAGCGCTGGCCGAGGGCTGACCGCGGGGCTGGGGTTGGTGGCGAGCCAGGTAGACGAACTCCGGGCGTCAGCCTGGGAGATCGGCCTGGGAAGTGGTTGCAACTCAGTAGTGGGCCTGGGCAGGAGCAAGTGGCAGCCAAGTCAGCCGGCTTAGAACATAATATACATTATGCGCAATACTGTATCGGTCTGTTGCAGCCTTCGTCGGCTCCTCTTGGCAATGGCTCCGGCTCTGGCTCGGCTCTTGCCTTCCTGCTCGTTCCCCCGACAAGGACGAGCTCGCAGCATGATCACGATTGATCCGCACGACCGCATAGATCTAACCGGCCCTTGGGCCGGTTTCGGTTTTCAGGGCGGCCACATGTTCACCCCGAAGGGTCACCAGCTGGATCCCTGCGACATGGCCTGGTGGTCGTGGTCGCCCGATCGGTGCGGCCCCGAGAGGCTTATGCACACGCCAGTAATCAGGTTCTGCAGGGCGCTGTACGCGCCGCGCAGGTAGGAGCCGGGGTTGAGTAGCACATCCAACGGGATTTCCATGTGCTTGCTGAACAGGCGCACCTCAGCGCGCACCCAGCGGGATGAAGGCAGGCCGGATGCCGATGCGAGTGATCTTCGCGTCAAGCATGGAAACCTGCTTAAAAATGCGGGCGCGGTCGCGAATCCACTTGCACCCCATGTCGGTGAGGCTGATGCACACGGTGTTCTTCTTGCCACCGATACCAACCCGACCAACGACCTCGTTCTCATGGTCAATCAGCACCGCGGACTGCTCGTCGAAATTCCAGTGCTTCTCACGGATAGCACCGGCAACGACTTCACCCCGAAAGCCGAAAATGCGGAACAACAAGAGGTTGAGCTTCTTGCGGTTGACTTCTTCAAGGGCGGAGAGCGGGACCACAAAGGTCAGGTAGTCGATGATTGCGTCTTCCTGACCCTTTTGGCCCGTGTTACTCCCGGGCCAATCCCCGCCGCCGCCCGCTGCCTCTTTTCACCGGGCGAAAGCGGGGAATAGCCCCCTGCCCCGCCCTCGACAGTCATGCGGAAGCGAGCGCGATCAGCGGCCATTGCGTCTCCCCTTTGTTGCGCATGGCCAACACCAGCGACCAATACAGGCCTGTGAGCAGCATGCCGCCGACCACACAGGCCACCAGCGGATCGAGCAAGAACTCAGCCATGGACAGCCTCCTGCTGCTCAGCGAAGCGGGCAACGGAAAGCAGGTCGCCGCGCTTCGATGCAGCAATCTCCGCCTGATACGGCGATTCGTCATGCGGGGTCCAGCCGGTCGCGGCCAGTTCGGCGCGTGCCTGGGCGACGAGGGCCGCTTCCTTGGTGCACTGGGCGGCGGCATGATCAAGCCGATCCAGTACCACGACACGCCGATCCAGTACCACGAAACGATGCGAGCGCAGCCGATGGAGAAGCCCACGACGGCACCCAGCAGTGCGAAGGCAAGAAGGGGCTCGGTCATGCCAGAATCCCCCCACGCACAGAATCGCCGCAGGGGGGCGCAATGAGGACTTCTTCCAGAATTGAAATTTCGATATGGGCGCTGACGTGCGCTATCGCTCTGTCGTTTTGCGCTGGCGCAGTCACAACGTGGCTGCTGTTTGAGCTTGAGTGGTCTTACGGCCTTGGGGGCGGTGAAGGAAGCGACGGAGCCGATTGGTGGGCCGCAATCTCTGGGATCTTTGCTGCGCTAGGCACATGGATAATTGGTGCGGGAGCATGGAGATATGCCGGTGAGGCGCACAAGCTCCGCATGTTCGAAGTGAGGACCGAGAGGCTTGTAGGTATTGACGCGAAGTTGTTCGCTCTCAATGACCTGATCGTCAAGTTTGACATCACGAAGTACTGTATGACTCTCTTCGACGAGGACTCGCTTGACGATGGAAAATTCTATAGCGCAAACGGCTTGGCCCGCTCGATAAACGTGGGGCTTAAGCAGATAAAGCGGATGGATTGGATGGATCGCGGAGGAATCGTTCTCGATACCGACGTCATCGATGCTATGAATGCCTTCAGCATCTCGATAGAGGATTTTGAGTCGGCTTGCGCCAGCGCGACCAATGCGCTGGCGACCTCCGAAGAGGATTTTGTCGATGCAGAGAAGCCATTCCTTGTGGAGCTTCTCAGGGTGGCGTCGACGATCAAGGTTGAAGCCGATGGGATTCTTGAGCTCCTCAACGTCGAGGATGAGCGATTGGAAGGGGATCGCAAGAGAATTCGTAGTGACCGCTTTTTCGATGAATAGCTGAACATTGGTGGTCGCGGCGATCTCAGCCTGTGCGATTGCAATCAGCTCGGCCTCGCGGGACCGCTGCGAGGCGGTGTAATCTCGCCGGTCGAGCGGCCAACGAGCTTTGCGCCTCCGATGTAAACGATCAGGATGGCGGCCAGCAGAACCAAGATCAGAAGGGGCTGGTTCATGCCAGAATCCAACCATTCACCAGCGCGCCACAGGGGGGGGCATGAAGACCAAAACGTTCGAGCTGTCCTTGATTGGTGTTGTGATTGCCACAACGATTGTCTTCTTCGCTGGGGCTGCTGCAGTCTGGTTGATGTTTGGTGCGGCTTGGACTTATGGCCTTGACTTCGGTACCGGAACCCGGGCCGATTGGATGGCTGGAGTCGGGACTTGGGCGATCGGAGCAGGTGCGATCTACTATGCGCATCAAACTCAGCTGCAGCGCGAGGAAGAGGGGCGGCGGGCGCGCGATCGTGATCGCGACGCGCGCGCCCGTCGCCTTGACTACATGATCTCCAAGGCCAGTCTTGCCAAGCGCCAGATCAAGGGGTTTCGAGCGCTTCCCGAAGGTCTTCCGGAGGGCGGTAACACTCTTGAGACCCTTGCCCCGAAGTTCCGTGAGACCAAAATCGCGGCGCTCGAGGCCGCAATGAATCTGGTGGTTTGGGCCGCTGAGGACGTCGCGACACTGCGCGCCGCTGACCAGGCCCGATTGGAGAATGTTCTCATCGCTATGATTGAGGTCAGGCAGTTCATGGCGTGGTGCCGGCTTGAGGAGTTCAAAGGAAAGGTCTTCTTCATGGCCGTGGAGGAAGCTTTGGAAAAGCTGACCCGTGAAGCAACCGAGCTGGAGGTTTGCTTGCTCGCGGAGGCGGATCGGGTCATGCTCGAATGAGCTTGAGTTGCTCAAGTTTCGCTGCTGCGCTTGGTGCCCATAGGTGCAGTTGATGTTCGACTGGTTTGCTGCGCGCTTGGTGAGCTGCAGATCAACAAGCGCGATGGCGATAAGTGCATCCATGTGCCTACCCCTGCCCAAGCTCCTATCCCAAGGGAGCCCGTCAGCGGCCTTAGGGTGCTGGTGGCGGGTGCGAACTGGAAATTCGGCTATTCGCTGCCGGACACGGCGATGTGCGCAACTTTGGCCAGGTTAACCGGACTACCGCTGGCCCGCGTCCTGGGGATCGTCTGACGTAAACACCTGGCCCAACAGGCTGCCGATGCGGTCCGCGAGCTGCTCGCCGAAGCGGCGGCCGAGAACACTACTCGCAGCCACAGCGGCGCCCTACGCTACTGGGCCGACTGGGATGCGGCGCGCTACGGCATCGAGGCTGCAGTTCGTGGTCGACCATGTCCAGCGCCGGTCGGCTGAGGGCGAATTGGCCTGGGAATTACCGTCGGTCGTAGATCAGGCATTGGTGGTGGCCGGCCTGAAAGTCAAACTTGGACCCTAGTCTGGAAGCAGCGAATCGGCCCCGCCCTCTCCCGTAAAGAATAGTTTCTTTTCCTTCGATAGAGAGCGTGTGCTGAAGGGCCTGAACCTAAAGGTCCCGTCTAGGATTTGGTTCTGTATTGACGTTAGCAGGGTCGTCCACTCAGCTTGACTCTTAGGGAGTGCTCCATCATCTGTTTTGTACTTGAACTGTGCCCCGCGCCTTCTCATCCGGTTGAGCGCCGCAACCGTGAAATCCTGGGGAATCATCTCCTTCGACCCCCTGCTTACGCTCCCCAGTCTGCGCAGCCTACAACCTAATCGGATTGGAAGTTGTACGCAGTTGTTGAAGGGGCAGTGCCCAGGCCACTATCCTAGCTCTGATAGGCATCCTGCCGATACCGAGCCCTACATGGAAAGTGAAAGCAGTAACCCATACAGCAAATTACTTGAGGGCTTCGAACATGCCGTCGTGCATGTCGCGGTGGTTGTACCGCCATCTTCGAAGCTTCCTACATCGGACGCTCCACGTACATCTGAAAAACCTCCTCTGCGTTTACTGTTCGCATCGGTCTGGTTCCTGGCGTCAGGAAGACAGGTCCCATCGAGACCTCCCAAGCCCTACTTCAAAAAATTCAAGGAAGAAGGCGCTATTGCGGTCGACCGTATCGTCATGACCGCGGAAGAGGCCGTCCGATGGTACCGAAGCGCATCGGAAGAACTTCATACACCTAGGCCGGTAAATGGGTTCCGGGAGGGCTCCGACGACGTACCCCTCTCCGCTGGCAGACTAAGCGACTTCCCAAGCTGGCCTGTACTGGGCGTGCCAATGGAAAGTGACGACATCACACTTAAATCTGAACGTTCTTCCATTCCGTTCCGTAACCTCGGCATCACGAGGTACTCGCGTCGAATTTCGGACAGCCAAGAATGGCCGAGCTTCCTTGGCCAAGAGGGACAAAGCAAACACTGCCAAGAAGCTTTCCAATTTCTAGAGCACCACATGCATGTCAATTTTAAGGAGTACCCTGAATATCTGGGTGGGATGGCGCTCGCCGTGCCTGACTGCGATGTGCTTTCAGTCCGACAATTCGTTGATCCTAAAGAGGGCAGCTCAGAATCGTTGTACTTCCATTTGAAGCCCCATCCAGGCCGGAAGCTTCAAGGTCTAAGCTTGACCTCAATGGAAGGCCAGGAAGGCGTACTCACCTCCTTCGATACAGTTCCGGTACCGGAGGATGGGTTGGTTGAAATTAAAAGACCATACTCTATCCACGTCTCAGGGCTAGTTCTGACGCACAAGGATCGTGGGGTGTTGATGCAAACGCCCATGCGGCAGTTCATGCGCCAAATGAACATGACGACAGAGTTGGTCGAACGACGCGTCAAGGTTCAAGCCCCTGAAACTGATAAAAAGAAGAGTCCTGTCAATGAATACTTTGCCGAAAAGAAAACGTTGGCATCCTCTCAAACATTTGGTGAGGCACCGAACACAACCGACGCCTTTCAGCGTTTGCTGGTCGCAAAAAGTGAACGATTGCTCAATCACAGCGCCCAGCTATATGATCAAACTTGGTTTACGACTGACCAGCGCAAAGAAGCACTCGAGCACGTCAGGGAAAAGCTCAAACACGCTCGCTCCACTATTTTCATCGCAGACCCCTACTTCGGCGCAAATCAAATCCCCCAATACCTGCTTGCCATAGAGCGAGACGAGATAAAGATACAAATCTTGACCTCAAGTAACGCCTTCAAGAAGATCAAGGAAGCAGATGGCGGTACTGAGGCCGGGGCTAGTGAGGGCTCCCTGGCCACTCACCAGGCATTGCTCCAAAACTTGAATGTATTCCAAGCCAATCACAAAAATAGTATTGAAGTCAAAGTAGCGAATACAGAAAGCAGTCTGTTCCATGATCGATTCCTCGCCGTCGATGGTCGCGTGTGGATGCTCGGCAGCTCACTGAACTCTATCGGCATACGGCCAACGCTTATCATGCGCATACCGCATGGTGAAAAAATCCTCAACCACCTTATGGGCCTCTACAAAAACGCCGCTCCTCTGGAGGATTTCAAAGTTCCGCGGGAAGCGCCCAAAAAGCCATGTGTGCACTGCGGGCGTGACATGGTAGGCACGAAAGAAGTGCAGTCACCAAAAACGGAGGGAGGGGGGCAGGAGCAGGGCCTGCCGAACGGACAAGGGATACAGGGCGCGGAGGTGCAAGACGCACCGGACGCACAGGCCGTTAATAATGGCTAAATTCTCGTCCCAGATTAGCGTCAGTACGACCGTGCAGGCGGTAGAGACAAACTTTACTCCGCAGTTACTCATACCTTGCGAGGCGCCCTACCGGGATGAATCACGCCACCATTTTCCCTGCATTAATGCCATCAAGGCTCGTCGTGCAATTGCGGATGTGCGGTTAGTCGAAGAATTTGAAAAAGCGATTAGTACTGCACAAAATGTATGGATAATTGACAAGCATTTATTCTCTGCGGATGGCCCAAAACCAGATCATCGCCGAAGAATTAAAAAAGTCGTGGACTGGTTTTACACAGATAATATTCAAAATGTAAAAATACTAACTGGCTATCATGATTCAAGGAAGGAAATCGAGAAGGATTTCGAGGACTTAAGGCAGCTCGTAACAGAAGACCGAGCCAAGCTCGCCCCGCCCATCACAATAGCACTCTCATTTGCCCTCAGAGACGCCGATTGCATTCACGATCGCTTTGCTATCGTTGATGACGAATTATGGCATTTTGGCGCAACCGTAGGCGGCTTTCACCGGGACGTAAATGCTGTGAGTAGAGGCTGGAATGCTCAGACTCATGGCGCAGTGCAGTTCTTTGATACAGCTTGGAAGATGGCCAGCGACAACGGGAAAAGATAGTCATGAACAAAGAATGGCAGTTGCCGCCCGCTTACGAGTCGGACTTGCACAAATCGTACACAATCGCCGAGTCGGTGATTGGAGACTTCGCAGAAGGTCGATTCGCACCTCCCGACATATTGTTCACGTCTGTTACAGAGTACTTCTGCGCCCAGGACGATTCCAGGAATGCTCTTAAGAGGTTTACCACCCAACTTGGCGGTTACAGCGAGGACTTCGATGCGTCAGACGATCCGAGAATTCAGGCGGCCTTGGTGATCGGAATTGTAACGGCCTGGGCCTCTTCAGAAACCGAAAGCCGGTACATCGCCTTCAGGGCTCTCGTCCGAAACTCATTGTGGGTTGAGCATTTGTGGACTGAGGTGGCGCTGGTTGTAGCTCTGAAAAATGATCTATTCAAAGACGCACTCTTAAATTTAGCTGAACAACATTTCGTTGATGCTGAAAAAAAACTACTTCAGGAAGATGGGGTTGACCCATCCCATCCAATCACCCTCGATGAAATTTGGTACGGACACACTAGGGAAGGTCGGATCGATGAATCCAGTTGGCCGTGGATCGAATTGCTAGCAAAGCTTGATCCCGGCAAACTCTTTAAATGGATGAATTCCACACAAAGCCTTCTTTTGATCAATCGAGTACTCGACAGTCCGGAGTTTTACCGTAACTACGATCTGTGGGAGCATTTCACACTCGGGTCTCCACCAAGCTTCCAAAGCGATGGCTCGTGGAATGGCGCCCTATTGCTTCCAAGCTTGCTCAGGCACGGGAGTACGAAAATCATCCACATAGCCAATGGCCGAGAATACCATCCGTCCGTGCTAGAGCCGCACGTCAGGTCGCTGCTCGCCTGTTTCGTAGCTACTGTCGCTAAAAGATCCGATTTCGAGGGCCTGTTCAAGCGTTGGGGCACTTGGCTCACTCGCCAGCACCTTAATTTCCCTGATAACAACTCGGATAAAATACGACCTCTGAGCAGCCAAGATATATTATGGGAATTAGCCGATAAGCTCCCACTTCCTTGCACCCCAACCGTTTGCGACCAATTGAGTTTTTCTTGGGAGCCATGGGTTTACCAATCCATGCTAGCACTTCTACATTCGAACGCCCCCAACAAGTTTCCGACACCGGACATCAGCGCCTTCATCAAAGAATGGAGCCTGACACCCACTGAGTGGAACTCCTCCAAAGGCAAGTCGCTTCGAAGCCATGTTAGTGAATATCATGCCACTCAGCCCAACAGCTATGCTTGCCGGGTGCTTGGGTATTCCGTCGCGTTGAGCGATGACTTCACCACTCACTGGCTGCGCATGTGGAACTCTAGCGTTGCGCTGAGAGAAATTCTCGAATTCCGTCCCATTTATAAGATTTCCACAGAATGGCAACCTTCGGATGCCTCAGGACTGATGCGCACGTTGGTTGACATAGGTCTGGGGATTCTGGACTGTACTACCAACGCACAGGAGACTCTCAATACCGAAGTACTTAAGCAATCCGCCGCGCTATTTCAAGCGCTGTGGGAGGCTACCACTGAGATGTTGAGCATTGACTTCTATGGTGACGACTTCTGGCCAATCATGCAGCAACACCTAGTCATTCGCAGGCTGCGGTGGACAGTCGAAGCAGAGAACGCGAATAATGAAAATTACAGCAAATGGCTAGATCAGGCCGCCACCCCGACATCACGGGAAACATTGGCCTTAGTCTCCAGCAATCCATGTTCATTCATAAGCTTGCTACCCCTGCTTGTGCAAAACAAAATTCCTAAGCAAGCCTTGAAGGAGCTGGTCAACCAGGTCGAAATTGACTTAGCTTCTCTCGCATCGAGTGCAGCCAGATACCAGAGTGGGCCTGAGAGGAAATTCAAGATATATCCTCATCACGTCCACTTGGTCGAAGAGTTGGCTTAGACCTGCAAATGATATGGGGTGAGTCGCCCCCTATTTCTCTAGGCGCTTTCAAGCTTCGAGGAAGAACTGCTCAGCCTGTCCGCGTTTGGCCTTAGCTGCCCTACATGAAGGGCAGCTAAGGCCGGCAGCTGGCTTTCCCTACCCCGATAAAAATCCCTTATCGCCGCTCCCCGAAGAAAGAGCGCCTCAGCCCGCGCTCTGATGCTTGCCGAAACCCAGCCCTACTGGCCAGCCGAAGTTGGCATCACACCCTTTCGCACAATCTCCAACCTCCCAACATCGCCAACAGGCACAAGCACAGCAGCCTTCCGCGCCGGGTCCCACATCGCATAGGAATCACCAAGTCGACCAATCAGGCTCAGGCCGTCCTGCACCTTTCCGTCAACAGTCACAGCCGTCACGTGCTTGCCGCCCCCAGAGGAAACCGTCGCGGCACGCCCGGAACCAAGCATGCTTGACACTATCGAGACGTAGACCAGCATCACCAAGGCGTAGATCAGCCAAGGGGAATCTTTCACCGCAGCGGGCACCACCGGCGAAAGTTGCACGATCAGCGCACAGATGATCGTCAGAAGAAGCCCTATCAGAAGAGGCCACGTGTTCGACCACCAAAGCAGCAGCCCTAGGCCAGTGAAGAAAAGCATCGGAAACAGCCATGCGAACAGCTTGCTCTTGGAGCTGCCGCTCGTCACCTTTATCTCCACCCAGCCGCCAAACAGCGAGGCCACCAGCATGAGAAACAACACCATGCCGATGCCTGCCAGGCCGGCTAGGGCCAGCTCGCTCACGGCGACAAACTGAAAGGGATCAAGGCCAAAGTGGCCCCAGTACGCCTTCAGATAGAGCGCGCCTTGAATCAAGCCAAACGTGACGACGGCCGAACCCCAGCCAGCCACATCGGCCATCGTTAGTTTTTTTTGCGTACTTTCCATGTACTACCCCTTTCAAGCGCCCCTGACGCATCCCGGATAGTGCCATGGCGTGGAGCGCGGCGTCAGCCACGCAGTGCAATCGGATTGCAGCGGACCAGGGCGGACCTGAAGGGTGCGTTGAGGGTTCGACCCGCCCATCCCTTTGTCGCATCCGCCCCGCTCGCAATCCCGCCGGGCGGATGCCGACAGTCCGCAGGCAGGCACAGCCGACATCGCCGATAGCATTGCAGCGCAAGGCTCCAGCGTCGCTGCGTCGTATGCAACGATTCTGAAAATGTTGAAAGTGGTGTCGGCTTCAGCCCTACTGCATTGGCATCGCGCACAACCGGGCGTATTCCTTGCTGTGCCACCTTGAACAGGTGGCCGGGCTTCGAAACCCCGGTTCTACGCTGAAGTAAACGCTTGCCAGCCGGCATCACCCATCAGGTGGTGCCGGCTGGCAATCCGTCGGCCGGCTATGGCGGGCGGTGCGTGGAGGCCTTGTGCCTGCCGGTTCCAGCGTAGACCGGGTTTCGAACCACGCACCGTCCGCCACCTTTATCGGTGGCGGCTTCTGCCTGCACGCAAGGAGCCCAGCCATGACCACGCCCTACTCCCCTGCCCCACAGCCCATCCATGAGGCGCCCTCCCCCGGGCCCGCCGTGGACCCCAACACCCTCATCGCGCTGCTGCACAGCATCGGCTCGGGCGTTGCCGCCAACGGCCAGCCCTGGCCAGAGCGCCATCAGCTACGTGGCCGGCAGATGGCCCTGGCGGATACCGATTGCTCACTGACAGGCCTGCGCGTGGTGCTGGAAGTGCTGCTGGCCGCAGAACGCACCCGCCAGAACGGCGAGCCGGAACAGTACGTTGGCGACCGGGTGATGGAAGGGCTGATCATGGCCGGCATGGGGCTCGTAGCCCACGCAAGCGAGCGGCTGCAGCCGGCAGACTGAAGGATTGCCCTGGTGAAGTGCACGGTGGTTGCGCGCACTCCGCTGATGAAGGTGCACCACGCAGTGATGTGGGTGCTTTTCCTGGCGCTGGTCGTTGCAGCACGGATTCATTGGCCAGAGCCTGAAGAGCCAGAGATCCTCGCGTACCGGGGCGTATCCGATGAGACGTTCTGGACGCTGCGCCGCCACGCAGTCCGCTTCGCAGAGGCGCGGGCGCGGGAAGGCTTCGAGTTCACAGATGGGTCGAACGCAGCGTCTTCCTTCCAGATCCAGTGCAGGGGTGTACCCGTCCTGTACGTGGAGAGGGAGCAGTCCCTTCTATTGATCAGCCTGCCACTTGGGGCCGGGCGACGGGCGCCTGCCATCTTCTTCCTGCAGGCCACGCTGGCGTGGCCACTGCAGCCATTGAGCTATCTGGATCAGGTCCTCGAGGGTGTGCAGGAGCCAACGTTGCAGGATCGATTGCTGCTGATGGTTGCTGGCGATGTGCCAGAGGATGAGCGCTGTGGCAGGTAAGAGCAGTCGAGCCGGTGCCGAAGGACTTGGGTCTAATCGTCGATGACCATGTGCCGAGGCGCCTTCGCGGGCGCCTCGGCGGCCGCTCCCTTACGCGCTGATGCGCGCCGCGGCGCTCATGGCATGCCCTTGATCGTAAGCCGCATGACCCAGCAATGGCTCCGCCACCTTGCCCTGCGCCTCACTCCAGCCGGTGCTGGCATCTCCGGCAAATCCGCCGATGGCCTCAATCAGCTGCCGCACTTCGGCACTGGTCGACGCATCCACCGCACGGGCCGAAGCAAGTGAGGTTGCTGCTGACAGCGGCTTTAGCTGGCCGGCGATCGCCGATGCCGAGATGGCGTTGCCTCCATCCCCAGGCTGCACGAACGCGATGGCGTACTGCCCGCCCTGGAAATGCTTCAGCACCCGCATCTGCTGAGCAGAATCGCCGTCAACCCGCACGAGCAGATCATCGCCATCACGGTAGTAGCTCAAGCGGCTGCGTGCGATGCCGTCGAAGTACAGCCAGTCGGTGCCGCCGCCGGTGTTATCCACGGTATCCACACCGCCACCTGCACGGTAGAAGTAGGTGTCGTTGCCTGTACCACCGAACAACAGGTCGTTGCCGTCTTCGCCCACCAGCTGGTCGTCGCCCGCACCACCGATCAGGATGTCGTTGCCTGAACCACTGAAGCTGCCATTGCCGCCTGACAGGTAGTCGTTGCCATCGCCTCCCTCGAGCTTGTCATCCCCACCCATGCCGAACAGGGTGTCGTCGCCGCCCAGCCCCTGGATACGGTCGCGGCCATTGGTGCCCACCAGCTGCTCGCCCGCGGCAGTGCCAGCAATCTGGGACGGGTAGTCGCCATCGTTGCCGCCCCCCGGGTTGCCGCCGGCACCTGGCACCAGGGCGTTGATGGCGGCCGTATTCAACGCATTGCCGCCGACAGGTTGCAGGTAGTCCAGTGCCATGTCGCCACCGAGGAAGTGATTGGTGACGGTTACCTTCTGGTTGGCATTGCCGTTGACGGTGATCACCAGGTTGTCGCCGTCACGGGCGAAGGCCAGCTTGGAGAGCGAGATGTCGTTCTGGAAGATCAGCCAGTCCGTACCGCCGCCCGTGTTGTCTATGACATCGATGCCGCCGCCATAGACGTACTGATCATCACCTGCGCCGCCGATGAGTGCGTTGCTTCCGTCCTCGCCGCGCAATGTGTCATTGCCCAGCCCGCCTTCGAGGCGATCGTCGCCTGAGCCGCTGCCGCTGCCATTGCCGCCGGACAGGTAGTCGTTTCCGTCGCCGCCGCGCAGGGTGTCATTGCCGCCCATGCCGAACAGTGTGTCGGCGCCGGCCAGGCCCTCGATGAGATCCTTGCCCGAGCTGCCCGCCAGCTGTTCGCCGGCGGCCGTTCCCTGGATGACTTGGTCGAACTGCCCGCCGGTGCCGCCACCGGCGACAATCTGGTTGATCTGCGCGGTGGTCAGGTACGAACCGCCATCCGGTTGCACATAGTCGATCGCGGCGTCGCCGCCGATGAAGTGGTTTGTGACGCGGACGGACGGCGTGGCCGCGTTGTCCAGCGTGATCAGCAGGTCGTTGCCGTCGCGGCTGAACGAAATCCGCTCGCGGCTGATGCCGCCGGTGAAGAACACACCGTCAAAGCCTCCCCCGGTGTTGTCCACCTTATCGGTGCCGCTGCCGGTGTCGAAGACGTACTTGTCATCGCCGCTACCGCCGACCAGCGTGTCGTTGCCGCCCCCGCCGACGATCGTATCGTTCCCCCCCAGCCCGTGGATGATGTTGGATTCCGCATTGCCGGCAAGGTAGTTGTCGAGCGCATTGCCACTGCCATTGATGGCACCAGCACCGTTAAGGAACAGATTTTCGATGTTGTCCGACAGCGCGTACGAGGCGCTCGACTGGACCTGGTCCTTGCCGGCACCGACGGCCTCGATCACCACGTCGGCACTGTCATCGACAATATAGACATCATCGCCGGCGCCGCCTTCCATGCGGTCGATACCTTCGCCGCCATCGTGGTAGTCGTTGCCGTTGCCTCCGTACAGAGTGTCGCTGCCGCTGCCACCAAACAGCGAATCATTGCCATCCAGGCCGTACAGCAGATCGTCGCCATCCCAGCCGCCCAGGGTGTTGGCACCGGCATTGCCGGTGATCACGTTGTCCAGCCCGTTACCATTGCCGGTCTGGATGCCGACGGCCAGAATCAGATTCTCGACCTCATCGGCAAGCACCAGGTTCGTTTCATAGCGCCGCTCTATGGTATCGACACCCTCCCCGACATGCTCGACGATCCAGTCGCCGCTGCTGTCGTTGATGTAGTAGTCGTCTCCTTCGCCACCCTGCATCCGGTCGCCACCGGCGCCACCGTCGAGGCGGTTGTTGCCTGCATTGCCGGTCAGCTGGTTGTTGCTGCCGTTGCCGGTGCCATTGATGTTGCCGGTGCCGGTCAGCACCAGATCTTCCAGGGTATCGCCGAGCACATAATCGATGCTGGATTCCACCGTGTCATGGCCTTCGTCGGCGAGTTCGACTACGACATCGCCCGCCTGGTCGACGACGTAGGTGTCGTCCCCCAGGCCACCCAGCATGCGATCAGCGCCCGCCCCGCCGTCCAGGCGATTGCTGTTGCTGTTGCCCATCAGTTCGTTGTCATCAACGCTGCCAATGGCGGTGATGGCGTTGCTCCCTTCCACCAGCACCAACCGCTCGATGTTGCTCGACAGAGCGTAGTCACTGGTGGCATGCACGACATCGAGCCCCTCGCCTGCGAGTTCGACGATGCTGTCCAGCTGACTGTCCACGTAGTAGATGTCATCACCGGCACCGCCCTCCAGGTGATCGTCCCCGGACTGGCCATCAAGCACGTCGTTGCCGCTGTCACCCAGCAGGCGGTCGTTTCCTTGGCCGCCAAACAACTGGTCATCGCCGGCGCCGCCATCCAGCCGGTTGGCACCCTCGCTACCCGTGAGCACGTTGGCCAGTTCGTTGCCGGTGCCGTCGATGTCGGCTGCACCTGTCAGGGTCAGGGTCTCCAGCTGCGCGGATAGCGCGTAGGTCGCACTGCTCAATACATGGTCGTGTCCGCCGCCGGCGATCTCGACGATGCGGTCATTGCTGCTGTCCACGACATAGGTGTCGTCACCCGCACCGCCGCGCGCCTCATCCACACCCTCGCCACCGTCGAGCCAGTCGTTGCCAGCTCCGCCCTCCAGCAGGTCGGCACCCTGTCCGCCGAACAGACGATCATCACCGGCTTCGCCGTACAGTGAGTCATCGCCGTCATGGCCATGGACCATGTCGTCGCCATCTCCGGCGTGCACGGTGTTTTGGCCGGCGTTGCCATGGATGACGTCGGCCAACGGGGTCGATTCGAGCACCGCCAGATCCAGAGCTGCAGGATCCAGCAGGCGGGTGTGGCCGCCGGCCACCAGCGACAGACCCAGGACCGCCAGGCCGGTGATCGGATCGAAATAGCGCTCAAGGCGGATCTGGTCGGCACTGCCGTCGAGGAATGTCAGGACCAGATCGGCATTGTCACGTCGCAGTACGGCCGAGGCCAGCGCCCGATCGACAAGCTGCACGGTGGTTGTGCCCTCTGTATCCAGGATCATGTCCTGGCCGTCACCGATGGCGAACCGGTACTGGTCATCACCACTGCCACCGGCCAGACGGTCATTGCCCGCATCGCCCTGCAGGAGGTCATTGCCCTCCCCGCCCATCAGCTCATCGTCGTCGGCACCGCCGCGCAGCTCGTCGTTGCCCTGCTCGCCGGCCAGCCAGTCGCGCCCCTCGCCGCCATCCAGCACGTCGTTGCCGCCACCGCCGTAGAGCGCGTCCATATCCGCGCCACCGGACAACTGGTCATCGCCTTCGCCGCCATCCAGCGTGTCGCTGCCCTGGCCGCCATCCAGCAGGTCGCTGCCATCGCCGCCCTGCAGTGTGTCGTCGCCTTCGCCGCCGAACAGCTGGTCATTGCCTTGCCCGCCGGACAGGGTGTCATGGCCACCCTCACCGGAAAGCACGTCGTCGCCTTCATAACCCTGCAGGTGGTCATCGCCGGCAGTGGCCACCTGCACCCGCTGGCGCACGGCTGCAACGGTCCATACGGTGCCATCGGCAAAGCGGATCTCATCCACACGCGAGGGTCCATTGCCGTCGTTCTGGAAGTAACGCGATACCGTCAGGCGATCGGTGCTGCCTGCACGCACCAGCAGCAGGTCGTCGCCGACGCGGCTGGCAATGATGTTCGCCGGCGCTATGTCCGCTGCGAACGAAATCGCGTCAAGGCGTCCAGCACTGTCATCATGATTGTCGATCACATCCTGGCCGAATCCAGCGGCGAACGCGTACACGTCATTGCCGTGGCCACCACGCAGCTGATCGTTGCCGACGCCGCCCCACAGCTGGTCATCGCCGGCCCCTCCATCCAGTGTGTCGTTGCCGCTGCCGCCCACCAGCAGGTCCTGGCCGTCACCACCATTGAGGCGGTCGTCGCCCTCTCCACCGTCAAGCTGGTCATTGCCATCGTCGCCGTTCAACGTGTCCGCGCCACCACCACCGGTCAGGGTGTCGTTGCCGCCGCGGCCACTGAGCCACTCGTTGCCGTCCCCGCCATGGATGATGTCGTCGCTGTCGTAGCCATAGAGATCATCCACGCCCGGCACCGGGATCAGGACCAGCGCCTTGACGTCGGCAATGCTCCACTGCACCCCGTTGGAGAAACGGATGCGATCCAGGCGATAGTCACTCTGGCCATCCGCGCGGAAGTAGTCCTGGATATCGACGCGGTCGCCGGTACTGATGATCTGGATGCACAGATAGTCGCCACTGCGCCATACCTTCAGGTCTGAAGGCAGGATGCCCGCGCCGATCTCGAGCGTGTCGATGCGGCCGCCGGAGGAATCGTAGTTGTTGATGCGGTCATGACCGCTGCCACGCCCGAACAGATAGCGGTCACTGCCTTCGCCGCCCTGCAGATAGTCATCCCCCGCGCCGCCGTCCAGAACATCGTTGCCAGCACCGCCGTAGAGTGCATCCGTGCCCAGCCCGCCTTCCAGGCGATCCGCACCGGCACTGCCGCTCAGGCTGTCGTTGCCTGCGTCGCCGTACAGCAGATCATCGCCCTCCCCGCCATCCAGATTGTCTTCACCTTCGCCTCCGGACAACAGGTCGGCACCGGCGCTGCCGGACAGGGTGTCGTTGCCTGCACCGCCGTACAGGGTGTCGCTGCCCTGGCCGCCGTCCAACAGATCGTCGCCGGCACCGCCGAGGATGAGGTCATCACCTGCGCCGCCGCGCAGCTGCTCGCGCACATCGGAGGCCTGGTCGCGTCCAACAAGGATTCCATCATTGCTGCCCAGGTTGCCTGCCACCGAGCCGTCCGTCGCTACGCTGCTCAGCAGCAGGCCTGCGGCGGCCAGTGCCGCACCAAGGTCAGGCTGGGCCTCCGCCTGCAGAAGCCAGGTGCGCAGCATGGTCTCGCCTGCGGACCATCCGTTGCCCAACAGGAAGCGCCCCTGCGCCCGCAGCAGCTCGGCCAGGTCGATGATGGCATCGGCCTGGCTGTTGGCGAAGCGCGTGTTGAGCTTCGCTTCAAGTGGCGCAAAGGCAAAGCTGACCTGGCCCGCCTGCACATCCCAGGTGGGCTGGATCAGGTCGGTGTAGCCCTTCAGGCGCGACTTGCTGCTGAGCGTTGCGTAGAAGGCTTCAAAGATCGCATCGTAGACCTGTACATACTGCTGCACGGTCTGCGTTCCCCACCAGACATCGGTAATCGGCGCGTAGCCCATGATCGCTTCGACCACGCGCATCTTCATGGTCTGCACCTCATCCAGCCAGGTTGGTTCAGGCCATACCAGCACTTCATTGGGGCGCAGCCGCACCACGTTGGTGGAGTTGGGGTCCTCCACGCCACCGCCGCTGTTGACGCGGATGGCCTGCGAAGAGAAGTAGGGACTGGTACGCGCCCATTCCAGGATCAGATCATCAAGCAGGTCACGCTGTACCTGGCGGGTCTCTCCCGCAGAGAAGCTGACCAGCAGGGCCTGCAATGCGGGAGACAGTGCGGCGGCCTGGTGCAGAGAGCGCAGGTTGCCGATGCCGCGGCTGTTGACCAGCCCGCGGATGGCCTCCGGTACCGCAACATCCTCGGCATAGTCCGAGCGCAGGCTGTCGTTGTCGAAGTTGAAATCCTGAAGCAGATGCGTCTGTTCCGCACCATTCGCATCGCGCCGGCCAAATGTTGAAGAGCCCAGGAGTGCCCCCCCCTCCACGTCGCCGCTGGCGCCGCCCATGGTGGTACCGAGGAAGGTGATGCCCAGCTCCTGCAGGGTCAGCAGCTCCCCTGCATCGGTGATGCCGTTGCCATTGGCGTCGCGCCACACCGACAGCGACGCGAAGGACGCATCGTTCACATCGATCCGGCCGTCGGCGTTGTCATCCAATGCCGCCAGTGCCTGGAAGCCATCAGCGGCTCGCTGCCCGTTGGCCAGACGTGTCTGGTCGCCGAACAGTTCGCGACCCGAATCGATTCGACCGTTGCCATCCAGGTCACGAACCAGCAGACCATCGCGAGCATCCACCCAGCCGCTGGCGGTGCGGATACCATCGCCATCGTGGTCGAAGAGGGTGCCGGCCCAGCCTCGTTCGGCCACCGTGCGCACTTGGCCGTCTCCATCCAGATCCAGTGCCAGTGGATCGTAACGCTCGATGCGGTAGGTGTTGTCGCCGCGGATGCGCCGCGCGAGGTCCTCGAACCGATCAATGAAGCGGCCCAGGCCATTGTCCATGGCCCAGCCCATTCCCTCGCCGAGCAGGTCAAGGAACCGACCGAACCCATGGTCCATGGCCCAGCCCATCGCCTCGCTCAGCGGCGCTTCCAGGCCGGCCGCGCGCAGCACGCCGTTGATGTTCGACAGGATGGCGGCGGCAAGATCCTGCACGTAGCCGGTCACCGTACCGTCCTCGCTCTGCACCTGGACGAAGTCCTCCCCCAGCCCCAGCGGCGGATCGAACTGGTCACCCAGCGTGCCCGCCCATCGGTCAGCCTCACCGAGCTGCATATCCTGCACGGCGGTCATCACATCCTTGCCAATGATGTCACCCAGCGATTGCACATTGCCGCCCAGTACGTCGTTCACCACTGTGTTGGCAAGGTGATCGGAGCCCTGCTGGAACCATGCCTCATTGGCGTTGAGTCCATTGATCGTGCCCTGCCACATCGTGGCACCACGGACCAGGTCGCTTACCAGGCTGCCGTCATTCGCATTGATCTTGCCAGCGGCATCGAACCAGTTGGACATCTTGTTGAGCTCGGTAGCCGTGGCAGCGTCCGAGGTGCGGGCCTGGGCTGCGGCCAGATCTCTGAGATAGCGATAGGCCTCGGCATGCTGGCCTGAGTTGCTGTAGTTCTGAAGCGTTGTGCGCTGGGACGAATCGAGATTGAGAATACCGGACATGTTCTTCCTTGATGCGGCATGGTGAAGGTTGAGGGGTAAGCAAGACCGTTACGAAGTGCACTGCAAATGCATCAGGGGGCATGCCCGCCGGGCGCGATGCGCGTTCCCGTGCGCGGGCCCCTCTCGAAATCCTGTAGCGGCTGCGAGCAAGGCCGACCCTTGTACCAGGCATATGCCCAAGCCGCGAAGCGCAGATGGTCGGCGTGGCTCTCCGCGCCATATGAGTACTGCAGGTACAATCCATCCATCTGCATTTCTGCACGGTAGATACCCCTGCTCGGTGAGTCGTTCGACCATGCGGTGGCAAGCACCTCGTGTCCGCAGGGACCTATGAAGCGAAGCACGCTGTGCACCCGGGACCCGCTGTCGCGTTCCAGTCGCTCGAATCCACCGCCTTCATCAGTGACGCGCTCATCGCCTCGAAGTGACATTGACGAAGGCAGCGTGGCACCGACGCCCACAAGCAGGCGGAGGGTTGTCCATGGCGTCCCTGCTGCTCTGCCCGGTCCTTCCTTTACGCGGCCGTTGTCGCGGTTCAGGTAGACCACCACGGCGTTGGCGCCAGCCGGGTCAACGCCGGGCCGCAGCAGGTAGGGTCGAAGCATCACATGTACTGGGCGCTGGGGTGGCGGATCCTGGCACGCGGACAGGACTGCCAGCAGCGGAAGCAGGAGCAAGCGCAGAATTCGCACGAATGACCTCATTTGTAGAGTGGTATGGACGCCCGCCGCAGGCGCCAGGCGTGGATCAACGCTCGCGCAGCGACTCGCCGGCATGCTGGCGCAATGGACTCAGCAGGTAATCGATGACCCGCCGTTTCCCGGTCTTGATCTCGGCACTCAGGCTCATGCCCGCCGTCATGCGCACGCTGACACCGTCGATCTGCAGGGTGGCCTTGTCCAGTTTCACCCGAACCGGGAATATCAGGCCCAGATTCTCGTCCTGCATCGCATCGTGGGAGACGCTCACTACTTTTCCTGTGAGGTAGCCGTAGCGGGTGTACGGGAAGCTCTCCACCTTCACGGTTACCGCCTGGCCGGTGCGCACAAAGCCGATGTCCTTGTTGAGGATGCTGGCTTCAACCTCCAGCGCTTCCTCGCTGGGGACCACAGCCAACAGCGGTTGCGCCGGAGTAACTACGCCGCCCACCGTGTGCACGACCAGTTGCTGCACGGTGCCATCGACCGGGGCGCGCAGGGTCATCTGGCGGTCGCGCTGTTCCGTCCGCGATACTTCCGGAGTCATCTGCCCGATCTGTTCCTGTGCCGCGCGCAGCCCGTCCAGGGCTTGTTGCCGAAAGTCGGCCACCAACACCCTCAACTCTTCTTCAGCTGCCCGCTGGGCCGACCGGATCTCCTGCACGCGATTGCGCTGTGCGGCAAGGTCACGCTCGCCTGCGATGCGTTCCTGCTCGCGCAGCAGATAGTCGTGGCGACCCACGTAGTTGCCTTGCAACAAGCTGCGGTAGTCGTCTGCGCGCAGCCGAGAGATGCGTGCAGACTCCTCCAACGGTTTCACCGAGGCCTGGGTGGTTTCCAGTTCCGCGCGCCGCTGTGCGATCAATGCCTGCAGATTGTGGCGCTTGGCCTGCAGTGCCTCGTACTGGCTGCGCGCCAGCGCCTGCTCGGCCTGCACACGGTCGGCAGGGAGGTCGTTGTCGACACGGAACACGGGAGCCGCGCCGTCCTCCAGAGCCTCGGTGAGGGCGCGCAGGCGCAGAGCGGACATGCGCGCGTTCAGCAATGCATCGTCCGCTTTGGCAACGTCGGCCGCAGTGGCAGTGGCATCGAGCTCGATCAGCACCTGCCCTGCTTTCACCGTCTGGCCGTCACGTACCAGGATCCGCCGCACCACGCCGGTTTCCGCGGGCTGCACCACCTTGGTCCGCGAGTCCACGACGGTCCTGCCGGGCGCCACTGCGACGATATCGAGCTTGCCGAGGGTAGCCCAGAGCAGCGCCACGCAGAACAACGCGATGATGATGCGCATGGTCCACCGCGCGGTGGGCGACGCAGGTGTTTCAATCAGTTCCAGGTGCGCGGGCAGGAAGGCGCGCTCTTCGGCCTCGCGCGAAGGCGGATCCATATCGTGCCGGACACGCCAAGCGCTACGGAACACTGCCAGGTAGCGCGCTGCGAAGACACGCACTCCGTCACGGATGTGCTTCATGCCGCACCCTGTTGCAGGCGATGCAGCTGAGCGTAGTGCCCGCCTGACTGCGTCAGCAGCTCATCGTGCGTTCCGCTCTCGACGATGCGGCCGCGATCCACGACCACGATCCGGTTGGCCCTGCGCACAGTGGACAGGCGGTGCGCGATGATGATGACGGTACGACCCCTGCAGATCTCGCGCATGTTGGACATCACCGCGTGCTCCGACTCGTAATCCAGTGCACTGGTGGCCTCGTCCAGGATCAGAATGCGTGGGTCGGTGATCAGTGCACGGGCAATCGCCACGCGCTGTCGCTGGCCGCCTGAAAGGCCTGCGCCTTGCTCACCTACCTTGGTGTCGTACCCTTCAGGCAGCGCCGAAATGAACTCGTGGGCGCCGGCCAGGGTTGCCGCCTTGATCACTCGCTCGAGCGGCATGCCTGGATCGCTCAGTGCGATGTTCTCGCGCACGCTGCGGTTGAACAGGAAGTTCTCCTGCAGCACGACGCCCAGCTGCCTCCGCAACCAGGCTGGATCGGCCAGGGCCAGATCGTGCCCGTCCACCAGGACCCGCCCTCGCTCAGGCGTGTACAGGCGCTGGACCAGCTTGGTCAACGTACTCTTGCCGGATCCTGAGCGCCCAACGATGCCGATCACCTGCCCGGCGGGAATATGCAGGTCGATGCCTGCAAGGATCTCGGGGGTATCTGGGCGGTAGCGGAATCCAACCTGCTCGAAAGTGACATCACCACGGATGGGAGGCAATGCCATCCGGCTGCCTGGGAGCTCGGTGCGGGTATTGAGGATGTCACCCAGTCGCTGGACCGAGATGCCCACCTGCTGGAAGTCCTGCCACAGCTGCGCAAGGCGGATGATTGGGGCGGCCACCTGCCCGGACAGCATATTGAAGGCGATCAGTTGCCCCAGTGACAGCTTGCCATCGATCACCAGCTTCGCGCCCCAGAACAGGATGGCCACGCTGACCAGCTTCTGCACCAACTGCACGCTCTGCTGGCCGACGGTGGCGATCTTGGTGACTCCAAAGCCGGCATTCACGTACCCGGCGAGCTGGTTGTCCCAAGTGCGCGTGACGCGTGGATCGACTGCATTGGCCTTCACTGTGCCGATACCGCTGATCGTTTCGACCAGGAAGGACTGGTTGTCAGCGCCTCGTGCGAACTTCTCATCCAGCCGTTTGCGCAGTACCGGTGTGATGCCCGCCGAAATGAGCGCATACAGCGGTAACGAGATCACGACGATCAGAGTCAGCCAGCCACTGTAGTGGAACATCACTGCCAGGAAGACCACGGTGAAAAGCAGGTCCAGTACCGAGGTCAATGCCTGTCCGGTCAGGAAGTTCCGGATGTTTTCCAGCTCGCGCACGCGTGCGATGGTGTCGCCCACGCGGCGGGATTCGAAATACGCCAGCGGCAATGCCAGCACATGCCGGAAGAGGCGGGCGCCGAGCTCTACGTCGATCTTGCTGGTGGTGTGGGCGAATACGTAGGTACGCAGTCCACCGAGCACGATGTCGAAGACGGCGATGGACACCAGGCCGATGGCAATCACATCCAGTGTAGTCAGGCCTCGATGCACCAGCACCTTGTCCATCACCACCTGATAGAACAGGGGTGTGACCAGTGCGAACAACTGGATGAAGAACGAAACCGCGAAGACCTCCAGCAGCATCTTCCGATACTTGACCACCGCTGGGATGAACCAGCTGAAATCAAACCGGGCCAGTTCGCCGAGAACCGAAGCCCGCGACGCCACCTGCAGCAATCGCCCACGATAGCGTTGCTGGAGCGTCGCCATGTCGATACTCTGCGGGCGCTTCTGGGCCAAGTCGTGGATCAGCACCTGATCGCCATTGATGCGGGCGATGATGAACGCATCACCATCCTCACCGAGCGCCAGTGCAGGCAGGTTGGCCAACGCGAGGCGCGCAGGTGGCGTCGACACCATCCGCGCCTTGAAGCCCAGCTTGCGGGCCGCCAATACCAATGTTGTCTCGTCCGTGGGGGTATTGCCCAGCCCAGCGTCGTGCGCCAGCTGACTTGCGTCAGCCGCAATACCGTGGAATTGAGCAAGCAGTACCAAACCGCGCAGCGCGAGATCCTGCTGATCCTGCACATGCACTTCCCCCGGCACCGAAGGTGCCGCGTCTCCCTGTGGCATAACATCCCCTGCGCAGCTTCCATTGTGCGCAACCCCGCGCGGAGCTTGGAGCCAGTGAATAGCCCTGTCAAGTGGAAGCGGGGCTGGATACGGCTAGCCCCGTCAACAGACCCAATCTGCTTGTTGAAACTTGAGTGTCACGTGCCGGCGGGGCCCCTTGGCTTCAATGCGTGAGAGGTTTCGGTCATCTCAAGTGCGTGTAGGCGCTCTCAAGCAAAAGCGTCATCTTCGCTTGCAAGTAAAAGACGCACCGAAGACATCGGCTCAGCCACGCTACGCCAGCTCGCGCGCAAGGAACGGCGCCGTCCGGCTTCCTTTGGCGCGGGCCACCTGTTGCGGCGTTCCCTTCGCCACAATGGTGCCACCCGCACTGCCCGCGCCAGGCCCGAGGTCGATTACCCAATCTGCCTGCGCGACAGCACGCATGTCGTGCTCGATCATCACCACCGTATTCCCCGCGTCGACCAGCCGCTGCAGTTGGACCAGCAGCCTGTCCACATCCGACGCATGCAGGCCGGTGGTGGGTTCGTCCAATACGTAAAGCGTGCGCCCACGCTGGCTGCGCTGCAGTTCGGTCGCCAGCTTGATGCGCTGTGCTTCACCGCCTGACAGTTCCGTGGCCGGCTGGCCCAGCCTCAGGTAGCCCAAACCGATTTCCTGCAGCAACTGCAGCGGGCGGGCAATGGCATCCTCCTCGATGAAGAACGCATGCGCCTGCTCCACCGTCATCTGCAGGACCTCGGCGATGTTGCGGTCATTCCACAGCACGGCCAGCGTGGCTTCGTTGTAGCGGGCGCCGTGGCAGGTGGGGCACGGTGCATAGACGCTGGGCATGAACAGCAGTTCGACGCTAACGAAGCCTTCGCCCTCGCAGGTCTCGCATCGGCCCTTGGCAACGTTGAACGAGAAGCGGCCCGCGTCGAAACGCCGGCGGCGCGCGGCGGGCGTCGCGGCGAACAGCTTGCGCACGTGGTCGAACAGCCCGGTATAGGTGGCCAGGTTGGAGCGTGGCGTGCGGCCGATGGGCTTCTGGTCCACCTGCACTACCCGCTGGATTGCGTCGACATCACCTGCCAACTGGCCTCGCGTGGTTTCGATCACGGTCGGCCCGTCCGTCGGCGAGGCCTCCGCGCCATCATCCGCGGGCTCATGCCCAAGATGCAGCAGCATCAGCTCAGGCAGCGCCTGCGCCATCAGGCTGGACTTTCCGGAGCCCGAAATGCCGGTCACTGCGGTCAGCAGCCCCAGCGGCAGCTGCGCATCCACACCCTGCAGGTTGTGGCGGTGGATGCCCTTCAGTTCCAGCCAGCCCCCAGCGCTGCGTTGCCGGCTGGCAGGCGCAGGTACCTGCTCGAACAGATACAGGGCCGTGCGTGAATCCTGTACGTGCCGCAGGCCATCCGGCTCGCCGCTGTAGAGCACGCGCCCGCCATGCTCGCCCGCCTCAGGGCCTACATCCACCAGCCATTGCGCGCGGCGCATCAGCTCCAGATCATGTTCGACAACAAACACCGAGTTCCCGCCGTCGCGCAGTCGGTCCAGCGCGTCGTACAGCGCTTGGCTGTCGGCGGGATGCAGACCGGCCGAGGGCTCGTCAAGCACGTACAGCACACCAAACAGCAATGAGCTGAGCTGCGTGGCCAGCCGCAGGCGCTGCAGTTCGCCGGCCGATAGCGTTGGCGTGGCGCGATCCAGCGAGAGATACCCCAGGCCCAGGCCTCGCAGCTGGTGTACACGCGCCATGACACCGCCTGCGAGCCGCTGTGCAGCCAGACGTTTCTCCTCCGACAGTGCCGAGGTCAGCCGTACGTCGGGGGCCGAAGCATGGACAGCACGACCACTCGCTGCCCGCGTGGTGCGGTCGCGGCGGGTGGCGCTTTTGCTGGTGCGTTCACCCCGGCCATGCGCGCTGAAATCGCCCTGCGCGATGGGCTCCAGCAGGTCCGCCAGTTGATCCAGCGGCAGTCGCATGAATTCACCGATATCCACACCGGCGAAGGTGACCGAAAGTGCCTCCGGCTTCAGGCGCTTTCCGTGACAGGCCGGGCACAGCTTGCCTTCCATGTAGCGGGAGACCCGCTTCCTCATCAGCGCGCTCTGGGTATTGGCAAACGTGTGCAGTACGTAGCGGCGGGCGCCGGTGTAGGTGCCCATGTAGCTGGGCTCAAGTTTCCGCTTGAGCGCGGCACGGGTCTCGGCGGGTGTGAAGCCGGCATAGACCGGCACGCTGGGCGTTTCCTCGGTGAACAGGATCCACTCCCTGTCCTTCTTCGGCAGCTTCTTCCACGGTATGTCGATGTCGTAGCCGAGCGTGACCAGGATGTCGCGCAGGTTCTGGCCATGCCATGCCGGCGGCCAGGAGGCGATGGCGCGTTCACGGATGGTCAGCGACGGATCCGGAACCATCAGCGCTTCGGTCACCTCGTAGACATGCCCCAGGCCATGGCAGGTGCTGCAGGCGCCCTGCGGCGTGTTGGGTGAGAAGTCCTCGGCGTACAGCATGGGCTGATTGGCCGGGTATGCCCCTGCACGCGAATACATCATGCGCACCAGGCTGGACAGCGTGGTGACACTGCCCACAGACGAACGTGCATTGCTGGCGCCACGCTGTTGCTGCAGGGCCACTGCCGGTGGCAGCCCATCGATGGCATCCACATCGGGCACGCCCGCCTGGTCGATCAGGCGTCGTGCATACGGCGCAACCGACTCGAAGTAGCGCCGCTGCGCCTCGGCGAAGACGGTGCCGAAGGCCAACGATGACTTGCCGGAGCCCGACACGCCGGAGAACACCACCAGTGCATTGCGCGGAATGGAGACATCGACATTCTTGAGGTTGTGCTCGCGCGCGCCGCGTACCTCGACGCAACCGCTGGCGGCGGCAGCGCATGACGACTCGCCAAAGGGGGTGTTGGACATCTTCGCGATCCTGCGGGCAGTGAGCGACGCGCATCAGAGCGCGCCCGGTGATGCATTTTCGCTGCTGCGGGGTGAATGTGGCGAGGGAGTTCCGTCCTGGGGGCTCAACTCCGGCATCACGGGCCGACAGCCCGGCCTTCACGGCTACCACGGCACCTGCAATGCAACCATGCAGAACGCACCCTCCCCCCCCCTCGGTAACCCATGCCCCACCTTCGTCGTCTATTTGGCCGCTGGCTGCGCCTGCGTCGTCGCGTGCGTTGGCGCTGGCGTGAGCACCAGGCCTCGGTGCCGGCCATCGAGGCCACCGAGGGTCCACTGCGTGCCGCGCTGTACAGCGTTGAACAGATGGAGGTGTACGGCCGCGCGCTTGCGCGCCAGCATCGCGTGCGGATGCGCCCCGGCCCGGAGCGCTTGCTCGAACGCCTGCAGGCCAACGAGCGTGTGCTGGAAGACGCCAATACGCTGCTGAGCAGCGTGGTGCGGGAACAGCGGCCAGTAACCCCGGCGGGGGAATGGCTGCTCGACAATTACTACCTCATCGAAGAACAGATCCAGACCGCGCGACGCCACCTGCCGCGCGGCTACAGCCGGCAGCTGCCGTCGCTTGTCTCGGGCCCCTCTGCCGGGTTGCCGCGGGTGTATGAACTGTCGATGCAGGCCATTGCGCACGGTGACGGCCGCATTGACGCCGATACGCTGGGCCGTTTCATCGCCTCGTACCAGTCGCTTGCGCCGCTGAGCCTGGGCGAGCTGTGGGCGGTCCCCATCATGTTGCGCCTGGCCCTGCTGGAGAACCTGCGGCGCATGGCCGCACGGGTGATGCGCGATGGGACTGACCGTCGCCTGGCTTCACAATGGGCGGACAACCTCAATCAAGCCGCTTCCGAGACCCCGACCGATGTGGTCCTGGTGGTTGCGGACATGGCGCGGTCCGCGCCGCCCTTGACCGGCGCGTTCATCGCCGAGCTGACGCGGTCGCTGCATGGCCGCGGCGGTGCGTGGGCCATGCCCGTGGCCTGGCTGGAACAGTGGGCGGCAGCGGCTGGGCAGCGCATTGACGAACTGGTCGCCGCCGAGGGGCAGCAGCAGGCGGCCGACCAGGTATCCATCGGCAACAGCATTGGCAGCCTGCGCTTTCTGTCCACCATGGATTGGCGCACCTTTGTTGAAGACATGAGTGTGGTGGAGCAGCGGCTGCGCGAAGACCCGATGGCCGTCTATGCGCAGATGGATTTCGCCACCCGCGACGCGTATCGCCACGTGGTGGAGAAGATCGCCCGCGGCAGCCGCATGGCAGAGGAGCGCGTCGCCACCATCGCGCTGGACCTGGCAAGGGCGGCTGCACCGCCGGAGGGACCGCGCACGCACGTGGGCTACTGGCTGGTTGGCGAAGGCGTGAACGCCACCGTTGAAGCAGTGGCCGAGGCAGCACCGCGCCACCGCAAGGCACGGCGACTGGCACATCGCGTGCCGCTTGCGCTGTACCTGCTGCCCATTGTCCTGCTGGCGGTGCTGGCCACCGCTGGCCTGCTGGCAACCGGCAGTGGCGCGGTGCCCCTCTGGCTGGCCGCGCTGCTGGGGCTGCTGGTGTTCAGTGAGCTGGGCATCGTGCTGGTGAACTGGACCGCGACGGTTCTGGTCGCCCCCAGGCCGCTGCCCAAGCTGGATTTCAGCGAGGGCATCCCTGCCGCCTGCGCCACCGTGGTCGCGGTCCCCTCGATGCTGTCCAGCGTCGACGGGATCGATGTGCTGGTCGAGGCGCTGGAAGTCCGGTTCCTGGCCAACCGCGATCCTCAACTGCGCTTCGTGCTGCTGACGGACTTTCTCGACGCGGCGGAGGCCACGGCGGCGACGGACGCCCCCCTGCTTGCGCACGCCACGGCACGGATCGAGGAGTTGAACAGGCGTTACGCGCCCGAGCGCGGCGACCGCTTCTACCTGCTGCACCGCCCCAGGCAATGGAACCCGGGCGAAGGCGTGTGGATGGGACACGAGCGCAAGCGCGGCAAGCTGGCCGCGCTCAATGCCCTGCTCCGCCTGGGCGATGCGGCCGCGTTCATGCGCATCGTGGGTGACGCAGCTGCGCTGATCGGCGTCCGCTACGTGATCACGCTGGATTCGGACACACAACTTCCGCGCGATGCGGCACGCGCGTTCGTCGCCACCTTGGCGCATCCGCTCAACCGCCCGCGCTTCGATCCCACGCTGCAACGGGTGGTGGAGGGCTACGGCATCCTGCAGCCCAGTGTAGGCACCAGCCTGGGGCGGCGCCGCACTTCGCGTTTTGCCCGGATGTTCGGCAGCGAACCTGGCATCGATCCGTACACGCGCATGGTCTCGGACGTCTACCAGGACCTGTTCGACGAGGGCTCGTTCGTCGGCAAGGGCATCTATGACGTCGAGGCCTTCGAGCATGCGCTCGAGGGTCGCCTGCCCGAGAACCGCATCCTCAGCCACGACCTGCTGGAAGGCTGCTATGCACGCGCGGGTCTGGTCAGCGATGTACGCCTGTACGAGGACTACCCCGAGCGCTACGCCGCCGACGCCAAGCGCCGTGCACGCTGGATCCGCGGTGACTGGCAGCTGTTGCCGTGGTTGATGCCGTGGACGCCGCGTCCGGGCCCGGGATGGGAGCGCAACCGGCTCAGTCTGCTGTCGCGCGGCAAATTGCTGGACAACCTGCGCCGCAGCCTGGTGCCGATCGCTGCCCTGGCCTTGCTGGTGGTGGGCTGGCTGTATGCCGCAAACCCTGCTGCATGGACGGCGTGGGTGCTGGCACTGTGGTACGCGCCGCCGCTGATAGGCATGCTGCGCGATGCCCTGAGCGTTCCGGACGACACGCCGCTGGAGGCGCATTACATCAAGGTCGGGCGCGGTACGTTGCAGTCATTGCTGCGCGCGTCGACCCAGGTTGCGTGTCTGCCCTTCGAAGCGTTGCTGGCCAGTGACGCGGTGCTGCGCACGCTCTGGCGCATGGCCGTCACACGCCGCCACCTGCTGCAATGGAACCCCTCCAGCGAAGTTGAGCGCCGCCTGGGCAGCGACCGCGGCGCGGAATGGCGGGTGATGGCGCCTGCCTCGCTGCTGGCGCTCGCGCTGGTGGCCGTGGTGGCCGTCGCGCGTCCACAGGCATTGCCGCTTGCCCTGCCCTTGCTGTTGGCGTGGACCTTCGCACCGGCGTTGATGGCGTGGCTGGGCCGGCCACCGGCCGCGAGCGTGGCCGAGCTTTCCGTTACGCAGCGCGCATTCCTTGGCCGGCTGGCGCGGCGTACTTGGTCCTTCTTCCAGGCCTGGGTACGCGAGCAGGACCATTGGTTGCCACCGGACAACATTCAGGAGCATCCGTCGCTGGTGGTGGCGCGGCGCACCTCGCCAACCAACATCGGCCTGTCCCTGCTGGCCAATCTGTCGGCGTGGGATTTCGGCTATCTGCAGCTGGGTGCGGTCGCTGAACGTACAGCCCTCACCTTCGACACGCTGGACCAGCTGCCGCGCCATCGCGGTCACTTCCTGAACTGGTACGACACCGAAACCCTGGAGCCGCTGCCGCCGCGCTATGTCTCCACCGTGGACAGCGGCAACCTGGCCGGCCATCTGCTGACGCTGCGGCAGGGGCTGCTCGCGCTGGTGGATGCGCCGGTGCTGGCACCGCACACCTTCGATGGCCTGGCCGATACGCTGGGCGTGCTGGAAGAGGAACGGCAGCGCCAGCGCCGCGACGATGCAGCGCTGGTCGAGGCGGTCAACCACCTGCGCCAGCGCCTGGCGTCAGCGCGTGTCGATCGCCCCGCCGGAACCGCGCAGATCCTCGCCCGTCTGCAGGAGCTGGTCGACCTGGCCGACGCTGTGCTGGTGCAGTGGCCGGCAGCGGAATCGCCAGAGGAAGGCGAGCTGCACTGGCCGGCCCTGTTCGCCGCCGAATGCCATGCCGCCCACGCGACGCTGGCCGACCTCCCTGCCGATGCCGGCGCGGACGCCGAGGCAGCGGTGCCAACCCTGCGCCAGCTGGCCGCGCTGCCGGGTAAGGTCGGTGCGGATGCACGCGCGCGCATCCAGCAGTTGCAGGCCTTGGCGCACCGCGCCGGGCAGTTCTCGCTGATGGAATACGGGTTCCTGTTCTACCGCACCCGCAACCTGCTCTCGATCGGCTACAACGTCGACGACCACCGCCTCGACAACAGCTTCTACGACCTGTTGGCCTCCGAAGCACGGCTGTGCGCCTTCGTCGCCATCGCCCAGGGACAGTTGGCGCAGGAGAGCTGGTTCGCGCTCGGCCGGATGCTCACCGAGGTCAACGGCACGCCGACGCTGTTGTCATGGAGTGGCTCGATGTTCGAGTACCTCATGCCGCAGCTGGTGATGCCCAGCTATCCGGACACGCTGCTGGACCAGACCACACGGCATGCGGTCGAGGCGCAGATCGTCTACGGCCGTACCCTGAACCTGCCGTGGGGCGTGTCCGAGTCCGGCTACAACGCTGTCGATGCCCGCCTGAACTACCAGTATCGGGCGTTTGGCGTGCCGGGGTTGGGGCTGAAGCGCGGCCTGGGCCAGGATCGGGTCATCGCGCCCTATGCCAGCATGATGGCGCTGATGGTGGCGCCGGAAGCGGCGTGCCAGAACCTGCAGGTGCTGGAGGGATTGGGCTTCTCCGGGCGCTTTGGCATGTACGAGGCGATCGACTACACCCCTGCCCGGCTGCCGCCGGGGCAGGATCACGTGCTGTTGCGTTCGTTCATGGCCCACCACCAGGGCATGGGCCTGCTGTCGCTGGATTACCTGTTGCGCGACCAGCCGATGCAGCGCCGCTTCCTTGCCGATGTCGAGTTCCAGGCCACCTTGCTGTTGCTGCAGGAACGCATCCCGCGCATCGGCGTCTTCCATCCACATGAGGTGGAAGCGCTGGGCGAGCACTCGGCCATGGCCGAAGACGAGACGTCCCTGCGCGTGCTGCGGGACCCGGGTGGCCCGCGCCCGGAGGTACAGCTGCTGTCCAACGGACGCTACCACGGCATGCTGACCCATGCCGGCGGCGGCTACAGTCGTCACGGCGACCTGTCACTCACCCGCTGGCGCGAGGATGGCACCACCGATGCCTGGGGGTCGTTCTGCTATCTGCGCGATGTGGACAGCGGCGAGTTCTGGTCTGCCGCCTACCAGCCCACCTGCGTGGCGGTGGACAATTACGAGGCGATTTTCTCTGACGCCAAGGCGGAATTCCGTGGTACGCGCCGCGGCTGCGAGAGCCATCTGCAGGTCGCCATCTCCGCTGAGGACGACATCGAGCTCAGGCGCCTGCGCCTGACCAACCGCAGCCGTCGCCCGCGTACGGTGGAGATCACCACCTATGCCGAAGTGGTGCTGGCACCTGCGGCGGCCGACGATGCGCATCCGGCCTTCAGCAACCTGTTCGTGCAGAGCGAGATCCTGGCGGCCAAGCAGGCCGTGCTGTGCACGCGCCGGCCCCGTTCGCACGACGAAGTGCCACCGTGGATGTTCCATCTGGTCGCGGTGCATGACGCGGAGGTGGTGTCGATCTCCTACGAAACCGACCGTGCGCGCTTCCTCGGCCGTGGCAATACACCGCGGACGCCACAGGCATTGACCACCGATACCGATCTTTCCGGCACCGACGGTTCGGTGCTCGACCCGATCGTGGCGATCCGCGTCCGCGTGGTGCTTGAGCCCGAGCAGACGGTGCAGCTGGACATGGTGTATGGCGTCGGCGCCGACCGCCCCGGTTGCGAGGTGCTGGTGGACAAATACCGTGACCGACGCCTGGCCGACCGCGTCTTCGACCTGGCGTGGACGCACAGCCAGGTGGTGCGCCGGCAGATCAACGCCAGCCAGGCCGAGGCGGCACTGTACGAGCGCCTGGCTGCCCACGTGCTGTATGCCGGTCCACTGCTGCGCGCGGGCGCCGGCGTCCTGCTGCAGAACCAACGCGGACAATCCGGGCTGTGGAGTCATGCGATCTCGGGCGACCTGCCGATCGTGCTGCTCAAGGTCACCGACGCGGACAACGTGGAACTGGTCCGGCAACTGGTGCAGGCGCACGCCTATTGGCGCCAGAAAGGGCTCAACACCGACCTGGTCATCTGGAACGACAGCAAGGCCGGCTATCGGCAGGAACTGCAGGACCAGATTCTGGGAATGGTGGCCGCCAGTTCGGAGACCGGCCTGCTCGACCGTCCTGGCGGCATTTTCGTGCGGCCGGTGCAGAACATGACCCACGAGGACCGCATTCTGTTGCAGGCGGTGGCGCGGGCGGTGATCAGCGACGAGGACGGCACCCTGGCCGCTCAGGTCGGCCGCCAACCGCTGCCTCCGCGACGGATCCCTCCGCTGACACCGCAGGCGGTGCAGGAGGAACTGGCACTGACGTCGGAGCCGACCCCGGGGCTGCCCATCATTGCCGATTCGGCCCCCGATGCCGGCTTGCCCCCAGGCGCGGAGCACGACGAGGACGTGGATGACCCGTGGCCCTTCCTTCCCTACCGCGGCGCCGGCCAATTCGACAACGGTACCGGCAGCTTCAGCGAGGACGGCCGCGAGTACGTCGTGGTGCTGCGGGAAGGCGCGCCGACGCCAGCGCCATGGGCCAATGTGATCGCGAACGCCCGCCTGGGCACGGTCGTCAGCGAGAGCGCACCGGGTTACACGTGGTTCGAGAATGCACACGAATTCCGCTTGACGCCCTGGCTCAATGATCCGGTATCCGACACGGGCGGCGAGGCGTTCTACGTGCGCGATGAGGATACCGGTCGTGTGTGGTCGCCGATGCCGCTGCCACGCAGGGGCACCGGGGCCTACCGTACGCGCCATGGATTCGGCTACACCGTCTATGAGCATGTAGAGGACGGCATCGCCAGCGAGTTGTGGGTCTTCGTCGACGTCACCGCGCCGCTGAAGTTCTCGGTCCTGCGCTTGCACAACCTGTCGGGCAGGACACGGCGGCTGTCGGCCATCGGCTACGTCGAATGGGTGATGGGTGACCTGCGCGCGAAGTCGCGCATGCACGTGGTCACCGAACGCGACCACCAGACCGGGGCGCTGCTGGCGCGCAACGCCTACAGCACCGATTTCGGCGGCCGGATGGCCTTCTTCGACACCGATGCCGACGGCTGCGGCTGGACCTGTGATCGCTTGGAGTTCATCGGCCGCAACGGCAGCCTGCACGCACCGGCAGCGCTGCGGCGCGAGCGTCTGGATGCACGGGTGGGTGCGGGCCTGGATCCCTGTGCAGCGATCCAGGTGCCGCTGGAACTGGCCCCGGGCGACCGCAGTGAAACGACCTTCCGCCTTGGCGCAGGGCGCGACCGCGAGGAAACGCTGGCGTTGGCACGAAGCCGCCAAGGCGCTCAGGAGGCCATCGACGCGCTGGACGCGGTGCGCATCCACTGGCGCAATGTGCTGGCCACGGTGCAGGTGCGCACCCCGGACCCTGCGTTGGACGCATTGGCCAATGGCTGGCTGGTCTACCAGACCCTGGGCTGCCGCTACCTGGCGCGCAGTGGCTACTATCAGTCAGGCGGCGCGTTCGGCTTCCGCGACCAGCTGCAGGACGCGCTCGCCCTGGTGCACGCTCGCCCCGACCTGACCCGCGAACACCTGCTGCTGTGCGCTGCACACCAGTTCACCGATGGCGATGTGATGCACTGGTGGCATCCGCCGCAAGGTCGCGGCGTGCGCACCCGCTGCTCGGACGACTATCTCTGGTTGCCCCAGGGCGCATGCCGCTATCTGGAGGTCACCGGCGACGCCAGCGTGCTGGACGAAGTGGTCAGCTTCATCGAGGGGCGCGCGGTGACGGCGGAAGAGGAAGGGTATTACGACCTGCCTACACCGTCGACACAGCGCGACACGCTGTATGCGCACTGCGTCCGTGCCCTCGAGCGCGGTTGCCGGCTTCTTGGCGAGCGCGGTCTGCCGTTGATGGGCAGCGGCGATTGGAACGACGGCATGAACCGCGTCGGCGACCAGCAGCGCGGTGAGAGTGTGTGGCTCGGGTTCTTCCTGCATGACACGCTGCACCGCTTCATCGGGCTGGCCAATGCGCGTGGCGATGCCGCCCGTGCGCAGTGGTGCCTACAGCAGGCCGAAAGCCTGCGCCAGAACCTGGAACAGCATGCCTGGGATGGGGCATGGTATCGCCGCGCCTGGTTCGACAATGGCGCCGTGTTGGGCTCGTCACAGAACCAGGAATGCCGCATCGATTCGATTTCCCAGAGCTGGTCGGTGCTGTCAGGCGTCGCCGCGCCCGAGCGTGCCCAGCAAGCCCTGGAATCGCTCTACACGCATCTGGTGCGAAAGGACGCCAAGCTGATCCAGCTGCTTGATCCGCCCTTCGACCAGACCACGGAGGACCCTGGTTACATCCGTGGTTACGTACCGGGCGTGCGCGAGAATGGCGGCCAGTACACCCACGCGGCGGTGTGGGCGGCGATGGCATTCGCACAGCAGGGAGACGCGGTGCGTGCCTGGGAGCTGGCCGACATGATCAACCCCCTCAATCACGCGCTGGACCCGGAGGCGGTGCAGACCTACCGCGTCGAACCCTATGTGTTGGCTGCCGATGTATACGCCGTGTCACCGCATGTGGGGCGCGGCGGCTGGACGTGGTACACCGGTTCGGCCGGCTGGATGTATCGCCTGCTGGTTGAATCCCTGCTCGGCATCCGTCGTGAAGGCGATCGCCTGTCGCTTGCACCGTGCCTGCCCGATCACTGGCCGTCATTCGAACTGAGCTACCGCTTCGGCCGCAGCTTCTATGAGTTCGTGGTGACCCGCACTGCGCAGGGCCAGCCAACGTTGCATGTGGATGGCGTGTTGCAGCCGGACCTCAGTGTCCTGCTCCGCGACGACGGCCATCACTACCGTGTTGCGCTCGACCTGGGTGCGGCCCCGGGATGAACGTTCGCCCCGAAACACAGGTGCAGCTTGATGCGCTGGCCGACATGCTGGTGCACTGGTTGGCGCAGGTGCGCCATCCGGCGCAGTTCTGGCCGCAGTTTGAAACGCTGGCTGCAGAGATTCTGGACCAATGTGAGCACGTGGAAAGGGAGCATGCTCACGCTTGCATTCAGGCCATGCTGAAGCGCCATGCGCTGGAGCTGCCGGCCTGGCACCAGCGTGACGACTGCCTGCCGCCGAGGAAGCCGGGAGAGTGACGGCTGGTGCTGTAACTGCAGGGTTTCGCATCTGCAGGCTCGCCGCGCGCGACGCGATCATCACGGCGCAACACGCATAACTCCGCAACCCGGCACTGGCCGGGAGTACCTGCCGGGCTGGTGGTTCAGCCGGCAGGGTATGATGCCGCCTTTCTCGCACTTGCCGTGATTGCAGCGGGCGCGTTCCTGTTGGCTATGCGCCGGTGCAGCTGAGACCCCATTTATTCAATGCTTGCTTCCCATTCTCCCCTCATCATCTGGGCGGCCGTGGCGGTTGCCACCGTCGGCCTGCTGTTCCGGCCGTTCCGTATTCCGGAATACGTGTGGGCGCTGGGCGCTGCCGCGTTGCTTCCACTGCTCGGGGCGGTGTCGCTCGGCACGACCTGGCACGCGGTTGCCGAAGGGCGGGATGTCTATCTGTTCCTGATCGGCATGATGGTGCTGGCCGAGCTGGCGCGGCGCGAGGGTCTGTTCGACTGGCTGGCGCTGTATGCGGTGCGGCATGCTGGCGGCTCGGGGCGGCGCCTGTTCGATCTGGTGTTCCTGGTCGGCACGGTGGTGACGGTATTCCTGTCCAACGACGCCACGGCGGTGGTGCTGACGCCGGCCGTCTATGCAGCATGCAAGGCGGCCCGCGCCAATCCCCTGCCCTATCTCTTCGTCTGCGCGTTCATCGCCAATGCGGCGAGCTTCGTGCTGCCCATTTCCAACCCGGCCAACCTGGTGGTGTACGGCAGTCACATGCCGTCGCTGCTGCAGTGGCTGGCGCAGTTCGCGCTGCCTTCGCTGGCTGCGATCGGCGCCACCTATCTGGTGCTGCGCTGGGTGCACCGCCGAGAGATCGCACAGCCGCTGGCAGCGGCGCCCGCGCACCGCCCGCTTACCCAGGGTGGGCGCCTGAGCGCGCTGGGCGTGCTGTTCACCGGCACCGTGCTGCTGGTGACCTCCGCAATGAACGGCCCACTGGGCCTGGTCACCTTCTGTGCGGGCGCGTTGAGCGTAGCGGTGGTGGCGATCCGCCAGCGCCGCAGCCCGTTGCCGCTGTTGCGCCACGTGTCCTGGGGCGTGTTGCCGCTGGTGGCCGGCCTGTTCGTGCTGGTTGAAGCGGTCTCGCAGACCGGTGTCATCCAATCTGCGGCCAGCGCGCTGCAGACGCTGGCACAGACGTCGCCGCATCAGGCCGGCTGGCTGGCCGGTGCCGCAGCTGCGCTGCTCAGCAACGTGGCCAACAACCTGCCGGTGGGTCTGGCGGCCGGCTCGCTGGGGCAGATGGCCGAGCTGCCGGCGCAGACGCGCGCGGCGTTGCTGATCGGCGTGGACCTGGGCCCGAACCTGTCGGTGACCGGCTCGCTGGCCACCATGCTGTGGCTGGTGGCGCTGCGCCGCGAAGGCGAGCATGTCAGCACGCTCGACTTCCTGCGGGTCGGCGCGCTGGTGATGCCGCCCGCGCTGATCGGGGCGTTGCTGCTGCTCTGATCAGGGCGCGGGCTGGAAACCCTCCGGCAGGCGAGCGCCTAGTCAGCAGAGCGTGTGGCGGAGGCGGCTTGCTGTCCGCCTGGAACGGCGCTGCTGGCCAGCAGCTGCTCGGCCAGGCCGCGGTAGATCGGCACCCGGCAGACCATGCCGGACACGCCCCGGGCAATCAGCACGGTAGCCAGGATCGGCAGCAGCAGGTCGCCGCTGTCGGTCAGCTCCAGCGAGATCACTGCCGAGGTCAGCGGCGCCTGGGTCACGCCTGTGAGGTAGGCGCACATGCCCAGCAGCACGAATGCCTTCGGGTCCACCGCCGGCATCAGCACCGCCAGGTTGTGCCCCAACCCTGCCCCCACCGCCAAGGCGGGTGAGAACAGCCCGCCTGGGATGCCCGCCACGTAGGACGCCAGGTTGGCGAGCAGCTTCATCAGGCCGAACTCGTGACCGACGACTGCCTGGCCCTGCACCAGACTGCGCGCCTGCTCGTAGCCGGTACCGAACGCACCGTCGCCGAACAGCAGGGCCAGCACCACCACGATCAATCCACAGGCCGCGGCCAGTGCCACCGGATGGTCCCCCTTGAGCCTGCCAAGCCAGCGTGGATGACCGGACATGGTCAGCAGTACGACCCGGGCGAACAGTCCGCCCAGCAGGCCGGCGACCACGCCGCACAGCACGATGGCGCCCCACGCCTGCCCCAACGGCAGCAACGCGGAGACGTGGCCGAAGTAGGTGTAGTTGCCCAGCAAGCCCAGGGACACCACGCCGCCCACGATGACCGCCGTGAGCAGCGTGCCCGAGAAGCGGTGCTCGAAGCGCCCGCTCAATTCTTCGATGGCGAACACGATGCCCGCCAGCGGCGTATTGAAGGCCGCGGCGATGCCGGCCGCGCCACCTGCCAGCAGGAAGTGCGACAGCTCACGGGGATCCTTGAACCCGAACCAGCGCCCGAACAGGTACATCAGGCTGGCCCCTACATGTACGGTGGGGCCTTCGCGGCCGACCGACGCGCCGCCGAGCAGCGACAGCGACGTCAGCAGCAGTTTGCCCACCGAAACCGCAGGCGAGAGGTTGACCCGTCGGAATTCCGGGTCGGGCTGTTCCAGCGATGCGATGACCTGCGGAATACCGCTGCCACGGGTGGGCCTGAGCGCACCGGCGGTCAGCCAGGCCAGCAGCGCGAAGATGCCCGGCGTGAGCAGCAACGCCCACCATGGGGAATGGGCAATGACACGCTGGAAGACATGGAAGGCGGCATCGCTGGCCTTGGCGAACACGATGGCAACCAGTGCTACGGCCACCGCGCCGCTCCACAATGCCGCGCGCCGGCGCCATCCTTCGGTCAGCACCATCGCTGATAGGCGAGCGCGGAGACGTTGAAGATCGAACATCGGTTGATTCTGTGAGCGCCGATGGGACCAGGGAAGTGGCGAGTGTGGCGGTTGGCGCTGCGGTATCCGGTGAAATGGCCGCCTGTTTCCCAGACACTGCTGGCGGCTGCAGGACTACATGCAGTCGACCCGTTCCTGAGCAGGAAGCCGCCCAGGCCCGCCCGGTTTCCATGACCGCAAGCCAAGGCCCCGGAGCGGTGGCGCGACACCTGGCGCCCTGCGCTGGAATCCCTAGCGGCGCAAGGCGTCGATGATCACGCCGGTCGCAATCCCCACCCACAGCCGGTCAACCTCGGCCCACGGCAAGCGATCAGCACGGCGCCACGCCTTCTTCTGCCTGCCCGGCGGTGGTGCGTCACGCTTGTGGGCCCGCCTGCATGGGGCGATGGTCCGTTGCCACGTGGATGATGCGGCGAATCTGGGCGCTCGCAAGCCGGCGCTTCGGGATGCGCGCTCTCACTTTCGAACCTGGGTGGGGTTCAGGCCCAATCGCCTCTGCAGTAGTCGCCTGAGCGTCGCAGAATCGCCGAGTCCCACCTGCGCGGTCACCTCTTCCACCGAAAGCCCGCCGCTTTCCAGCAGCACCCGCGCCCGGTTCAAGCGCACCGACTGGATCAGCTGCTGCGGCCCGTAGCCGAGTACTTTGTTCACTTGGCGGTTGAGGGTGCGTGTGGACATGTTGGCCCGCGCTGCAAGCGTGCCCACGGTGACTGGTTCCGGGAGCGTCTCTGCAATGTGGCGGGTCAACAGCGCTATCAGGCCATTCTCGGTCGCCATCATCGCCGGCGACATATACAGCGATTGGAGGCGACGCTGCTCGACCAGCAGCGCCTGGCCCAGCATGGCAGTAAGCTGCTCGCCGAAGCGTTGGCGCAGCACGTAAAGCACCAGGTCCATGTGTGCCATCGCGGCGCCGGCAGTGACCAGCGGACCATCGACATACACCATCCGGTCAGGCTCCACACGGGTAGTGGGCGCCACGCGCCGCAGCGCAGAGGCCAACCACCACGTTGTGGTCACGCAGCGTCCCTCCAGCAATCCGGCTGCGTTGAACAGAAACACGGACGAACAGGAGCCTGCAATCGTGCCGCCCGCTCTGGCGTGGCGGCTCAGCGCAGCGACCAAGGGTGGAATGTCCGGCTGGCGCAGGCGCGCGTCGAGCTGGCAGGCATCGTCGATGTCCAGGCCCGGCAGGATCCAGCATTCATGCGCAGAGGAGCGCGCAGGCAACGTGTCCACCTGCAGGTGCAGGCCGTTGCCAAGCGGAATGCTTCCTGGCGTCACCGCGCAGACCCGCCAACGCGGCGGTGCAACCCCGACCCGGCACGCCAGCTTGGCCGCGGTGGTCAGAAGATCAAGGGTGAGGGTGACGCTGGAGGCAAAGGGGGCCTGTGGCACCACTAGGGTGAAATCATGCATTGGCTGATTCTGCGCGATTGTTGGCAAATCGGCCACTTCAGGCCCGCGCCGTAGCACGATTGAATGGGCGCTCCCTCACCCACGAGCGCTATCCATGCCCACCATCCTCATCAAGACACCCGCCGACGCACTGACCGCTCTTCAGCGCGAGCGGATGATTGCCGCGGTGAATACCGCTGCAACGCAATGCAGCGGCCTGGGGCCTGATCCCCGCCAACGCAGCCTGTGCTGGGTGATTGCCGAGGAGGTGCCGGCCGGCTTCTGGCGCTGTGGCGGCAGTGCCGACTTCCTCCATGTCATTCCGTGCCTGGTCCACGTCCTCGCACCCGCCGGCGTACTCGACGAACAGCACCGGTCCCGTTACGCGGTGGTTGTGCACCAGGCCATTCTGGAATCGCTGGCCCTGCCGGATACGCAGCGGCTGGCTGCTTCGATCATGGTGAGCGATGTCACCGATGGAACGTGGGGGCCCAACGGCCAGCTGTGGACACTGCCGCAGTTCGTGGAGGCCGCGGGGTATTCCCATCTGCAAGCACCGGTGAACCGCTGACGCCACAAGCCCTTGTCAGCAGACTGCACCAACGATCATGTTCAATCACCCTCTGGTCGCTGGCAGTAGCGGGCAAATTCCTGAAGAAAGGCCTCCGCCGGTCCGCGATTGACCGGCTCTTTTACGGCATCGGCAATGGCCTCCGGCTCCATCTTCATGAAGGGGAAGCGCAGGAACAGTTCTTCGTTGAAGCGGGAGCTGATTGTCGACAGCACAAGCCGCAGAGACGCGAGCATGTCGTCGCCGCGGTGGGATGCATGCACCAGCGCGATGGGCTTTGCAATCACAAGATCGCCCGATACGAGCCAATCGATGGCGTTCTTCAGGCCGCCTGGAATGCCTCGTGCGTACTCTGGGCTCGAAATCAGAATGCCATCGCAGGCTTCAATGCAGCGCTTGAAGTGCACAACGCTGTCATGCAAGGGCAGATCTTCAAGATCGGGAGAAAAAACGGGCAGTCCGCCGAGGCCGGCGTAGGTACTCAGTGCGATATCCGGTGGCGCGATTTCTTCCAGCGCCCTCAGCAATGCGGTGTTGGTGGACAGCCGGCGAGCGCTACCGGATAGGGCAAGGATCTTCATCCCGGCACGCTATCACAGGCACCTGCCGCCGTGTCCGGCAATGACCCGCAGCGATCCGTTGCACGTGGCAAACTAGCGGTGGTCGTTCAACGTCCATTGATCATGCACGGATGCGCATAGCCCATGACACGTCTGCTCATCATTGAAGACAACCCCGAGCTGGTTGCAAATCTCTACGCCTTCTTCGAGCCACTGGGCTACGTGCTTGACGATGCGCGGGATGGTGCCACCGGCCTGCGCAGGGCAACGCAGAACGATTACGACGCCATTCTGCTGGACCTGATGCTGCCCCGCCTTGACGGCATGGCGCTGTGCCAGACGCTCCGTCAGGAGTTCCAGAACCCGGTGCCGATCCTGATGCTGACCGCCCGTGATCCGGTGGAGGACCGCGTGCAGGGGCTCGCGTTGGGTGCGGATGATTACCTGATCAAGCCCTTCTCCCTGAAGGAGCTGGACGCACGCATCAAGGCGCTGGTCCGCCGCGCCCAGGGCCGGCAGGTCCAGAGTGTGCTGGACTGGGGCGATCTGCGCGTCGACACCCGCTCACCGCAGGCGTGGCGCCAGGGCCGCACCCTCAATCTGACCCCGACAACGCACAAGCTGCTGATGTGCCTGGTGCGGGCTGCCCCCGCAGTGGTGCGCAAGCAGGAGATGGAATACCTGATATGGGGCGACGAGCCGCCGGAGAGCGGTGCCCTGCGCACGCACATCCATGAGCTGCGCCTGCAGGTGGACAGGCCGTTCAACCCTGCACTCATTGCCACGGTGCACAGCGTTGGCTGGCGGCTGGACAGGCCGGCACTGGCACCTGCGGAGTAGTCGCTGCCGATGACTACCCGCTCGCTGAGGTCGCTCTATCGAAGCATGACACTGAGAACGCGCATCACGGTGTCGTTCGTGTTGCTGATGGCCGGTGCAATGGGCTTCATTGTGCTGGTCGAACTGGTGGACTACGACGAGGTAAGAGCCTCCGTCGTTTCGATGACACAGGACCGCGAGGTCCATCGGCTGCAGGCCGCACTGGCCAGTGGCGAGCAACCGGAACTGACGAAGGGCAGCCAGCTGTATGACGCGCGCTCGGCTCCTCAGGTGCTGCGCAGGTACGGGCCGGGCTACCACGGTGAAAAAGGCCCGAACGAATGGCATCTGCGGGTCTTCGAAAGCGACGGACAGCGCTACTACCTGCTGCAGGACGGTCAGCACTACGCCTACCTGGAACATCTGATCAACGCCTTTGCGGCACTGGTCATCCTCACCTGCGTGCTCTGCGCGTTCTGGATCGGTCGCCGAACCGCGGCCCATGTCATCGCGCCCATCACCCGTCTGGCCGAGGCGGTGCAGAACAAGCACAAGCCCTTCCCCTACCAGGATGCACGCGATGAGATAGGCGTGCTGGCGCGCGCTTTCGCCCAGCACAGCGACGAGCTTGAGCAGTTCCTGCAACGCGAACAGTGCTTTGCAGGCGATGCCAGTCATGAGCTGCGCACGCCCTTGGCGATCATCGGTGGCGCGGCCGAGACACTGGTGCACCAGCTGCCCGCCGACAGCCACCTGGTGGCCAGCGCCGGTCGCATCATGCGCACCACCCAGGAAATGCAGCGGCAGTTGACCTGCCTGCTGCTGCTTTCGCGTGACCCCAGGACGGTGCCGCGCAGCCTCGTTCCTCTGCGGGCGCTGATCGAGGAATGCATGGAGCGATGTTCGCCGTGGATCTCGGGAAAGCCGGTGCGCCTGATTCTGGATGCGCCGCAGGACGCGCAGGCGCTGACCAATGCCGAGCTGGCGCGGAGCGTGATCTGGAACCTGCTGCGCAACGCCTGCCAGTACACGGAAGAAGGTGAGGTGCGGCTCGAGCTGCGGGGTGCCACGCTGCGGATCGCCGACACCGGCCCGGGGCTGCCGCCCAGCATCGATGCGCAGCAGTTCAAGCGTTTCATGCCCAGTGCCCGGCAGAGCGGTGAAGGCCTGGGCTTGTCCATCGTGCAGCGTGCGGTCGAGCATATGGGGTGGCAGATGACGGTCGAGACATCGGCGCAAGGTTGCCTGTTCACCCTGCAGATGCACCCAGCCCCGGCGGGCACCTGACAGCTTCCTGACACGGGCCTGCACATCCTTGCCGGATTTCCACGTGAAGGCAGGACAGAAATGCAGCCAGGGCACCCCAATGGCGACGGCAAGTACCCCCACGGAAAGACCGGCCTGCGCCGCATCTTCCATACCCTGATCCATTCCCGCGATGGTTTCATCGCCACCTTCCGGGGCGAGGCAGCATTCCGGCAGCTGCTGTTGCTGCATGGCGTGCTGGCGGTCGTCGCCTTCCTGCTGGATGTCAGCCGAGGCGAGCGTGCCGTGATGCTGATGGTCTGCTTCATCAGCCTGATTGTGGAACTGCTGAACTCGGCGATCGAAGCGGTGGTCGACCGCATCTCGTTGGAACATCATCCGCTTTCCAAGAACGCCAAGGACATGGGCAGTGCGGCGCAGACCACTGCGCTGTTGATGGTCGCTACGGTATGGGCGGTGGTTCTGCTGGGCTGATCATGAAAGCTGACAACTTCCTGATAGACGCATCCAGATACTGCGCGCACTTCTCGTACAACGGATTGTGCACGTGCGTCCATGTTTCAGACTTTCCCCTCATCATCCGATCGTGCTTGTGTGGTGCACCGCGTTGTTCTTCGCGACGCTGGGAAACATCGCACTCTGGAAAACACTGTGGTCTGTCATGGACATCCATGACCTGCGCAGCGCCCTGTTCTTCTTCAGCCTGCCGGCACTGTTGTTCTGCCTGTTCAATCTGTTGTTCACGCCCATCGGCGTGCTTCCTTATGTGCGCAAGCCGGTCCTGGCGATTCTGGTTGTCACCAGTGCGGCGTGCAGCTACTTCATGCTTCATTACGGCGTACTGATCGACCGCGACATGGTGCAGAACGCGCTGGAGACCAACCAGGCCGAGATGACGTCCTATCTCTCGGTGCCACTGCTGCTGACAGTGCTGCTGCTGGGCGCCCTGCCCTCGTGCGTTCTGCTGGTGATGCGCACCGGAAACAGCGGTCGGCCCCTGCGGGCGGCGCTGGTATGGCTGGGAAATGTGCTGGCGACGTTGATGGTGCTGACGGCGGTGACGTTTGCGTTCTACAAGGAGTATTCGTCGTTGCTGCGCAACAATCGCTACATCCGCGAGCAGGTGTTGCCGCTGAACGTGGTCCGCCACACCTATGGCTATCTCAAGAGCAGCTACAGCGCCAAGGCGCAACCATTGCGGGCTATCGGCGAGGATGCAATACGTATCCCCGGCAAGCGCCCACGCCTGGTGATCGTAGTGGCTGGCGAGACGGCACGATCGCAGAATTTCCAGCTCAACGGCTACCCGCGTCCGACCAATCCGTACCTGTCACAGAAAGATGTCATCAGCTTCCGCAACGTTTCCTCTTGCGGTACCGCAACGGCGGTGTCATTGCCCTGCATGTTCTCGCAGATGACACGGTCGCAGTACGACGGCGTCACCGCGGCATCGGAAGAGAACGTGCTGGATATCCTGCAACGGACTGGCGCCAGCGTGCTTTGGCGTGACAACAACAATGGCGGTTGCAAGGGCGTGTGCGATCGCGTGCCTACCGATGGCATGCCTCCGCTGAAGGTGCCCGGGCTCTGCATCAACAAGGACGGTACCTGCCATGACGAGATCCTGCTGCACCAGCTGGCCGCGCGCATCGAGGCCATGCCGGGAGCGCGCATCGAGGCCATGCCGGGAGATGGACTGATCGTACTGCATCAGCTGGGCAGCCATGGGCCCACCTACTTTGAACGTTATCCAGCCGATGCCAGGGCCTTCAGTCCGACCTGCGACAGCAACCAGATACAGAAGTGCAGCAATGAAGCGCTGGTCAATACCTACGACAACACACTTGTCTACACGGACCGGCTGCTGGGCAAGGCCATCGACCTGCTGCAGACCTATGCGGACCAGCGCGACGTTGCCCTGATCTATGTCTCTGACCACGGCGAATCGCTTGGCGAGCACGGCATGTATCTGCACGGAACGCCCTACTTCATCGCGCCACGGGAGCAGACCCAGGTGCCGCTGGTGATGTGGTTCTCTGCCGGGTTCGCGGACAACGCACGCCTTGATCTTGCCTGCCTACGCCACGCTGCAGGCACAGGATCCTATAGCCACGACAACCTCTTCCACTCGTTGCTGGGATTGTTCGAAGTCAGCAGCAGGGTGTACCGGCCGGATCTGGATATCTTCAATGGCTGTCGAGTGCCCCTTGCCGGCCTTCTGGTTCACCCGTAGGAGGTGCCGGGACTCACCGGGTGAAGTACAGGCAACCGGCTACGGCGATTGGCGTCGGGTCGGCCTCTATCCGCTGGGCGACCAGTGCCATCACTTCGATGCCATCGCCTTGGGCTTCCGGTGCTGACTGCACCACGCGCATCCCTGCAGGCGTGTGCTGTGTCCCGCGTGCGTCGAGGGACAGCGCCTTGCTGAGATCCGCAGCAAGGGCTTCATCAAAGACAGCCACTACGGAGCTGCGCGAAAGTATCAACCGTTCGGACGGATGGCCGAAGACCAGAACCGGCGATGGAAGCTGCATTTCCGCCACAACGCCGGGCAAATCGCCTAGTGCCCTGCTGTAACCCTCGCCCCTGCCTGCGACCGATTCCCAGCCAGCCGACGGCTTTCCGCTGGATGCGATGCCACGCAACTGATAGGCCAATGTTCGGAATGCGGTGCGATCCGCCTTGCAGGACACGAGCGCCAGCGCACGATCAATGTCTTCCTGTTTGGGAACGTTCTTGCGGATCGATTCTGCTGCTGGCGCGGTGGGCGCCATGGAAAGTGCCAGGCCTGCGAACAGCAGAACCTTGTTCAACGTACGGGTGATCAACGCGAAATGCTCCTGCCTGGGGGTGCCAACACCATTCGGCACTACACCGGACGGACGGGAAGTACAGTCTCTATCGGGAAACTTCACTGCCAGCGGCAGCCTCCCGCGCGGCGATCTTCTCGACCAGCGTATCGATCGCCGTCTGCATGGCGCGCGCAGTCTGGTCGCCGCTCTGGTTGGTGATGACGAAGATGCCAAGATCGTACTTGGGCACGATGTAGATGTAGCACTGCGAACGCGGTACGCCACCATGATGGGCGTAGTACACGCCCTTCAGCTGATCGCCGGCGACGATGTTCCAGAAGTAGCCGATGCTGAACTCGGAATCGAATTTGACCAAGGGGCGATGCGATTCCTTTACCACGGGCCCGTTCGCCAGCTGGAATCTGAGGTACTTCACCATCTCCGGAACAGTCGCCTTTACGTTCCCGGATGCGCCCCACGGCAACTGCGGCATCGGCGTGGTCGGCGCCGGGTTGTCGCTGTGATAGCCGACTGCAAGGCGCAGCGCCTCGTCGTCGCTCAGTGTGAGTCGTAGCCCTGTCATCGCTGCGGAATCGCCAAGGTATCCGCGCAACAGCGACGCGTAGTCGCGCTTGTAGACGGTCTCCAGGATATGCGCCGTCAGCTCCGTCCCGGCACTGGAGTACGCGTAATCCTTACCGGGCGCCCGGCCAATCTCGAAAGCGTGCAGATCCTTGAAGAAATCGGCCTTGCCGTAGTGCGCGTAGATGGCGTTGAGTTCGCCTGGCGTACGATGATCGGTGAAGTCCGCCAGCACCGTGTTCGCACGCTCCGGCAACATGTTCGGCAGGCCGCTGGTGTGCGACAACAGATGGCGGATGCGGATGGGCTCACCCTTGTACTGCAGGTTCGGATAGTCCCCCTGCAGGTACTGTCGAACATCGTCGTCCAGACTCACCTTGTGTTCCAGGACGGCATTGGCCATCAGGGTGCCCGCCAGGGTCTTGCTCAACGAACCGATCTCGTAGAGCGTCGCATCGGTCGGCAGGCCTGGCCTCCCGGTTTCCATGTCGCCGCGATGACGGATGAATTCCTTGCCCCGGTACACGACGCCGATCGAGGTTGAATGAAACAACGGCTGCTGGATCAGCGTTGCGGCAACGTCGTCGATCTCCGCACCCAGCTCCTTCGTTGGAACCTTTTCGCTGGCGCAGCCTGCAACCAACAGCGCGGCGGACACCACGAGACAGCTGAGCCATCGCCTGTTTCGAAAACTCATCGAAGTCACGTGCATGCGTCGCCGCTTGAAGGGAGGTGCGGAATGGGGCCTTAAGATAGCCGATGGCCAAGGCCCACGCCTGTGCCGGTTCTCACGGCTGGGCAGGCTCGCACCCTACTCCGCCGCCAGCGCCCGGATCGGGTCCAGCTGTGCGGCACTGCGCGCCGGGAAGTAGCCGAAGCCCAGGCCTATGGCTGACGAGCACGCCAGTGCGGCCAGCACCGGCGCGGCGGTAAACAGAAACGGCACGCCCAGCGACAACAGGCTGGACAACGCACCCGCGCTGAAGGCCAGCAGCACGCCGAGGACGCCGCCGAAGAGACAGATCAGCACTGCTTCGATCAGGAACTGACGCAGGATGTCACCCTGCCGCGCGCCCACCGCCAGGCGTACACCAATCTCGCGCACGCGCTCCTTCACCGATACCAGCATGATGTTCATCACCCCTACCCCGCCCACTATCAGGGCCACGGCGGCGATGGCCGACACCAGTGCGGCCATGGTCTGGCTGGACTTCATCACCGCCTTGCGGATCTGGTCGGCGTTGTAGATGAAGAAGTCGCGGCGGCCATGCCGCAGCTGCAGTTCGGCGGCCAAGGAAGCTTCGGCTGCGGTGGTGGAGACATTGTCGCGCACGCGCACGGTGATGCTCTCCAGCCGCTGGCTGCCCAGCAGGCGCGAGGATGCCGAGGTATACGGCACATAGACAGTGGGCGTTGCACCGCTGGCAAATGCGCTGGCGCCGACCACGCCGATCACCTCTACCGGCATGCCGCCCAGCAGTACCGTGCTGCCGATCGGGCTGCCGCTGAAAAGTGCGGTGGCGGCCTTCTGGTCGACCACGCCCACTGCGCGGTGCGCATCCACTTCAGCATCGGTGAAGAAGCGCCCGGCCTTCAGGCGCAGGCCGCGTACGCGCGGCAGATCTGCGCCAACGCCCATCACCTGCGTGTTGGCGCGTCGGCTGCCCTGTAGCGCGGCCACCGAGCCGCTCAAGGACGGACTGACGCTGTCCACGTAGCTGAGTGCGGCCAGATGGTCGGCATCAGCGACCACCAGCGTTTCGATTTCCGCCGAACGCGGGTCACCGAAATCGACGCCCGGGAAGATCTCCAGTGTGCTGGCGCCAAGCTCGTTGATCTGTGATTCCACCTGGGCCTGTGCGCCTTTGCCCAATGCCACCACGGTGACCACAGCGGCCACGCCGATGATGATGCCGAGCATGGTCAGCAACGTGCGCAGGCGATGGGCCAGCATCGAGCGCACTGCCATCTGCGCAACCTCGCGCACGCCATCCAGTCGAGCACGCCGCTCGACACGCGACGACTGGCCGCGCTCGGGCGCGGATCTGGCCTGAACGGCCGCGCGACCGCCCGCGCCGCGATCGGCCACGACGTGCCCGTCGGCGATCTCGATTACCCGGGCCGCGTGGGCGGCAACCGATGCATCGTGGGTCACCAGGATGACCGTGTGGCCCTGCGCATGCAGGCGCTTCAATTCGGCCATCACCTGTTGGCCGCTGGCATGGTCCAGCGCACCGGTGGGTTCGTCGGCCAGCACGATGGCACCGCCGTTCATCAACGCTCGGGCGATGGACACGCGCTGCTGCTGGCCGCCGGACAGCTGGCTCGGCCGGTTGCCGGTACGCTCGCCCAGCCCCAGCGTTTCCAGCAGTACGCGTGCCCGCGCCGTGCGCGTCGGGACATCCACGCCTGCGTAGATCGCTGGCAACGCGACGTTCTCGGTGGCGCTCAGATTCTCCATCAGGTTGTAGCGCTGGAAGATGAAGCCAAAGTGCTCGCGACGCAGGCGCGCCAGCTCGTCCGGCGACATCTGCTCGGTGGCCGCGCCGTCTACGCAGTAGCTGCCTTGGGTGGGGCGGTCCAGGCAGCCCAGGATGTTCATCAGCGTTGACTTGCCCGAGCCCGACGGGCCGATGATGGCGATGAACTCGCCGGCATCGATGCGCAGCGATACGTCCTTCAGCACCACCACTTCACCGGCGGCAGTACGGTAGGCGCGCGATACGCCATGTAGTTCAAGCAGCGCGTGGGTCATGTTCACATCCCCAGCAGGCTGCTGGCCTGCGGTTCGCCACTACTGGGGGCCTGGCCGACCACCACATTCTCGCCAACCCGCAGGCCGGACAGGATCTGCACGGCGGTGGCAGTGCGCAGGCCGGTGGTCACCGCGCGCTCGTGGGCGCGCCCCTTGGCATCAACCACGCGCACGCTGCCGCGACTGTCGTCGCCACTGTCCGATCCGTTCAGTGCGGTCAACGGTACCTGCAGTGCGTTGTTGGCCCGGGCCAGCTGCAGCGTCACCTTGACGGTCATCGAAGGTTTCAGCTTCAGGCCAGGGTTGCCCACATCGAACAGGCCCGCGTAGTACACCGCCTTTGGTGTCTGCGCCGAGCTGCCGGTAGCGGCCGAAGCCGCGTCGGCAATCGAGGACGGCGCGGGCTCCAGCTGCTGCAGGTGCGATTCGTAGCGCCGTCCGCTCGGCCCCAGCGTCGAAAACCACAACGGCTGGCCAACTGCGATCAGTTCCACGTCAGCCTCGGCGATCTCGGCACGCACAGTCATCGTGTCCATCTGCGCCAGCATCACGATGGTCGGCGTGGTCTGCATGGAGTTCAGCGTCTGCCCAGCCTTGGTGACGATGGCAACGATGTAGCCGTCAGTTGGCGAGAGAATGCGGGTATAGCCCAGATTGATCCGGGCCGTTTCCACCTGGGTCACCGCCTGGTCGATCTGCGCCTGCAGTGCAGCCACCTCCGAGCGTGCCGCATCGCGGGCCACCCGCGCGGCCTCGAAGCCCTCCTGCGAGACCAGCCGCGATGCCACCAGCTGCGACTGGCGATCCAGCATGCGGCTGGCCTGCACATAGCGGGCCTGGCTGGCGGCATGCTGCGCGCGCAGTGCGTTGGTGGATGCTTCAGCACTGCGCAGGGCGATGCGCTGCGGTTGCGAGTCGACTTCGGCGATCAGGTCACCGGCCTGCACGCGCTGGCCCAGCACCACGTGCAAGCGTTTGACCTGCCCGGACACCTGCGCGCCCACCGCCACCAGTTCCTTCGGATTGACCCGGCCCACCGCCTGCACGGTCTTCTCCAGATCAGCCACCCTTGCCGGCGCGATGATCAGGGCGCCATCATCGCCATCGGCGAACGCCCACCAGCCGACACCGCCTGCCAGGACGGCCACGGCGGCGGCGATGATCAGAGTCTTGCGGGTTTTCATCGAGATGCCCGGCTGCTTGCGGTCACCCATCGCGACCGCCAAGGCCTCAGTCTGGGAGCCTTGGTTGGAGGTTTCCTGGAGCCAGTGTGGAGATCGCATGGAGCCAGGGCCTGCGTTCAGGTGTACCACCCGCCGCTGAACCCTCCAGTGCGGGTCCACACAATCTCGACACAATCTCGACCGGGCCTCCATCAAGGGGCGCTAGCCTCGCCGGGTTCTTCCGCCCCCTGCCTGCAATGAAGCGCGATATCCGCACCCATCAGATGCCTTTGATCCTGATTGCCGAAGATGAAGGCGAAATCGCCGATATCCTTGGCGCTTACCTTGCGCGTTCCGGAATGCGCAGTGTCAGGGCCAGCGATGGCGAGGCAGCGCTGGCGAGCCACCACCAGCTGCGCCCCGACCTGGTGCTGCTGGATGTACAGATGCCGAAGAAGGATGGCTGGCAGGTGCTGAGCGAACTGCGCCGGCGCGGCAACACCCCGGTCATCATGCTTACGGCACTCGACCAGGACCTGGACAAGCTGACCGGCCTGCGCGTGGGCGCCGATGACTATGTCGCCAAGCCCTTCAACCCCGCCGAGATCGTCGCGCGCATCCAGGCGGTGCTGCGCCGTAGCGCGCCTTCCGGGGCCGATGTGCCCAACGGCGTGATCCGCCAAGGGCCGTTCGAGATCGATCTGCGCAGCCACGATGTGACGGTCCATGTCGAAGGCCAGGGACATGCGTTGACTGTCACCCTCACTGAGTTCCGCCTGCTGGTGCACATGGCCCGTGCGCCGCGCCAGGTACATGCACGTGCCGATCTTCTGCACGCCTGCCTGCCCGAGGGCGATGCCCAGGAGCGCACGGTGGACAGCCACGTGAGCAAGCTGCGCCGCAAGCTGGAGGATGTGGGCGTGCGCGGCATTCCGGCGACCATCCGCGGCGTCGGCTACCGGCTGCTGGGCTGACGGATGACCACCAAAGGCAAAAGCATCGGCCGCCAGATCACGCTTTCGATCGTGGTGGCATCGCTGTGTTCGACGGTACTGTCGATCGCCGGCTTCTATCTGTTCTATTACCTGATGGAAGTCTTCTACCCGCGCTGGTACGACACGCCGCAGACGATGCTGCCGTCGGGGCTGGAATGGCTGTGGATCGGCCTCACTGCCACCGTGGTCATCGTATTGGCTTCGCTGATCGCTTCGCGCCTCACCTGGCGCATCATCACCCCCTTGAACTCGGTGGCCGAAAGCCTGCGCCGCGTGGCCAGCGGCGATCTGGATGCACGTGCGCGCGGCGACCACACCTCGATGACCGAAGCGGCCACGCTGGTGAGCGACTTCAATTCCATGGCCGAGCGGCTGAGCCGCATGTCGCAGAACCGGGTGTTCTGGAACGCGGCCATCGCGCACGAACTGCGTACACCGATGACTATCCTGCGCGGTCGCCTGCAGGGCATCGCCGACGGTGTGTTCGAGCCACGGCTGGAGCAGTTCACCAGCATGCTGACCCAGCTGGAAGGCCTGACCCGCATCATCGAAGACCTGCGGGTGGTGAGCCTGGCCGAAAGTGGTCATCTGGACCTGCGCCTGCAGCGCAGCGACGTCAGCGTGCAGGTGGCTGCGGTAGTGGAGGCGATGTCCGACGCCCTGGCCGAGAGTGGCTTTTCAGTGACGCTGGAGGCACGCGCCGCGCTGGCGGACTGCGATCCGGCACGCATCCGCCAGGCGGTACTGGCCTTGCTGGAAAACGCGCGCCGGCACGCTACTCCCTGCCCGCTGCGGGTGTATGTGAAGCTGGCCGAGGGGCACTGCAGCGTGACCGTGGACGACGGCGGACCCGGCGTGCCGGATGAACTGCGCGACAGCATCTTCGAGGCCTTCCAGCGCACCGATGTGTCGCGGTCGCGGCAGAGTGGCGGTTCCGGGCTCGGCCTGGCCGTGGTGCGTGCGATCGCCGTGGCCCATCACGGAACGGCACAGTGCCGGCCGAGCGGGCGTGGCGGCACTGTATTCGAGATCCGCTGGCCGGTGCACGCCCGTCGCTGAACGCCACCGGTTTCTCCACGCGATCTCCATCGTTCCTCCATCCCCGCTCCAAGGCGTTGCCGATACTGGGTGCGGCCGGGGAGAAGCCTTCGTCCATCCCCTGCCCCACCCTCGATCCACCCAGGTTCCCATGAAGCACCCACACGACCCGGCTGCTGCAGCCGGCAGCATCGGCCAGCAGAATGCGGCCGCTACGTTGAAAGCCATCCTGCGCACCTATCCCTGGCAGCTCACCGGAACCTTCTCGCTGGTGGCGCTGGAGAATGCGCTGCTGCTGGCCTATCCGCTGTTCGCCGGCTTCGCGGTGGATGCGATCATCCGTGGCAACGTCGGCCATGCCATTTCCTACGCCGGCGTGGTGCTGTTGTTCTGGCTGGTCGGCGCCGCCCGTCGCGCAGTGGATACGCGCACGTTCACCCGCATCTATGCCGATCTGGCAGTGAACGTGGTGCAGGCGCAGCGACGCATGGGCCAGGCCACCTCCACCTCGGCGGCGCGCGTGGTCTTGGCCCGCGAGTTCGTCGACTTCTTCGAGAAGCACGTGCCGATCATCGCTACGGCGCTGGTCTCCATGTTCGGCGCGGCGGCGATGCTGCTGGCGATCGAACCCCTGGTTGGCGCGGCCAGTCTCATTGCCCTGCTCGGTGCGCTGCTGTTGTTGCCCTCGTTCGCTCGCCGCAACGAGCAGTTGCACGGACGTTTGAACAACCGGCTGGAGCATGAAATCCGGCTGGTCGACCGGGTCAGCCCATCGGTGCTGCGCCGTCACTACGCCACGCTGTCGCGGCTACGCATCCTGCTGTCAGATCGCGAAGCCAGTGCCTTCGTGGTGGTCGGCGCGGCGGCCGCGGTGCTGTTCGCCTTGACCATTGGCCGCCTGGCCACAACCGATGGCGTGACCCCGGGCCACGTCTATGCGGTGATGACCTACCTGTGGACCTTTGTCGGCAGCCTCGACGATGCACCGTCGATGGTCGACCAGCTGGCCAGGCTGAAGGACATCGGCCGCCGCGTCAGCCCGGGGATGGACGATGCGGAGAGCGACGTTCGTCCTGGGTCATGAGCTCACCCGCACGCATCCGGTAGTGCTCCACCCATTCCATGGACTGTGCGATGCCACCGAAGGGAAATAGATGCGGGCTGACCTGCCCATGGGCTTCGGTCAACCCATCCACCAGGCGGTCCACGAACACATCCGGCCCAGCTCTACCCAGCAGGCGGCCCATGGAGATGCCATACCGCGACAGCATCGAGGTGCTTGCAGCTACGCCGCACATCGCCGCATAGCGTACAAGCCGCGCGATGCTGGCGGGCCCGGGAACGCCGACCAGCACCGGATGGGTGATGCCACGGGCGCGCAGTTCATTCAACCAGGTCAGCACGACATCGGCATCGAATGCGAACTGGGTGACGACAAGCGGCGCCATGCCTCGCGCTTCGATGCGTTGGCACTTGCGTTCAAGCACGCGCCACCGATCGGCGCTGGTCATCACCGGATGACCTTGCGGATGCGCGCCCACAGCCACGACCTTGATGCCGGCGCGCTCGAGGACACCGCTCTCGATGATCGATGCACTGTCGGCGAACGGTCCGGCAGGTGTGGAGAGATCCCCCGCGATCAGCAGACAGCGCTCGACACCGGCGTCGATCACGGCACGGTCGATGAAGTGCTCAAGCGCTGCCCGCGAGCCGATGCGGCGCGCGGAAAGGTGTGGCATCGGCTCGAAACCCAGTTCGCGCACTGTGCGTGCCGCAGCCAGTCGGGCAGTGTCGTCCTCGCTCGGCAGGTAGGGAATGGAGATGGTCGTGCCCCGCGCCATGCGCGCAGCCTCGGCGCGCAGCGCAGGCATGGCCTTGGCACTCACCTCCAATGAAACGGCGCTGACGAAGGCCTGCGCCCGCTGCGCGCGGTCAGCAGTCCCGTTCGAAGGCTGCCCCAAACGGCCGGTGCCACCTGACATCAGCCGGCTCCGCGCAGGTTGCCGGCGCTGGTGGAGCTGTGCCGTGCCAGCTCGACAAACGCCTGCAGGTAATCGATGCCGGTATCCGCCTCGCGCGCACCCAGATAGATCTGCTTGGGAATGCCTTTGGCGCCCAGCCGTACCGGCACCACGTCCATGCGGGCGGCGTACTCTTCCACCAGCCAGCGCGGCATGGCGGCCACGCCACGGCCACTGGCCACCATCTGCATCATGATGTCGGTGGTTTCAATGGCCTTGTGCCGCCGTGGCGTGATGCCGGCCGGCAGCAGGAACTGGTTGTAGATGTCCAGCCGCTCGAACGGCACCGGGTAGCTGATCAGCACTTCCTGGCTGAGCTGGCGGGGCTTTACGTAGTCGACCTTGGCCAGCGCGTGGCCCTTGGCCACCACCAGCACCTGCTCGTAGTCGAAGACGGGGATGAACTTCAGGCCGGGCTTCAGCAGCGGGTCGGGCGTGACCAGCAGGTCGATCTCGTAGCCGAACAGCGCGCCGATGCCGCCGAACTGGAACTTCTGCTTGACGTCCACATCCACGTCCGGCCAGGCGGCCAGATAGGGCGAGACGATCTTCAGCAGCCACTGATAGCAGGGATGGCATTCCATGCCGATGCGCAGCGCGCCGCGCTCGCCCTGCGCGAACTGGCCCAGCCGCTCTTCGGCCAGGTCCAGCTGCGGCAGCACCCGGTTGGCGACGGCAAGCAGGTACTGCCCGGCTTGGGTCAGCCGCAGGCTGCGGCCTTCGCGCAGCCAGACGTTGGTGCCGAGCTGCTGCTCCAGCTTCTTCATGCTGTGGCTCAGGGCTGACTGGGTCAGGTTCAGCACGCCGGCAGCGGCAGTGAGTGAGCCCTGCTGCTCGACCTGCTGCACGATGCTGAGATGGATCCGCTCCAACATGACGATGAATCTCACTCATGGATTGGTGAAGTAATACCATTTTACGTCATGGGAAGGGCTGGCTAGCATCGGCCCATGCCTTCGGTTACCTGCCAGCCCGGTCACCCCGCCGGCCTGCAGGACTGCGCCCCTGCAGATCATCCGAAGGAGCCCCTCCCCTGCTGAAAGCGAAGAGATGACCCGCCCCCTCCGTATCGTCGCCGTTTCCGGCGGGCTGCAGCGCCCCTCAAGGGCCGCGACCCTGGCCGAGCACCTGCTGGACCTGATCGGCGAAGGCGTGCCCTGCGATCAGCACCTGATTGAACTGGGTGAACTGGCGCCGCAGTTGGCCGGTGCGCTCTGGCGCTCGCAGTTGCCCGAGACCGTGGAGCGGCAGTTGGCCGCTGTCGAGCAGGCCGATGTGCTGGTGGTGGCCACGCCGGTCTACCGAGGTTCGTACACCGGCCTGTTCAAGCACTTCTTCGACTTCATCGACCAGGACGCGCTGGTCGATACCCCCATCCTGCTGGCCGCCACCGGCGGCAGCGAGCGCCACGCACTGATGATCGACCACCAGCTGCGACCGCTCTTCAGCTTCTTCCAGGCCCGCACCCTGCCCTTGGGCGTCTACGCAACCGACCGCGATTTCGCCGAAGGCCGTGTACACGACGAAGCGCTGATCCAGCGGGCGCGCCTGGCGGTACAGCGGGCGATGCCGTTGCTTGCCCTCTCCCATCGCGCAGCACCTGCCCCCCTTGTGGCTGCTGCCGCTCTCTGAATGCCGACTGCCATCGACCTGCATTCGGATGTCACCCCGCAAACCGGAACGCCGCCCATGACGACCAGCAACTTCACCTTCAGCATCAGCCGTATTCCTTTCAACGAGGATTACCAGCCTGCTGATGGCACGCGCATCACCACCAACTTCGCCAACCTGGCCCGCGGCGAATCCCGCCAGGAAAACCTGCGCAACACGCTCGGCATGATCAACAACCGCTTCAATGACCTCGCGCACTGGGACAACCCGAGCGCGGACCGCTATGTCGTCGAGCTGGACATCATCTCTGTGGAGATGCACATCGATGGCAGCGACGGCGGCGATACGTTCCCGTTGATCGAGGTGCTGCGGCCGACCATCGTCGACACCCTCACCGGTACGCGCACCGAAGGCATTGTCGGCAACAACTTCTCGTCGTATGTGCGCGACTACGACTTCAGCGTGGTACTCCCGGCCAGCAACGAGGGCAAGGCCACCTTCGGCATTCCCGACGGCTTTGGCGATCTGCACGGCAAGCTGTTCCAGCACTTCCTGGAGTCGGAGGCCTACCGTGCGAACTTCAGCAAGGCGCCTGTCATCTGCATCAGCGTCTCCAGCAGCAAGACCTACCACCGCACCGAGAACCACCATCCCATCCTGGGCGTGGAGTACCGGCAAGGCGAGTTCTCCCCCACCGACCAGTACTTCGACAAGATGGGGCTGAAGGTGCGCTACTTCATGCCGCCGGGCAGCGTCGCGCCGCTGGCGATCTACTTCCAGGGCGACCTGCTGGGCGATTACTCGAACCTGGAACTGATCGGCACCATCAGCACGATGGAGGCCTTCCAGAAGATCTACCGCCCCGAGATCTACAACGCCAATTCCGTGGCCGGCAAGGTCTACCAGCCCAGCCTGAAGCACCAGGACTACTCCTCCACCCGCATCGTCTACGACCGCGAGGAGCGCAGCCAGCTCGCGGTCAAGCAGGGAAAGTTCACTGAAGAGCACTTCATCAAGCCGCACCGCGCCGTGCTTGAGCAGTGGGCCGCCCGCTGATCCATCGATCTTCCATTCGCCCCCCAGGACACAAGACGCAATGTCGACGAAGAAACTGCTCCCCACCTCCACCGCAGGCAGCCTGCCCAAGCCCTCCTGGCTGGCCGAGCCCGAGAAGCTCTGGTCGCCCTGGAAGCTGCAGGATGAAGCGCTGAATGAAGGCAAGCAGGACGCCCTGCGCCTGTCCCTGCAGGAACAGCAGCATGCCGGCATCGACATTGTCAGTGATGGCGAACAGACGCGGCAGCACTTCGTCACCACCTTCATCGAACACCTCAACGGCGTCGATTTCGAGAAGCGCGAAACCGTCCGCATCCGCAACCGTTACGACGCCAGCGTGCCCACCGTGGTGAGCGCTGTCAGCCGCCCGAAGCCGGTGTTTGTGGAAGATGCGAAGTTCCTGCGCAGGCAGACCACGCAGCCGATCAAATGGGCGCTGCCGGGCCCGATGACCATGATCGACACCCTGTATGACGCGCACTACAAGAGCCGCGAAAAGCTGGCATGGGAGTTCGCGAAGATCCTCAACGAGGAAGCGAAGGAACTGGAGGCCGCCGGCGTGGACATCATCCAGTTCGATGAGCCCGCCTTCAATGTGTTCTTCGACGAAGTGAACGATTGGGGTGTAGCCGCCCTGGAGCGCGCGGTCGAAGGGCTCAAGTGCGAAACCGCGGTGCATATCTGCTATGGCTACGGCATCAAGGCCAACACCGACTGGAAGCAGACGCTCGGTTCGGAATGGCGCCAGTATGAAGAATCGTTCCCGAAGCTGCAGACCTCCAGCATCGACATCATTTCGCTGGAGTGCCACAACTCCCACGTGCCGATTGACCTGATCGAACTGGTGCGTGGCAAGAAGGTGATGGTGGGCGCCATTGATGTGGCTTCCAGCACGGTTGAAACGCCGGAAGACGTGGCCAACACCCTGCGCAAGGCCCTGCAGTTCGTGGACGCTGACAAGCTCTACCCCAGCACCAACTGCGGCATGGCGCCGCTGTCGCGTGAGGTGGCACGGGGCAAGCTGCGCGCGCTCAGTGCGGGCGCACAGATCATCCGCGAGGAGCTTCTGGCACAGGGCTGAGCGGGAGGGCGCATGCTGTCGAACGCGCCCGGCTTCCCCAGGCAAAGGCCGCGCGCCAGTGCGGGAGCCCTCCACTCCCGCACTGGCGCCGCCTCCCCTACCCTTGCGCTCCGATACTCAGCGCTGCTGATCCTTCAGGAACAGCCACGTGATCAGCGTGGCATCCGGACCCTTGGGGTCGGTGAACGGCAACCCGGACTGGCTGCCGCTCCAGGCATGCCCCATGCCCTGCACCACGTAATGCTGGACCAGCGTCCTGCCACCGTAGGTGTAGGTGTCGACCGTGTAGGCACGCCCACCCGGCACCTGTCCGTGGAAAGTGTTGGTCGGCACATACTTCACCGAGTCGTTGTCCAGGCCATCGTCGGCCAGGTCATTGGTCTGCAGGAACTGGCGCACGGCCTGCTGTCCATTCACCGGGTTCACCGTGGCGTCGGCGGTGCCATGGAACACCAGCACCGGGATCGGTCGCGGTGACGGCGAACCCGAGCACTGCCAGGCCAGTCGCCCGTTGCTGTCCGGTGAGTAGATGCTGCCGGCCAACAGTGCGTAGGCGCTGCCGGAGATCGTGGTCGCACCCTTGTACATGCCACCGGAATGAATCGCGCCCGCAGCGAACACATCCGAATAGCAGGCCAGCATGATCGAGGTCATCGCCCCGCCAGCGGAAATGCCGGTGACGTACACGCGATGCGGATCGATGCTGTAGCCCGCTTTCACCTTGTCCACGATGCCGGCCAGGATCGAGGCCTCGCCACTGTCGCGCGCCTGGTTGATCGGCAACTGCCAGTTCCAGCAGCGTGCCGGATTGGAGGTTACGTTCTGCCGCGGGTAGACCACGATGAAGCCTTCGGTGTCAGCCACCTCGTTGAAGCCGGAGGCCTCGCCCATCAGGTTCGGCCCCGTCACGCAGCCGTGCAGCACCAGCAACAGGGGCAGCGGTTGCGTTTCGTCGTAGCCGGCGGGCACCCATACCTGGTACTCGCGGGCGCCGAACAGATTGCCGTACAGGCCAACATCCCAATGCCCGGGTGGGTCTGCCGCAGATGCGGTACCCGTCGTCGCCAGCCAGGTGCACAGCAGCAGCATCAACGCCTTGATTGAATCGATTCCAGATTTCATGACCAGATCCTCATGCGTGAGTCGTGGATGAAGTGGTACCGGAAATCCTCGTGGACCGACCTTCCAGAGGGTGCTGCGACGCCGCTGTCAAACCCAGCCGGTGGCGTAGTAGATGCCGATCACCACGAACACCGCGAGGGTCTTGATGACGGTCACTGCGAAAATGTCCTTGTAGGCCTGGCGATGGGTCAGCCCGGTCACCATCAGCAGGGTGATGACCGCACCGTTGTGCGGCAGGCTGTCCATGCCGCCGGATGCCATCGCCGCAACACGATGCAGCACCTCCATCGGAATGCCGGCGGCCTGTGCGTTGGCGATGAAGGTCTCCGACATTGCCGCCAAGGCGATGCTCATGCCGCCCGATGCAGAGCCGGTGACGCCGGCCAGGCCGGTTACGGTGACCGCTTCGTGCAGTAGCGGATCCTTGATGGAGCCCAGCGCGTTGGCCACCACCATGAAACCCGGCAACGCGGCGATGACCGCGCCGAAGCCATATTCCGAGGCGGTGTTCATGGCGGCCAGCACTGCACCACCGATCGCCGCCTTGGTGCCCTCTGCAAACTGGGTGACCACCGGACGCCAGGCCAGCGCCAGCACCGACAGGATGCCAACCAGCAGCGCACCCAGCACGGCCCAGATTGCAGTGATCTTCGCCACGTCCTGTACCACGGGCGCGGCGCTGCCCATGATCGACGGTACGAAGCTGTGCTCGGCGCCGTACCAGTGCGGCATGCCCAGGGTGAACAGCTTGTTGGAGACGAACACCAGCAGCAGCGGCAGCACGGCAATGCCCGCATGTGCCAGTCGAGTGCCGGCAAATAGTGTGGGCTCGTTCACCAGGGTGGCCGGATCGCCGTAGCCTTCGCCGTTGCGCAGCGCAACGCGACGGCGCCACTCGAGGTAGGCCATGCCAACCGCCAACACGAAGATGCCGCCAAGCGTGCCCAGCACGGGTGCCGCCCAGGTATCGGTACCGAAGAACGTGGTTGGAATGATGTTCTGGATCTGCGGCGTTCCCGGCAGCGCGTCCATGGTGAAGCTGAAGCCGCCCACCGCCAGCGTGGCCGGAATCAGGCGCTTGGGGATGTTGCTCTGGCGGAACATTTCCGCCGCGAACGGGTAGACCGCGAACACCACAACGAACAATGACACGCCGCCATAGGTCAGCAGGCCCGACACCAGCACGATCGACAGCATTGCCCGCTGAGGTCCGAACAACCGGATCGCAGCCCCCACGATGGAGCGGGAGAACCCGGACAGTTCGATCAGCTTGCCGAACACCGCGCCCAGCAGGAACACCGGGAAATAGAGCTTGAGGAAGCCGACCATCTTGTCCATGAACAAGCCGGTGAACATCGGTGCCACCAGCGAGGGGTCGGTCAGCAGCACAGCGCCCAGTGCGGCGACGGGCGCGAACAGGATCACGCTGTAACCGCGGTATGCCACCAGAATGAGGAAGGCCAGCGCTGCAAGTACGATCAGTAACGACATACGGCGCTTCCAGGTGGGGACGCGCCCAGTATCCGGATCTGGCGACCGCTGCCGACTGGACCTAGGTCCACTCGCCGGTGCGCCACGGCGCCGCTAGCCTAGGCAGCATGGGTGGCAATGGGCCATCTGCCTTGGGGGAGGACCGAATGAAACGGAATTGCTTGAGCCTGATGATCGGCACGCTGTTGGCCACCGGGCCGGTTCTGGCGCAGGACGCACCGCAGGGCACGCCGGCGGCGGGCAGGACCGCTTCGGCGACCAACCTGGACAGCATCACGGTGACCGCGCGCAAGCGCGAGGAAACCCTGCAGGAGGTGCCGGTTGCGGTCACTGCCTTTACCTCCGAAGCCCTCGACAAGATGAACGTCCAGGACATCAGCGACCTGGATGGACAGGTGCCCAACCTGACCATCTACGCGGCGCGCGGCGCCAGCAGCACGGTCACGGCCTACATCCGCGGCGTCGGCCAGTCCGATCCCACCTGGGGCGCTGACCCAGGCGTAGGCATCTATCTGGACGACGTCTACATTGCCCGCCCGCAGGGGGCATTGCTGGACGTGTTCGACGTCTCGCGCATCGAGGTGCTGCGCGGTCCGCAGGGCACGCTGTACGGCAAGAACACCATCGGCGGTGCGATCAAGTACATCTCGCGCGGCTTGCCCACCCAGACCGAAGGCTTTGCCCAGATCACCGTGGGCAACTACAGCCAGCTCGACGCCAAGGCGGCGATCGGCGGCCCGATCGGTGGCGCCGACAGTGGTCTGCGCGCACGCGTGGCGGTGGCCAGCATGAATCGTGACGGCTTCGGCGAGAACACGTTCACCAACCAGCCGGTCAGTGACAAGCAGATCAATGCGGCACGCTTCAACCTGGGTGCGTATGCGGGTGACGATTTCGATGTGCAGTTCGCTCTGGACTGGATCGATGACCAGTCCGGCATGCGCGGTTCGAAGATGCTGGCGCCCAACCCGTTCGTGCGTGCCTACCCGCCGATGGATGACCGCTACGACATCCGCTCGGGCATGCGCAACCTCAACAGCGTGGAGACCAAGGGCGCCTCGGCCACGGTGAACTGGCGGCCCAGCGAAGATGTTGCACTGAAGTACGTGGTGGCCAAGCGCGAATCGGACAGCGACGCGAACATCGATTTCGACAGCACGCCGGTCAAGCTGGCCGATGTGGGTGGCACTTACCATGACGACCAGGTCAGCAACGAGGTGCAGCTGAACTACGATGCCGGTGGACGCGTGCGCGGCGTGGTCGGCCTGTACCAGTTCAGTGGCGAAGCCGGCGGCCAGATCCGCAACAACTTCTTCAACCTGCAGTTCGGCGATACCCGCGGCAAGGTGCTGACCGACAGCATCGCGCTGTATGCCGATTGGACCTTCGACCTGGCCAGCAAGCTTAAGCTGGACGTCGGCGCCCGCTACACCGACGAGGACAAGCGCGCGATCGTGTTGAACCGTTTCTACGCCGACGCGACCTTCAGCAGACCCATCGCGGTGGCGGCGGATTTCGACAAGAAGACCAACTTCAAGAACGTCTCGCCGAAGGTGTCGCTGGACTACCAGATCACCCCGGACATCATGGTCTACGGGCTGGCCACGCGAGGCTTCAAGTCCGGTGGCTACAACATCCGCGCCAATGCCGTGGCGGTGCCACGCTCGGCCGAGCCGTTCGATGACGAGACCGTGGACAGCTTCGAGATCGGCAGCAAGATGGCCTTCCTCGACCAGCGCCTGTTCCTGAACCTGTCGGCGTTCCACAACAAGTACAAGGACATCCAGCTGTCGGTGTTCACCGGCATCGATACCAATGGTGATGGCGTCGACGATTCCTTCTTCGGCGACTTCACCAATGCCGGCGCTGGCACCATCAACGGCCTGGAAATCGAGTACCAGTACCTGCCCAGCCAGCACTGGTTGATCTCCGGCAACCTGGCCTGGCTGGATGCCAAGTATGACGAGTACATGGATCGTGGCGTCAACGTGGCCAAGCAGATGAAGTTCACCAACGCACCGGACTTCTCGGGCGCGTTGAACGTGGAATACCGCACCGAGCTGGCCAATGGCAGCAACCTGTCCGCTCGGGTGAGCTACAGCTACCAGAGCGAAGTGTGGCCGACCACCGACCTGAGCCCGGTGATCCGCCAGGATGGCTATGGGCTGGTCAATGCCGGCGTGATCTGGAAACTTGATGACGCCTGGACGTTCTCGTTGCAGGGCACCAACCTGGCCGACAAGGAATACCGCACCACCGGTTACAACATTCCGGCGGTCGGCACGCTGATTGGTTTCTATGGGCCGCCGCGCCAATATAGCCTCAGCGTCCGTTACGATTTCTAGGAAGCTTCTGCATGACACCGTCTTACGATGATCTGTACTGGAAAAGTGACGATGGGCTGCGCCTGCATGCGCGCGACCATGCCCCGGGTGCGGGGCGACCGCCCCGTGGCACGGTGGTCTGCATCCCCGGCTTGACCCGCAATGGCGCCGACTTCGATGCCCTTGCGCAGTCGCTGACCGCCGTCGGCTGGCGGGTGATCGCGGTTGACCTGCGCGGACGTGCGGGTTCGGAACGTGCGCCGGACCCGTCCAGCTACAACCCGCGCGCCTATGCCGATGACATGGTGGCACTGCTGCGGTCACAGAACATCGACAAGGCGGTGTTCGTCGGCACCTCGCTGGGGGTGCTGGTCACCATCACCCTGGCCTCGCGTGCGCCCGGGCTGATCGCCGCGGCGGTGCTGAACGACGCCGGCCCCAAGGTGCCGCGCGAAGCCCTGGCGCGGATCGGCAAGTACGCCGGCAAGCCCGTGCCACCGATGGACCTGGCACAGGCCACGAGCTATGTGGAGTCCATCGGCAAGGCTGCGTTCCCGCGCTTCACTACCGACGATTGGCGGGCGATGGCCGTGCGCACCTTCCGCCAGCGCAGCGATGGCCTGCTGGAACTGGACTACGACCCGGCGGCGATCCGCACCACGCGGCCGTGGGTGCTGTGGCTGCTGCGCCCGGTGTTGTGGCGGGCCGTGCGTGGCCTGACTTCGCGGGTACCGGTACTGGTAGTGCGCGGGGCGTTGTCGGACATCCTGCCTGCCGATGTCGCGCGGCAGATGGCAGCCACCTCGCCCAACACCCGCCTCGTTGAAGTACCGGAGGTGGGCCATGCGCCGATGTTGTCCGAGCCCGAGGCGCGCGATGCGATTCTGGCCCTGCTGGAGCGCGTGCGATGAGTTCCGGCGTTTCGACGGATGAGCTGCCTGCCGCCCTGCAGGCCCTGCGGCAATGGGCGGCAAGTGAACGGCTGAGCGGCAGCACGCGCATCACACAATCGCGCATCGATGCCTTCGCCGCCGCCACCGGTGATCACAACTGGATCCACACCGATCCGGTCCGCGCCCAGACCGGCCTGCCGGGCGGGCAGACCATCGCGCATGGTTTCCTCCTGCTCTCGCTTACCGTCGAGGACGATGTGGCGGCCCTGGCCGGCTTTCCCGGCATCGCCCACGTACTGAACTACGGATTGAACAAGGTCCGCTTCCTGGCGCCGGTGCCCAGCGGCTCCGAGGTGCGGGTGCGCTCGCAGCTGCTGTCACTGGAGGCGCGCAGGCCCGGGCAGTGGCTGCTGACCCAGCACAAGTCGGTGGAAGTGATCCCCGCCGGCGAGGTGGCCGTGGTCGCCGAACAGCTGTCGCTGATCGTGCTCGCCGGCTAGCGCCGCCCTAACTCTGCAGCGCAGCACCTGCCGGCTGCCCGCCGGACGCGGTTCTCTCTACACTGGAGCGATGTTGACGCCCTCCATCGTCCTGTTCGCCTGCATCGCGTGGACCGTGCTGCTGTTCGGCGTCGCCCTGTGGGGGGAACGCCAGGGGCATCGGCTGTCGAAGGTCTGGCCGGCCATCTACGCGCTGTCGCTGGGCGTGCACTGCACGGCATGGACCTACTACGGGGCCGCCTCGCAGGGCGTGCAATGGGGCTTTCCAATCCCGCCGACACTGATCGGCATGGCGCTCATTTTTGCCTTCGGCCTGCCGTTCCTGGTGCGACTGGGGCGACTGGCCAAACAGCACAACAGTGCCACCATCGCCGATCTGGTGGTCGCGCGGCTGCGAGCCGACCAGGGGCTGGGCATCACCATCACCCTGGTCGCGCTGTTCGGCATCATTCCCTACATCGCACTGCAGCTCAAAGCAGTCAGCCAGGGCCTTGGTGCCTTGCTTGGCGACCAGTTCGCGCCCGTCGGCTGGCAGCTGGACGTGTCGTTCTGGTTCGCGCTGACGATGGCGGCGTTCACCACGTTGTTCGGTGCGCGCAAGGCGTCGGCCACCGAACACAACCGGGGCATCGTGGTCGCACTCGGCTTGGAATCGCTGTTGAAGCTGACGGCACTGCTGGCGATCGGCCTGTATGCCGCGCTCTCGGTGCACAAGGCCGGCGCGCCGCTGCTGGAAAAGATGGCGCACCTGCCGCCACCGGCAGTTGTGCCGGATTATCTGACCATGGTGGCGCTCGGTGCGATGGCCGCGTTCACCCTGCCCCATCAGTTCCATGTGGGCGTGGTCGAACTGCGGCAGTCGTCGGACCTGAAGACGGCGCGCTGGCTGTTCCCGGTGTACCTGCTGTTGATCGGCCTGCCGTCGGTGCCGATGGCACTGGCTGGTGCCGCGCAGTTGCCGTCTTCGGTGTCGCCCGACCTGTATGTCCTGGCCCTGCCGCAGGAACGCGGCCACCATCTGCTGGCACTGCTGGCCTACCTGGGCAGCCTGAGCGCGGCCACCGGCATGATGATCCTGTCCGGGCTGACCCTGTCGATCATGCTCGGCAACCACGGCGTGGGTTCACGCCTGCTGAGCGGCGTCAACGGCTTCAACAGCGGCGCTGATCTGCGACCACGCGTGCTGGCTTTCCGTCGCGCCGGCATCCTCGCCGTGTTCCTGATGTCGTGGCTGTACAGCCGCGCGATGAGCGGCACCGAGGCACTCAGCGACTTCGGCCTGATGTCGTTCACCGCGCTCTCCCAGCTGGCACCGGCAGTACTGCTGGCGGTGTACCGTCCGCGTACGCCCTCCCCGGCCATCATCGCCGGCATCGTGCTGGGTTCACTGGTCTGGCTGTGGCTGGTGCTGCTGCCGATGGTGATCCCCGCCCCGCCACCGTCGGCCAGCCCCGACGGGCTGCACTGGTTGGCGATGTTCTCGCTGCGCATGCAGCCTGGCCATATCGCCATCAGCATGGGGGCGAGCCTGGCAGTCAACCTGGCGACCGTTGTGCTGGTGTCGCGTGCGGTGCGTCCCTCGCTGCCACGGCAGCGCGACGCGATCGCCGCAGCATCGTTGCGCAAGACGGCCGGTCGCTTCCTCGGCCAGGAACGGGCGCGCCAGCTGATGGACGGACACGCCGGGCAGATGCTGGATGACGAGCGCGTCACCGCCATCGAGCGGGAGCTGACTGCCGTGGTCGGTGCGGGCATGGCACGCCTGCTGGTGGAGGCTGCCCGCGATGGTGGTGCCGCACCGCTGGACGCCGTTACCCGCGCGGTCGGCGAAGCCACCCAGGTGCTGCGCTTCAACCAGCGCCTGCTGGAAGCCGCCTTGGAAAACATGAGCCAGGGCATCAGCGTGGTCGATGCGCAGCTGCAGTTGGTGGCCTGGAACAGCCGTTATGCCGCGCTGTTCAAGTTCCCGCCGGAGCTGCTGCAGGTGGGGCAACCGGTGTCGAACCTGACGGCGTGGGCGTTGGGACAGCTGAAGATCGGCGACGCCCCCGGCGACTCGCGCGACAAGGCGCTGCAACGCCGGGTGGTGCACATGCGGCGCGGTACCCCGCATCTGTCCGAGCGGATCTTCCCGGACAACACCATCGTTGAAATCCGCGGCAACCCGATGCCGGGTGGCGGCTACGTGGCCACCTTCACCGATGTCACCGCTTTCCGTCGGGCCGAGGACGCGCTGAAGCGCAGCAACGAAACCCTGGAGCGCCGGGTGCAGGACCGTACTGCCCGGCTGGAGCAGGCCGTGCATGAAGCCGAACGAGCCAACGTGGCCAAGACACGCTTCCTGACCGCTGTCGGCCACGACCTGATCCAGCCCCTGCATGCGGCGCAGCTGCTGACCGATGCCATGTCGCAGCACATCGAATCGGAGTTCCTGGACAGCTTCCTGCGCCAGATCCGTGGCGCGCTGGACTCCACCGACGATCTGCTGTCGGGCCTCCTCGATATTTCGCGGCTGGAAGCCGGCGGACTGGTCGCCGATCCGCGTCCGTTCGCGCTGTCGACCGTGCTGGATCCACTTGCACAGGAGTTCGCCGTGCTGGCGGCGGCGCGCGGCCTGCAGTTCCGCCATGTGCGGACCCGCGCGTGGGTGCACAGCGACCCGTTGCTGCTGCGTCGGGTGCTGCAGAACTTCCTGGCCAATGCCATCCGCTACACCCGCCGTGGCGGCGTGCTGCTGGGCGTGCGCCGGCATGGCCAGGCCCTGTCGATCGGCGTGCATGACAGCGGCCCCGGCATCGCACCGGAGCAACAAGCGGTAGTGTTCGAGGAATTCCATCGTGGCGACCGCAGCAACGGCCAGGGCCTCGGTCTGGGGCTGACCATCGCGAGCCGCATTGCCGACCTTCTGCACGCCCCGCTGCAACTGCAGAGCGCGCTCGATCGCGGCTCGACCTTCTCGATCACCGTGGCGCGGGCAGCGCCGCCTGCGGCCCCGCGCACTGAACCCGCCGCTGGCAACAGCAGCATCAAGGGTATCCGCGTGCTGGTGGTCGACAACGATCCGCAGGCCCTGGAGGCAATGCGACAGATGCTGCTTTCGTGGGGCTGCGATGTCATCGCGGCGCGCGATGTCAATGCGCTGGGTGCTTCAGCGCAGGAAGCTGCACTGTGGTTGTTCGACTACCACCTTGATGATGGCGATACCGGCGTCGCACTGTGGAAGCGCCTTGTCGCCGTCCACGGTACACGGCCGACGGTGATCCTCAGCGCCGACACCGGCAGCGACACCCGCGAGGCGGTGCGCAGCGTGGGCCTGTCACTGCTCAACAAGCCGTTCAAACCGCTGGCACTGCGCTGGGCGATCAACCATCTGCTGGCAACGGCCGCTACGGCAACGCCCTGACCAAGGGTCAGGCGTCCTGCGTCTCTTCGATCTGCCGCGAGGGATCGGTCAACCCCATCTCGTGCAGCACACGGATGGCCTGCGCACGATTACGCACGCCCAGCCGGCCCATGATGCGGGTCATGTGCGCCTTGACCGTGCGCAACTGCACGCCCAGCCGGTCTGCGATCTGCTTGTTGAGCAGCCCTTCGGCCACCAGGCTCAGCACCTTGTACTGATGCGCGGACAGGCTGGACAAGCGCGCGGCAAGATCGGCGTCCTTGTTGAAGGGCGCAACCCGTGCCACTGGCTCACGCAGCAGCGCCGGAATCCAGCGTTCACCTTCCAGCACGGTCTGCAGCGCGGACTGCAGGTCGGTCAGCCCTGAACTCTTGGGCAGATAGCCGGCTGCGCCCAGATCGATGGCGCGGCGGATCACGTGCGGCTCTTCATTGGCCGAGACGATGATGATCGCCAGCCCCGGTTGCAGTGCACGGATGGTCGCCAGCCCGGCAAGACCATGGTTGCCCGGCATATGCAGGTCCAGCAGCATCAGGTCGATCTGCTGGCTCTCGATCGCTTCCAGCACGCTGTGCAGCGAATCGGCCTCGCTGATCTGCAGGTCAGCCACTGCCTCCTCGGCCGCGCGATGCAGCGCCGCGCGGAACAAGGGGTGGTCATCGGCGATGAGCAGGGTCGGCATGTCCAGCCGAGGTTAGCAAATCGCCTGCGCCTGGGCACGGGTACCAAGGTACGCTGGCGTGCGCCGCCGGTATTGCTAGGGTGGAGCAATGAACATCCATCGCTCCCTTGCTCCGCTGTGCGCCGCGCTGGCCCTGTTGCCGGGCGGGATCCCCATCGCCGATGCCGCCACGCCCCGCCCCGCCACCGCTGCTCCGGTGTTCGAGCAGTGGCGGGAAACCCCGCATCGCGGCAACGATGAACTGCTGACTGCGGGACTGGGAATCGACGCCCTGCGCTCGACCACCGCGCCAGCCTTCAGCAAGCCGGCCCAGCCCACGGCAGAGGAGGCCCGGCGCCGTGCGATCTGGAGCAGCTGGCGCGGCATCGCCGACCTGACTCCCGGTGGTGGCTTCGGCGATGTCTACGGCAGCCTGCAGGCGGTGCCCGGCCGCGAGTTCTCGGCCTACGCGCGCATTCCTGGCGCGCGCCAGCCCCACCGCGTACTGGTGCAGGTACCCGACAACTTCGACGCCTCGCGACGCTGCCTGGTCGTCGCTGCGTCATCCGGCTCGCGTGGCATCTATGGCGCGATTGCGGTAGCCGGCAGCTGGGGCCTGGCCCACGGCTGCGCCGTCGCCTATACCGACAAGGGCGCAGGCAGCGACTACTACGATCTGGACGCCAAGGCCGGCTTCCAGGCAGACGGCACGCCCGCCTCACAAGGCGCGTTGGCCTTCATCCCTGCGGGTGCGGCAGCCACGCAGGGAATCGCCTTCAAACACGCCCATTCGGGTGACAACCCGGAAGCAGACTGGGGCCGGCATCTGCTGCAGGCGCTGCAGTTCGGCCTGCAGTCACTGGACCGCGCCTACCCGGAATCGAAGCCATTCACGGCGGCCAACACGCGCACGCTGGGCGTGGGTGTATCCAATGGCGGTGGCGCCGTGCTGCGTGCGGCGGAGATCGAAGGCGACTGGTTCGATGCGATGGTGGCCGGCGAACCCAATGTCTCGGTGGCAGGCGCTCCACCGCTGTACGACTTCGTCACCCAGGCCGCGTTGCTGATGCCCTGTGCCCTGCTGGCAGAGGACGATCTGCCGCAACCGCCGATGCGGGCGCAGGCCGTGCCGGTGTGGACACTGCGATGCGCCACGCTGAAGTCCGCCGGCTTGGTGCAAGGTGATGACACTGCGGCACAGGCACGATCGGCACGCCAGCAGCTGCTCGACGCCGGCTTGAGCGCCGGCGCACTTCGCGCCGGCGCGTTCTCGACGGGATTCGATCTGTGGCGCGCCATCGCAGCGACATATTCGTCGGCCTATGGACGCTACGGCGCTGGCGAACATCCCTGCGCGTACAGTTTCTCGCCCACTGGGGCAGATGGCAGGCCTGGCGTGGCCGCAGCCGAGGCTCGCGCAACCTGGTGGAGTGAGGGCAGCGGCATTCCACCGGGCAACGGCGTGGTGCTGGTGGATGGCAATGCAGCCGGGGCGGCAGACAATCCGCTGCGTGGCCTGAACTGCCTGCGCGCACTCGGCAAGGGCGATAGCGCCGATGCCCGGCGGGTACGCGCCGGCATCGCCGCGGCCACCACCAAGGCGCCGCGTCGCGGCCTGCCCATCGTGGTGATCCATGGCATCGACGATGGGCTGGTGCCGATCAGCATGACCAGCGATCGCTACGTGCCACTTGCACACAAGGCGGGGGCGCCGATCGCCTATTGGCGGGTGAACAACGCACAGCATTTCGACTCGCTGCTGGCCTTCCCGGATTACCGCAGGCGCTACGTACCGCTGCTGCCCTACATGTTCGCGGCGCTGGACCAGGTGTGGGGTCACCTTGAGGATCCAACGCATGCGCTGCCGACGGATGCGCTCATCCAGCCGACCCCGCGCGCGGAAACGCCCTTGCTACGCGAGCAGCTGTCCATTCCCGCGGCCCAGACCATCCCAAGCCGCTGACACGCCGCCCACCAGGAAGCCCCCACATGTCATTCGCCACCGCCACAGACGCGCCCGCCGCCGAGGCTCATGCCTTTCCCCTGCTGATCAAGCAGTTGCTGCTGACGCCGCTGGCCGTGCGTCCACAGCAGGAAATCGTCTACGGCGACAACGTCCGCTTCGACTACCGCACCCTGCAGGCGCGCATCGGCCAGTTGGCCGGGCTGTTGACCTCGCTGGGGGTAAAGCACGGCGATACCGTGGCGGTGATGGACTGGGACAGCAACCGCTACCTGGAGAGCTATTTCGCCGTGCCGATGATCGGTGCGGTGCTGATGACGGTGAACATCCGCCTGGCACCCGAGCAGATTGCCTATACGCTCAATCACAGCGGTGCGCGGGTGATCCTGGCCAACCGCGAGTTCCTGCCGGTGCTGGAAGCCATCGACGAACAGCTGCCGGATGTGCGCACGCGTGTCCTGCTGGATGATGAGGATGGGCCGCTGCCAGCGGGCTTCGTGACCGAGTATGAAGCCGGGCTGCGCGAGGCCACGCCCATCATCAGCTTCCCGGACTTCGACGAGAACACCCGCGCCACGACGTTCTATACGACCGGCACCACGGGCCTGCCCAAAGGGGTGTATTTCAGCCATCGGCAACTGGTGCTGCACTCGCTTGCGGCGATGGCCGCACTCGGCAGCGCGTCCAGCCAGGGGCGCCTGCACCGCGACGACGTCTACATGCCGATCACCCCGATGTTCCATGTCCACGCCTGGGGCATGCCGTACGTGGCTACGCTGCTGGGCATCAAGCAGGTCTACCCCGGGCGTTATCTGCCGGGCAAGCTGCTGGCGCTGATCGCCCGCGAGAAGGTGACGTTCTCGCACTGCGTGCCGACCATCCTGCATATGCTGCTGGGCCATGCCACGGCGGCCGATACCGATCTGCGCAGCTGGAAAGTGATCATCGGCGGTGCGGCACTGCCGCGGGCACTGGCGCAGCAGGCACTGGCCCGTGGCATCGACATCTTCGGCGGCTACGGCATGTCCGAGACCTGCCCCCTGCTCACCGTCGCACAGATCGATGCCCACGCCCTGGACGACCCGGATGAGGAGCTGTCACTGCGTACCAAGGCCGGCATCCCAGTGCCATTGGTGGACCTGCGCATCGTGGACGAAGACATGAACGACGTTGCCCACGATGGTGTTGCTACCGGCGAGGTGGTGGTGCGCGCGCCCTGGCTCACCCAGGGCTACCTGCACAACCCGGACGCTTCAACGGCGTTGTGGGCGGGCGGTTACCTGCATACCGGAGACATCGGCAACATCGATGGTGGCGGCTATCTGCGCGTGGCCGATAGAATCAAGGATGTGATCAAGACCGGCGGTGAGTGGATCTCCTCGCTCGCCCTCGAAGACATCATCGCCCTGCATCCGGCGGTCAACGAGGTCGCCGTGATCGGCATCAGCGATACGAAATGGGGCGAGCGGCCGCTGCCGTTGGTGGTCCGGCAGGACGGCAGCGATGTTACCGAGGCTGACATCATCGAACTGGTCGCAGCACGCAGCCGCTCAGGCGACATCTCCCGCTACGCGATCCCCGACCGCGTCAGCTTCGTTGATTCGCTGGAACGCACCAGCGTGGGCAAGATCAACAAGAAGAAGCTGCGTGGGCTGCATGATCCAGAGGCAGTTGCTGATGACCCGGGCTCACATGAAGCGGACCGTCCCAGCCATCGAGGTACTTCGGCAGCGCATCTGCAACGTCGATGACGCGCTCCCGATAGAACAGGTGCATCGTCGGCGAAAACGCTTCATCCAGCACGCCATCAGCGGCTCGAGCAACTACCGCGTTGGGAACCACGCGCATTCCAAGGCGATTGGTTCCAAACAACACATCGCCGCAGTTCAGGCAGAAGGTCTTGGAAAGCTGCTTGGACGGGTGCTGGAACCGCGCATTCTTCACCCCTGAAACGGTCACCGATTCCGCCGCCCATGCGGTGGCCGAGAGCATCGCAACGCCGTAGAAATCCCTGCAGGTTGCGCAATGGCAGTTCGCCCGCGCAGCGGGACTGCCGTGCAGTTCCATGGTATTTGCGCCGCACAGGCAGGTGATGCGAAGGGCCATGGACGTCTCTTGAAGGGAATGGCTGGCGAGGAGTGTGCTGTTACCGCTCGCCGTTCACAAGAGGCGATGGAAGGCTGAAGCCTCTACTTCCTGGCCGGGTCCACGCCAACGTACTGGTTCCGTCGCAGATAGACCTCACCCGTCTTCATGTCCAGCAGCATGTTGAACTGCCGGAGAACACCCGCGCCGATCGTACCGTCGCCGGTGGAGGCGTCATCGTCGATTGGGAAGGATGCAGCAGGCTTGCCGATGGCCAGCCCCTGGATGCCAGCCGAGGGGACCCGCACATCCACTGCACGGATGACATTGCCCGCGCTGCCCGTAGATCGGGAGGTCCCCACCTTCTGGGTGAACACTTCCATCAGGCCATGGCGCGAGCTGTACGCATAGCTGAGATCGATGGAGCCGTTGCTTCCCGTATCCAGTGCCAGCCACGGTTTGAAGATGGCGTCGCCGTTGCCGAGCGTGACTTCGATTGCGGGTGTGTTGTCGATCCAGCGGACGTTGGCGCGGGTATAGCCGGTTACATCCGGCAGGCTACGATGGACGAGCAGCTGCTGCCGGTCGTAATCGATCTCGACCACCTTCCCTTCAAAAAACTTCCATCCCAGAACCGCATCAAAGGGACGGTTCCTGTAGTCGACCACTACCGCGCCCATGCGCGTATGCAGCCCGCCGATCTCCACGTCGTTGCGCGTGCTGTAGTCCATCGTGGTGACGCCGTCTGAACCTATGTTCTCAGTGCGATCATCGATGACCACCGATGCCTTCGGCACGATGGCGCGCGATATGGCCAATCCGTCCGCGCCGGTGTCCACCAGGAATCGCAAGGGCTCGGACCTGTTGACGCTGCCGCGGACGTAGATCCGGTGGTCCTTGTCCTGCTCGAACGGGATAGCCACCGGCGTGGCATTGGCGCCGGCACTCGCACCTGAAGCGGCTGAAGTGATGGCGGCAGCCAGCAGAAAATGCAGGATTCCAGGCACGGGCGACTTCCCTTTCGTTTGGCGATAGTGGCGTGGCACCTGATGGATGCTGCCAATGCGGGAAAGGTTTAAATCGATGCCGGTGCTGCGGGTGATACCGACCGATGGGGTGTCACTGCGGTGGCGCTGACGGAACGGGAGCGTCGCGCTTTTCTGGCGGTGTCACGTCAGCAGATGCGTACTCCCGCGCCTTCACGCGAAACGGGGCAATGCAGCCGGCAAGGCTGATGCAGATGGAGAGGGAAAGTGCGATCAGGGCCAGTGTTTTCATCGAGCTGCCAGGTTGTGCGGGGTATTCTTGGAGCGCCATGGTCAGGTGCTCGTGGCTATAAGTCCATAGCCCTCTGCCGCTGTCGGCATGCTGCCCCGTGGTAGGCTGGCCCAGCAGAACCCGTGCACGATATCGCAGCTGCATTCCCCTCCGGGATGACGTCCATGAAGAACCCACCCGTACCTGCCGCCGAGTCGGATCGTGCAATGGAAGGCCAGTCGCCCAACCTGTTTGCCGCCCTGCGCGATCTGCTGCTTCCCTACAAGGCCGATCTTCTCGTCGTGCATGACGAGGACGATCACTTCTACGCCAATTGCAGGAACGTAGACGCCAAGGGCAAGGCTCAGTTCTTCAGCGCGGTGAAAGTATCGGGTCGCAGGCATTCATTCCATTTCATGCCCATCTACACCTTCCCCGACTTGTTGGCCGGCATCAGCCCGGCCCTGAAGAAGCATATGCAGGGGAAGTCCTGCTTCAACTTCGATGCCTGGGATCCAGCGTTGCTGCACGAACTGCAGATGCTGATCGAACAGGGTGTCTCCCGCTACCGGGTGGTCGGCAAGCTCTGAGCACACCACGCGGCATCTGCCGCCGGTGTGCCCACGGAGCGGCCGCGCCCTCAACGGCGGGCGCGGCATGGATTCAGTGCAACGGCACCTTCAGCACTGATGGCGCGGATGCGGGTGAACTGAAGGTCACCGCCCCGCCCAACTGGCTGATGCCTGCATAACGCAGGTCCACCGTATCGACCACCAGCGTCAGGCGACTGCCGGCGGGAATGTTCCAGCTGCTCGCTTCCAGCCGCAGATCGAGGGTGGTCGCCTGGCCCGGTGCAACGCCGCGCAGGGTGTAGGGCTTGTGGCTGATCAGCTGGCCATTGCCCAGCACATCTTCCGCGTACAGATAGGCATACAGCGTGGTGTTGGCGCGGCTGGGGGTGACGGTCACGCGCACTTCCGGCGCACCGTCCAGGCGGCGTGCGTTCCAGTAGATCGGCCCCTGCCAGACGCCTGCAGCGTTGCGCCCGATGAAAGGCACGTATGCACCCGGCGGAAGGTTGATCATCTGCAGCGAGCCCGACACCATCGCCACGCCGGAATTGGCAGCGGTAGGCAGGCCGCTGCCGATGCGGTAATTCCAGCCATTGCTGCGCCCGTTTTCAACCAGGCCTCCGGTGGGCAGAAGCAGGCCGCCGGGTGCGGTCAACGCGTAGCTGACCGCGCCACTGTTGGTGGCCTGCCAGTTCGGGTAGCTGCTCCAGCTTCCCTTCTGTGACTTCAGCTGCACCGCCGGTTCGCGGTCGATGCCGTTGGTCACGCCCTTGAGGTAATGGTCGAACCAGTCGCCCACCGAGTCGTAGACCTCGTTGGGAATGCCCAGTGCGCCCAGGGCCTCGTTGAGGGCGTGGTCGCCGTGGCGCAGCTGCAGCTGCTTGGGGCCTTTCAGCTGGTTGAAGAAATCCACCAGCTGACCCGGCGGAAACAGGCTGTCGTTGAAGGCGTTGGCCAGGAATACGGCCGGCTGGTTGGCGTTGATTTCGTTGATGCTCGCAGCGGGGCTGCGGATCGCGGCCACCGGCAACAGCGATTCCACTGCGCCCTGATAGTTGCCGACCACCACGTTGCGGTTGATCGTGGCCAGTTCGGACCCGGGGCGGCCGGTGACCAGGCCGGCGGCCACCAGCAGTGCGATTCCCTGTGCACTTGGGGTGTCGTTGGCGTACAGCGACGCCTGCAGGTCGGCCCATCCGCTGAGGGCGGCCACTGCCTTGATGCGGGGATCGCGTGCGGCCGCCAGCAGGCTGGTGCCGGCGCCGTAGGAGATGCCCGAGACGCCGATCCGCGCCGGGTCGGCCTGGGTGTTCTCCAGCGCCCAGTCGATCAATGCGCTGACATCCTCGACCGTGGCTGGCCCGGCGATGTCGATGGCCCCGCCGGACTCCCAGAAGCCGCGCGAGCTGTAGCTGATGACCACGTAGCCGCGTTTGGCCAGCGACTGTGCGACCCCTACGTACTCCACGCTGGGAACGGCCCAGCTGCTGGGCATCACCAGCAGCGGGTACTTGCCGCTACCCGCGTCCTGGGGCTCGATGACAAAGACCCCAAGGGGTGTGCCGTCCCAGCTGGGAACGGTGCGGTGGGTGGTCTTGACCGTGGCGGCCCAGGCGGTGGGCGCCAGTCCGGTCAGCAGGATCAACAGCAGCAATACCTTGCGCATCGTCGTCTCTCCCCGTTGTTGGTGGTGCAACGGGTTGGACCGTACCAGTGCGAATGGTGGCTGACACCTTGCGCCGCAACATGCGGTGGCGGCCCTGCCACCCCACGCCACGGGCCTGAATGCGCCTACAGCGTCGCCTGCGCCTGCAGGGTGAACACCCAGCTGTCGGGTCGGCTGGCATAGGCGCCGGGACGTGCCACGTACTGAACCGCCGGCCGCAGCACCAGCCACGGGGCGACCTGCACGCCGTAGTTCAACTCGACGAACTGCTCGTTGCTCTGCACATCCTTTCCGGTCAGCTGCTGATGGCGAGCGAGCCGGTCGGAGATGTCCAGCCGATTCCAGGCCAGGCTGAGCACATCATCCTCGCGCGACGCGATCACGCCGCGCCAGCTCACGCCCGCTTCCCACGAGTAGCGCATCAGCCCTGTCTTTGCATCGGCACGGGTGGCCACGCCGAACACCGAGATGCCGCGCACCGTATCGCCCTCGGGCTTCCACACGCGCTGCGCGGCCTGCACGTATGAACCGCTGCGATGCGAGGCGCGAGGTGCGGCCGGATTACCGATGTCATCGGCGTTGGAGGTGTCCAGGTAGTAGCCGACCTTGTAGGTGCCGCCATAGTCCTCGCCGGACTTGCCGTGGCTGTAGCCCACTTCCACGGGCAGGAACAGACCGGTCTTTCCCCTCGTCGAAACACGAAAGCCACTGTTGGCCTGCTTGCGCGTCGGGTTGACGTCGTAGATGCTGGTCTGTGCGTACCAGCCCGACGGATCGTTCCACTTCACCCGCAGGCCCCACTGGCCCGTCGGGTTGTCCAGCCACCCGGAGCTGTAGATCGGGCCCAGCGGATGCCCGCATTGACCGTTGTTGTTGAAGTTGCAGGTGTAGGGCAAGCCACCGAAGTCGTTGCCCATCGAGTAGAAGCCCCCTTTCAGGCTCAGCCGCTTGTCCAGCAGCAGCCGCTCGTAGGAGAGCTCGTTGAAACGCAGGTTCTGGCCCTGGCCATAGAAGGCCTGGTTCTGGATATAGGAACCGGTGGACCGCTCGTTGATGGCGTTGCCGAAGCGGTCGGAGAACACCACGCGCAGCGTACCGTCGAAGCCGAGTGCTTTGCCGGTATCGATCGTCGCGCCCAGATCGATGTGTTCGGCGGTGGACCAACCACTGCCCTTGTAACCGTCGCTGTTGACGCCGCTGCCGATCACGATGCGTGCGCTGGGGGTTACACCACGGTCCTGCAGCCAGAGGCGCGCGGCCCAATCCGCACTCAGCGGCGTCTGCACGATGCTGTCGACCGGTTTGGGCTTGGCGGTGGCACTCGCTTCGGCGGCCGACACCGGGCCATTGGCCACGAGCAGGAGCAGGCCGAGGCCGTTCAAGGAGAGCAGCTTCATGCTGCGGCCCTCCTGTCCTTGCGCTTCTTCCAGGCGCGCCGCACCAGCAGCACGACGCCGACCAGCGCCAGCACGGCAACGATGAGCATCGGCAGCCACAGCCGTGCGATCTTCGCCAGCAATGGCTTCTCGCCGCCGGCGCGGGTCAGCGCCACCTGAGCCTCGGTGACCTGGTCGCCCGGCCCGAACTGTGTACGCACGTAGGTCGCCACCGCTGCGATATCGGCGTCACTCAGGTCCTGCACGAATGAGCCTTTCGAGAAATGCGGCATCAACGCGTGTTCGCCATGCACATCGCGGTCGATGCCGCCGATGATGGTGGCGATGAGGTTCTGCGGGCGGGTCATGCCGACGGTGGTGTTGTGCACCAGGGAGGGGTAGTACCCGTCCCTGCTGCCCTCGCCCCGCGATCCATGGCAGCTTGCGCACAGTCCCGAATACAGTACTCCGCCCGATGCCAATGCCGCACCCGTGCCGCGTACCGGTTGCTCGCCCGGCGTAGCGGCGGCATCGCCCCAGGCAAAGGCGGCCCGCGTGGCGTCAGGATCGGCCACCGCCGGTACCGTGCGCAGGTAGGCAACGATCGCGGCGATATCCTCGTCCTGCAGCTTGGACAGGCTGTTGCTCACTGCTTCGGCCATGCCGCCACCGGCCTGCGCCTTGCCGGCGACACGGCCGGTCTTCAGGTACTGGGCCAGTTCTGCATCGCTCCAGCCACCGATACCGCTGGTGGGATGGGAGGTGATGTTGGGCGCGTACCAGTCCCCCAGCGATCCGCCGGCGAAGGCCTTGCCGCTCACTTCCTGCATCATCAGCCCGCGCGGGCTGTGGCAGCTGGAGCAATGCGCCAGGCCTTCCACCAGATAGGCGCCGCGATTCCATTGCGCACTCTTGCCTGCATCGTGCTTGAACGTTTCCTTGTCCAGGAACAGCAGGTTCCACACCGCCATGGACTGGCGGATGCTGAAGGGGAACGGCAGTTCGGTCGCGTGCGCTTCCTCATCGACCGGCGCCACCTCCGTCATGAAGTAGCTATACAGCGCGTGGATGTCCTCGTCGGTCAGCTTGGCATACGAGGTATAGGGCATCGCCGGATACAGATGGGCGCCATCCTTGCGCACGCCTTCACGTACCGCCTTGGCGAAGTCATCTTCGCTGTAGAGGCCGATGCCATGGCTCTTGGAGGGGGTGATGTTGCTGGCCCAGATCTCACCCAGCGGGGACGCAATCGCGTAGCCGCCGGCGTAGGGTTTGCCCTGTTTCGGGCTGGTGTGGCACGCCACGCAGTCTGCGGCGACCGAGAGGTAGCGCCCACGTTCGGCGACCTCGTCTGCGCGCGCGGATTGGCTGGCTGCAGCCAGCAGCATCAGCAGAGCCGACGCGAAGGTCTTCATGCCGCACGCTCGATGGCATCTGCAGCCCGCAATGCCAGCGCGGCCATGGTCAAGGTGCTGTTGACCACGCTGGCCGATACCATCGGACCACCGCCTGGCAGCCACAGGTTCGGGTGGTCGTGCGCTCGGCAATTGCCATCGACCACCGAATCGCGCGGGTCAGCGCCCATGATGGTCGAGCCCATGATGTGGTTGTTGGCGTTGAGCGCCGTGGTGATGACGAATTCCTCGGCGTTGAACAGCGAGCCGATATGCCGCAGCTGTTTGCAGGACTCGTCATAGCCCTTGCGGGCGTAGTCGCCCAGCGAGTAGTGGATGTCCGGGCAAGCCAGGCCATGGCCATCGACCCGTGTCTTCGACAGCGTCAGCCGATTGCTCGGGTCCGGCAAGGGTTCCAGGCTGATCGAAAGATCGACGCCGAAGATCGCGCGACGGCGGATTTCTGCATCCAGCGCGTCGCCAACCAAGCCTTTCTTCAGCGCCTGGTCGGTGGCGATCGCCACGCGGCTGATGTTGTTGAGGATGATCTTGGTGGCCGAGTACTGCGAGCGGAAGGCACCGTCGCGCGGACCGACCATGCAGCTGGACTGCGCCGGTCCGCGTCCCAGCCAGATCGGGCGATCGGCGATGAACGAGCAGTGGAACCCGGAGTGATCGAGCATGTTGCGCCCGACCTGGTCGGAACTGTTGGCGATGCCGTTGGGGTTCTGCTCGTTGGCGGCAAGCAGCAGCAGTCGCGGCGTCTCCAGCGCGTTGCATGCAATCACGAAGCTGCGCCCGGTGGCCTTGTGGCTGACCTTGTTGTTGTCATACCAGTGAATGGCCGTCACCCGGTTCTGCGCATCGGTGTCGATCCTGTAGGCCACTGCTTCGGCCAGCACCTGCGCACCCAGTTTCTCGGCCGCTTCGATGGTATGGATGCCGTTGTACATCGCGCCGATCGGGCAGATCGGCTGGCAGTTGTTGTTGCCGCAGCAGGCCGGCCGATCATTCCACGGCGTGACCATGCGACCCTGCGGAATGGGCACCAGGTTGTAGCCGTGCGGATTGACCACCTCGGCGAACACCTTGTCGCCGTTCCCCCAGGGAATCATGTCGGCCAGGTACGGCTTGGATCGCTCGGAGGGGCTCTGCTTGCCCGGGTCGTTCGGCCCGGAGACACCCATGGCCTCTTCCGCGCGGCAGTAGTACGGCTCGATGTCGTCGTAGCTGATCGGCCAGTCGCGCCCTACCCCATAGGTGGACTGCATCTTGAAGTCCACCGGCAGGTGGCGCCAGCAGGAGGCGGCCCAGTGCCAGGTGGTGCCACCCACCGCCTTGATGAAGCCCTGGTGGAAGCTGCTGGCGTCCGGGCCGGTCAGGCCCACGTAGTCGTTGGCCGGGAAATACAGCGGCGCGGTGGCCAGCGGCGACTGCGGATATGGGCCCTGGAAGTCGCTGCCGATGCGTCGCTCGAAGCTGACGTTGCGCCAGTTTTCAACCACGTCGGAGCGATGCAGGCGCGGGCCGGCTTCAAGGACCAGAACCGATTTTCCGGCACGAACCAACTGATGGGCGATCAATGCGCCGACGACGCCCGAACCGACGATCACAACATCGGCATCGGCGTCGCCATCACGGAAAACCGGAGCTTTCATGAGGGGGAATCCAGATCAATTACGGGAAAGAGATGAAAGCGCTGGCTCAGCCGTGCGCTCGTACCGTCGGCGGCGGCGCAGCCGTCCACCACGCAGGGCCACCTTGTGCGTAGGTCGGCGGGAACAGACCATCGTCCACCGGGCGCTGCATCAGCGCGTCGCGATAGGAGACGGTGATCGCCTGCGGGCCCTTGCCGACGCTGCCGGTGTACCAGGCAGTGATGATGGCCAGCGCTGTGGGACGTGCATCGCCAGCCGCAGCCAGCAGTGCTTCGGGGCCTTGTGCCTGTTGCGCCTTGGCCGCGAGTGCCGGGAACCGGGCGTGCATCTCAGGATGCAGCTTGGCGAATGCGGCTTCGATGCGGCCGGCGGTCGCCGGATCGAGATCGGTCTTGCCCGTCAGCGCCTGAGACAACTGTAGAAAGCGCCCGTCCGCCGGCTTTGCTGGGGCGGCATTGGCAGCGGTTGCTGGCACCTTGCCGTTGCAGGCCACCAGCAACGAAGCCGAGCCGACGGCCAGCAGGAAGGTTCTGCGCGTCAGGCCTTGCCCACTCCCTTCCAATCCCTCGGGAACACTCATGATGTGGACTCCTGATGCGTCACTTCTTCGGCTGCCCCGGACCGCGACGCGGGGGGCACCTACAGGTGAAACTGTAACGCACCTGCTCGTCGTCGCGGGGTGAGTGGGAGGGGCGATACAAGGGCCACGTGCGCTCCCTTTCAGCGCCAGAGGCGGTGGATTTTCGTTGGTGGCAACGCGATCCCGTCACGCCCGGAGAACGCGCTCAGCGCTAGAAACAAGGGGGTTTTCCACTCTGGAGTCTGGCCATGCGGGTACTACTGTTCTGTGCCGTGGCGGTGATGGCATTGTCGGCCTGCGACCAGGCCGAACGGACCGATCAGGCACAGCATGCCGATGCGGTTCGGCAAACCGCACCAACGGGCAGCGAGCCGGCGCGCAACGTGCCTGGCGGCGGCAGCGGGACCGCAGCCTCCGAGGACCAGGCATCGGGAACGGACGCCAACGACGGAAAGGATGCCCCGCCACAGCCTCCTGCAAAGCGTTGAGCTCCAAAAGGACGACCCTCAGCTTGCCGTAAGGGTGCTCGATCCCATGCTGGCGCCATGGGGCGTTCAAAGGAAAAGCCGCCGCGACAGAACACCGTCGCGGCGGCCTGGATCAGGCGTTTTCAACGAGATGTGAAACTCGACCTGACGTGGATTCACGCCGACAGCGCTTGAGCAGTGGCATGTTTGCACCGCTACCAGAGAGGTCTGCTCCATGCCCGATACCGGACTCTTCTACGTCTTTTCAGTGGATTACGCGGCCGACGCAATGGGCGGCCCCGATCAGGTCAGCTCGATCACCTTTCGCTGCAACCAATGCCACCACGTGTCCCGCACTGAAGCCGGCGTCCAGCGTGTAAGCGGGGGTACGCTGCTGACCTGCGGAAAATGCGGCGCCCACCAAGCCGTCAGCAACGCGCGCTTCGTCGACTGCATGCCTCCGCCTGCAGCTCTGCGATCTGCAACTGCTCCAGGTGAACGGTAAGGTCGCTACCCCGGCACCTTTCGTAATCCACTACGTCCACTCCATCCCCTGACATCCATCACGCCAGCGTTGTCAGGCGTTGCGGGCTGCTCAGGTGCTGGTGGTACTGGCCACGATGCCTGCGGGCTGCTGCCGCAAGGGCATGCAATGTCTGCTCGACGGCGCAACGCGCTCGTGGGTGGCGGCGAGAACCTGGTTCACGCGATGAAGCGTGCCACGACCACCGGGTTCGATACCGATGATGTAGACGAAGCGGCCATCGCAGCGCGACTGGGCCGATTCAAGCCCCTCTGCTTCAGCAAGGACACGCTTCAACGTCTTTTCCCAGGCTCTGCCCGGAGCCGATGCCAACTCCACCACCACCGCAGTTTCCCCGCAGTCCAGCGGCATCACCTCCACGCGCAGGATGCGTGGCGTCCTGATGGTCTCGGCGCTACCCATTTTGAGTCCTCCTCAGCATGCGACGGCGGCAGTATCCACGCCCGGCGCCAAGGCGGCGTCAAGAATGGATGGCCGTTGCGTGCAGATCGGCCTCTGCCAGCTTTCCCGCGTGAGCCATTGACATCAAGGCGTGACCAGATGCTGCCCGCCCTTTTCTTCTGCCGGCGGGGGCACTGCGGGAGCGCTGACAAATTCATGGCGTGCGAGCAACCAGGCGTGATCGGCAGCCAGGGCGGCTCTCGCCTGTGCCTCCCGATCAATGACGCTGACCAGATTGCCCGTTATCCGCAACAGTGTCTCGGTGTCCACGCGGAAGGGTGAAACGTCGCCAACGTAGATATCACCGATGTAGTTGAGCTTGCCCGCCTCGATCGTGAAGCTGACTGCCTGGGGCTCGGCAATGGCGATGCCCTGCTGCCCGATGCCAACCCAGCCGATGTAGTAGCGGCCAGCCTTGATGGGGCGGGTCTTCAGGCCCTTTGCGCAGGTGGCTACGGCATCGAACCTGTACGGCCCCCAGAAGCCGGTCGACGTATTTCCAGACAGGTAGAGCTGCACGAAGTTGATCTGATCTGCGCAGGTGACCGAAGTGGCCAGAATCCCTTCGTCCGGCTTGAGCTTCTTCGATTCCTTCATGTTCTCGATACCCGCGCAGGCCGTTGTAGACAGCATCAGCAGCACTGCCGCCGCAATGATTCGCTTCATTTTCCAGGTTCCGTTGAAATGCTGGGTGTCACGCGGGGACTACCGCATCTGCAATGGTGGTGCGAGGTACGCGTTGCACTTTTCGCCGCAGGCTCTCAACTCTTCTTCGAGCGCGTCGCTGGACGGTGCGCCCTGCGCGGGAACGGCCAGCTGGCGTCGGAAGGGATACCGCGCGAGCAGCCATCCCTGCTTCTCTTCGAGAAGGCGTCGGGATTCGGCTTCGCGGTTGCGTACCGACACCCAGCGATCGCTGTTGCCGGTGTGGCTGTACAGCCCGAACACGATGATCTCGCCGACGTAGGTGATCACGCCGGGCTGAACATCGAAAACGAGCGCCTCACCTTCCTTCACCAGACCCATGAAGCCGTAGCCATGTTCGATAAGGTGGCCGATGTAGTGCCGCCCTGCCTTCATCCGCAAGGACACCAGTCCCGCCTTGCAGCCCACATCGAAGTCACTGCGCCTCTCGGCAAATGCGCCGCCGGAATCCGCGCCGCTGGGAAAGAGGGTGACGTAGTTGATGTTGCTTTGGCAGTTCATCGACATCACCACCATGCCCTCGTCTGTGGCGAGCGGGATATCGGGTCTGGCCAAGTAGGAGGTGCAACCGCTCATGGGTAGCGCGCAGAGTGCTGCGGCCGCGATGGAAGTCCATTTCATCTGCGTATGCCCTTTTTCGGGCGAGCATAGCGCCAGCGCTGCGCGGCCGCTACGGGGCATCGAGCCGCTCACTCGTGATGCGTCACGTTAATCATCGGCGAGCGCTCTGCAGGCAGGTCTCGCCCAGGCAACGGCCACGCCACTAGCAGCTCTTCTTTTCATGCATGGGTGCCCTGATCTGACAGGAGCCCAGTGCTTGCGCGCAGTCACACCTTCGCACTTTGGTCGTTGACCTGCTGGCGTCAACAAATGACGCTAACGACACCGCAGCACTATTCCTAGTGCCCTTCCGCGGTCGAGATCCCAGGCAGTACCGGCCACGGCCGGGTCGCGTCCCCAATACCTGTCACCGCATCGTCCTTCACACGGAAAGGCCTGGCCTGCCGTGGTGGACGGCTGCGCCTTGCCCATACCCATGGAGATCCGCAATGCGCCTTGCCACGTTCTTCTTTGCCCTTGTTTTCAGTACCTTTGCCGGGGCTGCACATGCTCAGGTCGTGACCCTCAACAAGGGCGGGTACGTATTGACCTATGACTGCAGCATCCACAGCGCGACCCGATACGAATACACACTGGTGGCCGACACCGGCTCGGCCGCCCGCCCGTCCAGCTTCTACAAGGACCCGGACCTGCCGGCCGGCTGCCTCGGCCAGACCAGCACCGCCTCCTATGCCAGCGTGCAGTCCGGCTATGACCGCGGCCACCTGGTGACGTCCAACCACATGGACTACGACACCACCTACATCCGCCGCGCCAACTACATGACCAACATCGTGCCGCAGGTTTCCAGCTTCAACCAGGGCATCTGGGTGAAGGCCGAGAACGTGGCCGAGTGCTATCGGGACATTGCCCCGGTCGACGTCTATGGCGGCGTGGTCTATGGCGATGCGTCCAATGACTATTTCCTGTCCAGCCATGGCATTCCGACCCCGGAATTCTTCTGGAAGACGATCATCACCAAGGATCCGAACACCGGCACCGCCAAGGCCATCAGCTGGATCATTCCCAATGAAACGGGACTGGGCAGCCTGGACAGCTATCTGGTCACCATCGCGGATCTGGAAGAGTTGCTGGGCGCCAGCTACGTGGCGATCAACGCACCGGCGTCGCTGAAGAACATGCTGCCCAGCGCCAGCTGGCCGCTGCCCAGCGGTTGCGATCTGAGCTGAGCACCCAACGGCCCGACGGAGTGCGCTCCGCCGGGCCCATCACGCCCGCCGGCTCAGCCTGGGTGACCCTCTGCTGGGCAGCCTCAAGGTGCCGCCTCGGCGCGCGAACCGAGAGCTCCGCGCCGGTAGTGCAGCGCAAACAGATACAGCCCGGTGAACAACTGCAGGAACAACGGCGGCAGCGGCGAGTACGTGATCCACGCCGGGGGCTCGCCCTGCCCGATCCCGCGCGCCACGAAGTTGGCGATCACCGCCAGGGTGAAAACGATCGAGGTCCAGCGGTGCACGGGACGCGCCCAGCCACCGGCCCTCATTGTGGCTTCCTCGCGGGGCGCTCGATCATCTTCCAGCCATTGCCGGACGGATCACGGAATCCGGCATCCACCGCACCGTAGCGCTCCACCGGCTCCTGGGTGAATTCCACGCCACGGGCCTGCAGTTGTTTGTAGCTGGCCCGGCAATCATCCACCGCCAACACCAGCGGCGGCATCGCGCCCTTGGCCACCATCTGCTGCAGGGTCAGCGCAGTGGCTGCGTCGTGCACCGGCGGCCCCGGCTTGAACAGCCCGAGCTGGAAACCGCCCTCGTCGCCCGAATGCACCGTCAGCCAGCGATAGTCGCCGCTGCCCACGTCGGTGTGCACCTGGAAGCCGAGTTTGTTGACGTAGAAATCGAGCGCTGCATCCTGGTCATGCACATACAGGCCGACCACATTCACCATGCCAGTCATAGGATCCTCCCTCAGGTGGGATCTACGCTAACAAGGCCGCTGCGACGGCGCTTCTCCAAAACTGCGATCTTCAGGTCCGGACGCTGCGCGGCACGGGCGTGGCACTCGGGAACGGGGCCCTGCGCCGGGGAGATTGCACGCTGGCGGTCGCGGATGGCGCCGGGGCTGTCGCCGGTGATGTCGCGGAAGATCCGGCCGAAGGTGCCCAGGCTGGCCCAGCCGGTCTGCAGCGCGATCTCGGTGATCGGCAGGTCGGTATCGCGCAACAGAGCGACGGCGCGCTCGATGCGTCGACTGAGCAGATAGCGGTGCGGCGGCACTCCGAACGCCTCCTTGAAGGAACGCGCGAAATGGGCCGTGGAGACCGCACTGACCTGTGCCAGCCGTGCCACCGGCCAGTCCTCATGGCTGGCCCGATCCATGTGATCTTTTGCGCGCAGCAGGCGGCGCAGCAATTCCGGACTCTGAGGGGAGTGGGCGGCCATAGGTGCGGCCTAGCCTGAGCCGTACCGCCTGCGGGGTCAATCCCCTGGTCGACGTCCGCGCAGCGGCGTGTACCCGAGGCAGATTCCGCTGCGGATTGGCGCAGGGATGTTCACCCCTGCGCCAACGCTCAACTCAGTGCGCCATGACTCGGGCCGACTGCTCACGCGCAGACTGCTCCTGTTCCCGCTCCTGCTGCGGGCTTGGCTGCTGGGCCGCTGCCGACTGCGTCTGCTCCTGCAGTTCACGCACATGCTCGCTGACCGGCGTCGCCACCGCCTGCGCGGTCTCGGTGCGGGCGATCTGTCGATCCGCGGCGTGCGGCTGGCCCTGCACCGCAAATGCATACCTGCCGTCGTCACTGAGCACGGCCTCGTCGATCCGCTGCATGCCCTTGTCCTTGGCCGCTACCAGCAGTGCCATGCCAAGGCGTTCGCTCATTTCATCCGGCTGTCGCCCCATCGCCTGGTCGAGGCTGCTGACCGCGCCTTGGCTCTGCAGCCACATGCCATGGTCCGGGCTGGAAGTGTGCCGGGGGTCCTGCCGGGGCAGCAGCGGTGACGGCGGCGCAAGTGACTGCAGGTGCTCGCCCTGAACGCCAGCGTCGATCTTCTGAAGATCCTTGCCGCCAGCCGCGGCGATGTGGAACATGCGCTCGGCCATGCCGTAGGTGGATTGCCCCTGGTTGCGCGCCAGCCCCAGGGCGAAGGCGTCCACGTCCTGCTGCGGCTTGCCGCTGCCGTCCTCTGCAAGCACCTGCCACGATGGCCCCAGCATCGGGTTGTCCTTGACCATCGACTGGGTGCGCTCCATCAGCGTGCGCATCTGGGCCTCGCTGAAACTCAGTGTGTTCAGCTCACCGGCCTTCATCGGCCCGCGATCACCGGCAGGGTCGCCGGACAGCGCCGCGTTGACCATGCCGGCAATCTGTTCGCCCTGCGCATTCCCGCGCAGGTCGAAGGTGAATTCGTAGCGGCGCTGCGCCGTATCCTCCTGGCCATCGGCGCCGTAAGTGCTGATCCGGGATGCAGGCAGGTTGCCGTTGTACTGCACGCTGCGCAGCTCGGTGCGGCTGCCGTCTTCGCGACTGACCTGCACCACATCACCGCTGTTGCGTGCACCGGCCAGGTCGACACCAAACGTGTCGCCGTAGCCGACCTTCAGCCGCGTCTGCGAACTCATCCCCAGGCGCTCGACCGTGGCCAGATCCTGCACGCCCGCGGTCTGGCTGTTCATCGTGCCGTTGTCGATGAACTGTTCATAGGCCTGGCGGCCCTCGGCGTGATCGAGGTTGAAGGTGGCGGTGCGGACGGCGGAGTGACCGAGCGCGTCCTGGCGACCAGCAATCGCGCTGAACCTGCCTGCGTTGAAGCCGATGCCATTGAAGGCCTCGACCGCCTCGTTCGGCCCGGTGGTAACGCGCACCCGGCCATCATCCAGGCGATCCACGCGGTAGCTGGCACCGCTCGCCTCGGTCGTCTGGCTCTGCATGGCGATGTTGCGGAAACTGCTTTCCAGCGCGGTGCCGGTGAACTGTTGACCATCCAGGGTGATGCTGCCGCCCTTGGGAATGGTCTGCGGATCAAACGGGTTGATGCGTGTGGGATCGACGTCCAGGGCGTCACTGGGCAGGGTGACCCTGTAGCGCCCGCGTACACCCGTGCTGCTGGTGTCCTGGAAACCGGCACCCTTCACGCTTGCACCGACCACCGACTCCATCGTCAGCAGGTAATCCCTGCCGCCATCGGGCGTCGGGCTGCCGGCCATGTTCAGCGACGTGCCCTGGAACTGCGATGCAAGACTGGACGCTGCACGCTTCTGCTCGGCACCCACTTTCAACGCACCGTCACCCTCGTTCAACGTGACCGAGTAACCGCCGGCGGCAGCGCGGACCTCGCTGTTGGCCGAGGTGTAAGTCGGATCGAACGACGCCGTGGCGGCATCGCGCGGCGCATCCGGGGTTGCGCCTTCCTTGCTGGTCTGGGCATTCATGCCGTGACCTCCTTGAACAGAGACGCGCTGATTATAGGGCGCAGGGCGCGCGGCACGTTCACATCGCGCCGCAGCAGCATCCACGATAGTGATGGCCATCCCATTCCCTGCCGAGGGTCCATGCCCCGCTCCCTCGCCCGCCCGCAGCGATGGCTCCACCATGCCCGCAAGATCCTGCCTTATCTGCTGGGCCTGTATCTGCTGTACCTGCTCGCGGGCAATGTCTTTCTCAACACGCCGCTGTTCGATCAGGTCACCAATCGCAAGCCGCACAAGTTCGTGATGACAACCGGGCCCGCGATCACGCTGCTGCCGGGCCATGTGATCGCCTGGAACGTGCAGATGCGCGGCCACGTCAATCACACGGTGTATGTGCTGCGCGCAGACCGGGCCAGTGCACGTCTGGCGTTGTTGCCACTGTTCGAGCGCGAGGTGCGCGTGCCGTCGCTGCACGCAACCGGTGTAGCCGCCGAGATCGCGCGGGTGGATGAGGCGATCCCCTCACCTCCGCGCGGCGATCGCGGCTGGACGTTGCGATTCGATGCCATTCACAGTGAGAGCATCCGCAGCTTCCGCGCCGGCAAATTGTTGATCGTCGGCGAAGGCAGCGGCACGGTCGGCTTCGTCAAGCAGCTGCGTGGCGGGCCATCGGAGCTGCTGGACTCGGAGGTGGCGTTCGCTGATGCCGATGTCAGCCTTGACGGCACCCAGCTGCTCGGCGACATGCAGCTGAAGACGCAGTTCTCCTACCCACGGCATTACCGCGACCAGGCACCCGGGCTGGCAAAGCTGGGCCTGCTGCATGCAGTGTTGGAGGTACAGGCGCGCAGCCAGGGGTTGCGGCTGGATACGGACACGCAACGGCCCTCCGTTGCCAGCGCCGCCGTGCCGGGGCAGCTGCAGGCCTCGATCACCCTGGACCAGGGCGCACTACAGCCGGGCAGCCATGCCGTCTGGCGGGTTCCATTGCAGGTGGGGGCCGGCGCACCGGATCGAGGAACGCTGGCGATACAGCTGGACGCCACTCGCGATATCCGTCTGCAGGCGCGGTTGCCGCAGCGCGATGGCACCGGTGCTGCACTGGATGCGGATCTGATAATTGCCGGGCGACAGATTCCATTTGACGATCCCAGCGAGATGCTGGGGCGCACCTCTGGCACGGTCAAGGGCGAATGGACCTTTACCTCGCTCAACTGGATTCCCGCACTGTTCGTGCAGAAGCCCTGGTTCCAGCTGCAGGGCGGTGGCGTGCTGCGGGCGGACCTGCGCCTGCAGAACGGCGAACTGGCCGCCGGCAGCAGCGTCGATATTCCCGCGGCGCGGGCGGTGGCCGAGGTCGCCGGCGTGCACATGCAGGGAACGGCCAGCGCGCATGGGCAACTGCAGGCCGGGACGCCGACGCGCGCCGTGCTGGCAGTGAAGCTTCCCACGTTCAATGCCCGTGCGGGCAACGCCAAAGGTGCCACGCTGTTCGATGGGCGCGACCTGGCGCTGACACTGACCGGTGACGGGCGCCTGCGCGAGCTGCGCAAGGGTGTGCGTGCGCAGCTGCGCTTCGATGACGCGACCATTCCAGACCTCACCGCCTACAACCGCTACCTGGGAAGCGGCCAGGTACGGCTGCTGGGGGGCGCCGGCCAGGTGAGCGGCGATGCTCAGCTTGATACCCAAGGCCGGGTCGGCAACGGCAGTGTCCGCCTGCGCAGTCAACGCGCACGCCTGCAGGTGGCGGGGCTGGACCTGCAGGGCGACGCCCGGGTGGATGGCAGGCTGAAGCGTGGCGATTTCAGCCAGCGCCGGTTCGATCTGGGCGGAAGCGTGATCGAACTGCGCAACGTACAGGTCGGTGACCAGCAGCGACCACAACCGTGGTGGGGCCGTGTCACCATCGCCCGCGGCGACATCGATGCGCAGTCCCCCTTCCAGGTGGACGCACGTGCGGACCTTGCCATGCGCGACGCCGGCCCGTTGCTGGCGCTGTTCGCCGAGCGCAGCGATTACCCGCGCTGGGCATTGTCCCTGCTCGATTCCGGCCAGGTGGACGCGCATACCCGACTGCGCTGGCGGGCCGGGCATCTGGTGCTGGATGGGCTGCAAGCGGAAAACGAGCGTCTTTCGCTGCGTGCGCGGCTGGATCTGCTGGACCAGCGCAAGCGCGGCGACCTCTACCTGCGCTGGGGCCTGCTGGGCGCCGGCATCGAACTGGATGGCCAGCGCCGGCAATGGCATCTGGCCGGCGCGCGGGAGTGGTTCGACGGTCGGCCTGCGTTGTTGCCAGCCCCTGCGCAGTCTGGCACCGGTGGCACAGCCGACTGACCGGGCGCCTGCATCCAGTCGCGACGCAACTGCGTACAACGCGCTGTCACAACCGGTGGCAGTGCAGGAGGAGATACACCATGAATGTCCGCAGGCAGGTTGTTGGTCTTCTGGGCTGGGCCGTGGTTACTTTTCTGGCTGCCGCGCTGGGTGCTCGCGCCTCTATTTCTGCGGCGGACTTCTACGCAGGCCTCACGTTGCCTGCATGGGCGCCGCCTGCCAGCGTGTTCGGTCCGGTGTGGACGGTGCTGTACGCGCTGATGGCGCTGGCCGCGTGGCTGGTCTGGCGCCAGGGCGGATGGCGCGCGGCCACGCCTGCGCTGGTGCTCTACCTGCTGCAGCTGGCCCTCAACGTGTTGTGGAGCTGGTTGTTCTTCGGCTGGAAGCAGGGAGCGCTGGCGTTTGCGGACATTCTGCTGTTGCTGGTGCTGATCGTGGCCACGGTGGTCGCCTTCCATCGCGTGCGTCCGGCAGCGGCGTGGCTGCTGCTGCCTTACCTGGCATGGGTGGCGTTCGCCAGCGCGCTCAACTTCGCCGTGTGGCAGACCAATCCGGGCGTGCTTTAGCCGGGCAATGCTTACAGAGCGTGTGGCGCCTGCCGCCACTGGCGCAGCACGCTGCCCCTGAAAGCCTGCTCGCCGCAGCCGGTCGGACAACGCAGTACGCGTGCGGCAGAGGTGCTGACCAGTCCATCGCCTTCCTGCGCCTTGAACACCAGTTCGCAGGACAGGCAGCGCGCCACCAGCGAGTAGAGATGGACGATGCGGCCGCTGCCGGGATCCTGCAGCGCGTTGACATCCAGCAGGTCGAAACGGCCGTTGTCAGGCACTGGACGCGAGGGGCGAAGCGGAGAGGACGATGGCTGCAGGTTCACGTCGATGCGTCACAGAAGGAGGAGCCTCGACTGTAGTTGCCGCGATGTGCAGCAGATGTGCACCACGGTCCTCAGCCTGCGGAAGCAGAACCCAGTCGATTGATCTGCGCACATTCCAGCACTGCTGGCGGGTCCGGCATCGTCGCCAGCACGATCATCGCGCGGCCAATGGCCTCGTTGCTGGTCACCAGCGAAGGCAGGACGCGGCCCGCCGCCGCCATCAAGGGGCCGCCGAAGCGGTACAGCGGCTTCAATGCCGCATGACGGGTGCCGGTTCCCGCCACCGGGCGTACCCCGGCTGGACGCAGCATGACGGTGCGCACCGCGAGCTGCGCCAGCGCGGCCTCGGTCTCGCCCTTGATGCGCAGCGGCATGATCCGGCTGTGTGGATTGGCGTGGGCGCCAGAGACATACAGGAACCGGCCGTCCGGATTCGCTTCCGCCCACGCTGCAGCCACAGCCAGAGTGGCATCGAGCGTCACCTTCCGATACTCATCCTCAGCGGTGCCGACCGGTGGCGCGCCGGCGCAGTAGAAACAGGCATCGAATCCGGCCAACTGCGGGCTCACGTTGCGGGCCTGCTGGAAATCCGCGAGCACGATCTGCTCGATTCGAGCGTCCAGCCCGGCCTTGCTGCGGACCAAGGCTGCGGTCCGCGCAACCTGCGGCGAAGCGAGGCAGGCACGGGCAACGCCCTGCCCGACCAGTCCGGTTGCACCGGTCAGCAGAATCCGCAGCGGGCGTGTTTCGTGCATGCGTTGACCTTGAAGAAGACTAGAGTTTGACGAAGCGCTGGATTTTTCGGGCCAGCCAACCGCTGAACACCAGCGGCGCGTCCAGCGCGGAAACGCAGATACACGGTACACCAGGCGCCGTTACCGGCTGGTGCTCGACGTCCTCGTCCAGGTCTGCAACATCGCCGGGCGCGAACAGCCCCAGCGCATCATTGTAGGAGCCTCGCAGGATCTGGGTCAGTTCGCTGCGGCCGTGGCTATGCATCGGCAGGCATTTGCCCGGCGCGATCTTCAACATGATCAGCGAAGGCATCTGCTCGGCGCGGATGCAATGCACACCGGGGGCCATCCAGCGCCAGTGCAGCCGACCCAGCGAATCGCCAAAGTAAGGATGCAGCGACTTCGGCAGATGGTCCGGATCGGCCTCGGGCCGTTCCGGCGGCATCGACCGCAGCGGGCTCGATACGATGCCGGCGTGGTCCTCACCGAGCTGCGCAAGCATTGCGTCGCGCAGCCCTGCCCGCCGCGCCTCAGCTGCCGGCGGCTGGGTCTGCTCCAGCAGTGCGGCACCGATGGCCTCCGCTTCGCGCAGGCGCTGGCGGCAGTGCGGGCACTGTTCCAGATGCGTGCCGGCGACGATGCTCAAGGGCGTCGGCAGGGCGCCGGCGGCGTAGCTCATCAACGTCGACTCATGCAGGTGATGGTGCGGATTCATGATGCACCCCCGACCTTCGACTGCAACTGCAGGAACGCTCGTCGCAGGTGCGACTTGACCGTACCCAGCGGCATGCCCAGCGCCTGTGCGATCTCGCTGTGGCTCTTGGCCTCGAAATAGGACATCCGCACCAGGCGCGCCTGTGTGGCCGGCAACTCGTTGATACGCTGGCGCAGACGGGCATGATCGGCAAACTGTTCGGCGCTGCTGCGTTCGCTGACATCTCCAGCGGCAGCATCCTCCACCGCCTCCTGCACCTGCATCCAGCTGCGCTCACGGCGCACGCGGTCGATGTGCAGGTTGCGGCCGATGCGGTACAGCCAGGTGCTCAGCGCGCCCTGCGCAGGATCGAATTCGGACGCGCGCAGCCACAGGCGCAGCAGGCACTCCTGGGCCAGTTCTTCGGCCACCGCCGCAGGTGCGCCAAGGCCGCGCAGGTAGATGCACAGGCGCGGCATGAAATGGTCGTAGATGCGCATGAAACAGTCACGGTCGCGCAGCCGGGCGACGCCGTCCATCTCGCCATTCCAGTTCGTCGGCTCGTTGCTGGGCTGCTGTGAACTGGACACGATCCGCGCGGTGTCAAAGGAAAGAGAGGGGCTGGCGGGAGGACGGTACATCGGCGGGGGCAGCCGTTGAGTGAAGAGGAGTCCTTGTCTCTACGCACAGCAGCACCGGTTGGATGCACCCCGGATGGGCGCCAGCGTGCATCCAGCCGGTGCCACCGCCCGTACAGCCGGGCAAGCCTCCCATGGATCGCCCCGATGCGTGTTGCCTGGTTGTTGATGGTTGCCCCCTGCGCCGCCGGTGCGGCGCCGCTATTGCGTTCGGAGGGCGTTGCCACCCTACCCGATGGAACCGCCGCCTACCGCGAAGTGCATTGGCAGCGCGGCGCCGGCGATGGCAGCGAGCGCTGGGTGGAGTACCTCTGCCCTGCAGGGCAGCCCTTCGCCCGCAAACAGATGCCCGCCGCCGCGCGGCTGCAGGCGCGGGGCTATGTGCTGCAGGACGCCCGCAGCGGCCAGGCGGCCCGCGTGGTGGTCGGCCGCGACGGGGTGCAGGTCGACTGGAAGGAAGACAGGTCTTCGCCATCACGAACGAAGCAGCTGCCTCTACCGGCGGATGCCGTGATCGACGTCGGCTTCGATGCCGCCGTACGGGCCCACTGGCAGACGCTGTTGGGTGGTACGCCGGTCAGCCTGCCCTTTCTGGTCCCCGGGCGGCAGCGCTTCTATCCCGTGCAGGTGCAGTACCGCGGCCTGGTGCGCTGGCAAGGGCTTGCCGCCCATGCGGTGGAGGTCCGCCTTGATACCTGGTTCGGGGCGGTGGCGCCGCGTCTTTCGCTGGTCTACGCCGATGCCGATCGCCGTCTGCTGGAGTTCCGCGGCACCAGCAATCTGCGCGATGCGCGTGGCGATTATCCGCAGGTGACCGTGCGCTTCTCGGCACCCGCAACGGAACGACCGGAGCAACGCTGGCGCGATGAACTGCAGCGACCGCTGGTATCGAGCTGCGTTGTGACAACCAAGTGAAAACACAGACGGATGCGATCCACTGCATCCAACCTGCACTACTACACGTAGAGGTAGGCAATCGACTCCCTCGGGCTTCCGTCCATGGCATCCGCAGCGCCTCCACTCCGCAGACGTTCGCGCCTGTTGCGTACCTTCCAGCGCTGGTTCGATACCGATGCCGGAAGCGAAGCGGCGGCCGACCGTGGCCAGGGTGACCGCATCGACTGGCTGCGCGCCCTGCCCTTCGCGCTGCTGCATGTGGCCTGCCTCGGGGTGATCTGGGTAGGCGTGTCCTGGACGGCCGTCGCGGTCGCGGTGTTCCTGTACGCGATCAGGATGTTCGCCATCACCGCGTTCTATCACCGCTACTTCTCTCACCGTACCTTCGAGGCATCGCGCACCGTGCAGTTCGTGTTCGCGGTCATCGGTGCCGCCAGCGTGCAGCGTGGCCCCCTCTGGTGGGCAGCCCACCACCGCCATCACCACCGCCACGCGGATCAACCGCAGGACCCGCACTCCCCTCGCCAGGGCGGATTCTGGCGCAGCCACATGGGATGGTTCCTCACCCGCGGCGCCTTTGCCACCGATCTGCAGCGCATTCCCGATCTGGCCAAATACCCTGAGCTGCGCTGGCTGGACCGGTTCGACACCGTGGTTCCGGTGTTGCTGGCCGCTGCCTTGTACGGCCTCGGTGCGGTACTGGAGCGCGTGGCCCCGGCCTTGCATACCTCCGGCCCACAGCTGCTGGTCTGGGGCTTCTTCATCTCCACCGTCGTGCTGTTCCATGCCACGGTCACCATCAATTCGTTGGCGCACCGCTTCGGCCGGCGCCGCTTCGAGACCCGCGATGACAGCCGCAACAACCTGTGGCTGGCCCTGCTGACCTTCGGCGAGGGCTGGCACAACAACCATCACTTCTTCCCCGGCACCGCGCGCCAGGGCTTCCGCTGGTGGGAGATCGACATCAGCTGGTATGGCCTGCGGGTGATGGCCGCGCTGGGCCTGGTGAAGGGCCTCAAGCCGATCCCGGCCTGGGTATTGGCCAAGGCGAGGCACTGACATGCGCATCGCGATCATCGGTTCCGGCATCGCCGGTCTGGCCAGCGCGTGGTGGCTGGACGGCGAGCATGACGTCACCCTGTTCGAGGCCAACGACTACCTGGGCGGCCATACCCACACCCATGAGGTGACGGTGGACGGACGCAGGATGGAGGTCGATACCGGGTTCATCGTCTTCAATCCGCACCACTACCCGCTGCTGTCGGCACTGTTCGATGAACTTGGCGTGGCCTCACAGCCCACCACGATGAGTTTCTCGATGCACAGCGAGCGCAGCGGCGTGGAATACAACGCCACGTCGCTGGATGGACTTTTCTGCCAGCGCCGCAATCTGCTCTCACCGCGCTTCTGGGGGATGCTGGCCGACCTGCGGCGTTTCTATCGTGACGCACCCCTGCTGCTCGGCGAGGAGAAGGGGCCTACGCTGGGCCAATACCTGCACAGCCAGCGCTATGGCGAGGCGTTCGTGCAGGAGCATCTGCTGCCGATGGCCTCTGCGCTGTGGTCGTCACCGACGGCGCAGGTGCTGGACTTCCCGGCGCGCTACCTGGCGCAGTTCATGGCCAACCACCAGATGTTGCAGATGACCGGGCGCGCGTCCTGGCGCGTGGTCAAGGGCGGTTCGGCCCGCTATGTGGATGCCCTGCGTGCACGCTGGCGGGTACACGAGCGGCTGGAATGCCCGGTGCACGCGGTCGAGCGCATGCCCTGGGGTGCGCGTGTGCACACGGCGAACGGTATCGAAGGCTTCGATGAGGTTATTCTGGCCTGCCACAGCGACCAGGCCCTGGCGCTGCTGGCCGACGCCGACCCGGTTGAGCAGGCGGTGCTCGGTGCGATCCGCTACCAGCCCAATGAGGCGGTGCTGCACACCGATGCCTCGCTGCTGCCCGCCAACCGCAAGGCCTGGGCGGCCTGGAACGCGCATGTGCCGCGCGACCCCGCTGCGCCCTGCACGGTCAGCTACTGCATGAACCTGCTGCAGGGGCTGCCCGGCGACACTCCGTTGGTGGTGACCCTCAACCGCAGCGAGGCCATCGATCCGGCCAAGGTACTGCGGCGCCTGCACTACGCACATCCGGTACATGACCACGGCGCAGTACAGGCACAGCAGCGTTGGGCCGAGGTGCAGGGACATCGCCACACATGGTTCGCGGGTGCGTACTGGGGCTGGGGTTTCCACGAGGACGGCATCCGCAGTGCCCGCCGCGTGGTCGACGCGCTGCAGGCACGCTCATTCCGCTGCCACAGCGCGCAGCAAGCGGAGGTGCCCGCGTGAGCGCCAGCGCCATCTACTTCGGCCACGTCGAGCATCGTCGCTACCACCCGCATGCGCACGCGTTCCGCTACCCGATCGCGCAGCTGCTGCTGGACCTCGACGAGCTGGACCAGGTATTCGCCGGGCGCTGGCTGTGGTCGGTCGGGCGCCGCAACCTGGCAGAGTTCCGCCGCAGCGACTACTTCGGTGATCCCGCCCTCTCCCTGGCCGACGCCGTGCGGGATCATGCCGCCGCGGTGCTCGGGCGGCGCCCCGACGGCCCGGTTCGCCTGCTGAGCCACCTGCGTTTCGGCGGCCACGTGTTCAATCCGGTCAGCTTCTACTACTGCTATCAGGCTGACGGGGAAACCCTGGACTGCATCGTCGCCGAGATCACCAATACCCCGTGGAAGGAACGGCACGCCTACGTGCTGCCGGTCGCAACCGCGGTGCAGCAGGGTCGCGCCCTGCGCTGGCAGTTCGACAAGGCCTTCCACGTTTCCCCCTTCATGCCGATGGATTGCGCCTACGACTGGCGCTTTACCGCGCCCGCTGACGACCTGCGTGTGCACATGCAGGTCTGGCGCGACGGCCAACGCCAGTTCGATGCCACCCAGAGCATGCAGCGGCGGCCCATTGATGCCCGCGGACTTGCCCGGGTGCTGGCCGGCTACCCCTTGATGAGCGCGCAGGTGGTCGCCGCCATCCATTGGCAGGCACTGCGCCTCTGGCTCAAGCGCAACCCTGTGCACGACCATCCTTCCCTCGCCGAGAAACCGCGATGAACGAAATGACCCCCTCGGCCACCCTGCCCCAGCCCGGCACCCTGGACTCGTTCCTGCGCCGACGCCTGCTGGCCCAGCTTGCGCCGCTGCACAACGGGCGTCTGTGCGTGCGCGATGCGTTTGGAGAAGTGCAGTTGGGTAACGCAGGAAGCGACCTGCAGGTCACCGTGACCATCGATGACCCGGCGTTCTACCGCAAGGTGGCGGCGAACGGCAGCGTTGGCGCCGGCGAGAGCTACATCAACGGTGATTGGCGCTGCGACGACCTGGTGGCGCTGGTGCAGCTGCTGGTCCGCAACCGCGACCTGCTGGATGGCATGGAACGCGGGCCGGCGCGCATCGGCGGCTGGCTGCTGCGCGGCTGGAACCGGCTGCGGCGCAACAGCCGCGAAGGCAGCCGTCGCAACATCGCCGCCCATTATGACCTGGGCAATGATTTCTTCGCCCTGTTCCTGTCGCCGGACCTGATGTACTCCTCCGCGCTGTTCACCGATGCCGGTGACTCACTGGAAAGCGCGTCGCGACGCAAGCTGGACCGCATCTGCCAGCAGCTGCGACTGCAGCCGGGTGATCGCGTGGTCGAGATCGGCACCGGCTGGGGTGGCTTTGCCGTGCATGCCGCGCAGCACTACGGCTGCCATGTCACTACCACCACCATCTCCGCCGAACAGCATGCCTTGGCCGCACGGCGGGTGGCCGATGTGGGCCTGCAGGATCGGGTGACGTTGCTGATGCAGGACTACCGCGATCTGCAGGGACAGTTCGACAAACTGGTTTCCATCGAGATGATCGAGGCCATCGGTGCCGAGTATCTGGACACCTACATGGCCACCCTGCAGCGGCTGCTCAAGCCTGATGGGGTGGCGCTGCTGCAGGCTATCACCATCGAGGACCAGCGCTACGAACAGGCGCGGCGCAGCGTGGACTACATCAAGCGCTTCGTATTTCCAGGCAGCTTCATTCCCTCGATCAACGCCATCCTGGCCGCCAAGACCCGGGCCAGTGATCTGCAGCTGATCGCCCAGCAGGACTTCGGCCACTCCTATGCATTGACCCTGCGCGCCTGGCGGCAGCGCTTCCTCGCGCAGTTGCCTGCAGTACACGCGCAGGGCTTCGATGAGCGTTTCTGCAGGCTGTGGGAGTTCTACCTGGCCTACTGCGAAGGTGGCTTCCTGGAGCGCTCCATCGGCGTTTCCCATCTGCTGCTGGCACGCCCTGGCTACCGCCCCGAAGCGGATTCCCATGGCGAGCGGACCGGCTGACATGCGCCGCACCTGGGTCAACGTGATCGGCAACCAGATGGTGTGGCTGTGCGCCGTTGCCGGCGCCGACCGTGGCTGGCAATGGCCGGCAATGCTGTCAGCCACTGTGTACATCGGCAGCCAGCTGCTCACCTCAGCGCAGCCCCGCCTGGATCTGCGCTTGTTGCTGCTCGCGCTGGCCTGCGCATTCCTGGTGGATGGCAGCGCGGCCGCCAGTGGTGGCGTGCACTACGCCGCTGCGCCGCTGGGTTGGGTGCCGCCACCGTGGATTCTCGCCCTGTGGGCTGCCTTTGCGATGACGCTGACTGCATCGATGGCGTTCCTGCAGCGACACTGGCTGCTGCCGGTGGCCCTCGGCCTGCTGGCGCCGCTGGCGTATCTATCTGCGGCGCGCGGATTCCAGGCGGTGCATTTCACCCCCCCGGCCTGGCAGGGCGTAGCAACACTGGCGCTGGGCTGGTGCATCGCGCTGTCGCTGCTGTGCGCGGTGGCACGCCGCAGACCGCCCGGCAACCACGCCACCCCATTGATTGGAGCAACCTGATGAGCAGCTTGTGGTGGGTACTGCTGTATGCCGTGCTGATCATGGCCTGGGGCTGGGCGTGGCAGCGCAGGCACCAGAACATCGGCATCGTCGATGTGCTGTGGGCAAAGGGTGTGGCCGCAGGCGCGCTGTTGCTTGCATGGCTGGGCGATGGCGCGCTGCAGCCCCGCATCGCGCTGGCGCTGCTGGGTGGGCTGTGGGGAAGCCGGCTTGCCCTGCATCTGTGGCGGCGTGTGCGCAGCGAAGCAGAGGACGGTCGCTACCGCTATCTGCGTGAGCACTGGCACGGCCACCAGGGAAAGATCTTCGGCTTCTTCATGGCACAGGCCGCGCTGGTGGTGCTGTTTGCGCTGCCGTTCGTGGCCGTGGCCAACAACCCGCGCAGCGACATGCCTGCCTGGATCGCAGCGGCGCTCGTGGTGTGGCTGCTCAGTGTAGGTGGCGAAGCACTCGCCGACCGCCAGCTGGCTCGTTTCCGTGCCGACCCGGCCAACAAGGGCCGCACCTGCCGCGAAGGGCTGTGGCGGTATACGCGCCACCCCAACTACTTCTTCGAGTGGCTGCACTGGTTCACCTATGTAGTGCTGGCAGCGGGGTCGCCGATGTGGTGGCTGGCCTGGACCGGGCCGGTGCTGATGTACGTGTTCCTGCGCTACCTCAGTGGCGTTCCCTTCACCGAGAAACAGGCGCTGCGCAGTCGCGGTGATGACTATCGCGACTACCAGCGCAGCACCCCGATGTTCTTCCCGTGGTTTCCGCGCAGCCCCAAGGAGTGATTCCGATGAACAGCACCCCGTCCCTTGCTCCGGTTGCCGATACCGAGGGCGGACTCACCGGCTGGGCCGAGCGTGGCTGGCTGCCTGATGCGGCGCTGCGCGCGGGCATCCGTCGCCTGTGCGCACAACGCCTGGCCGAAGAGTCGGCCGGCAGCATGGAGGAGCAGTCGCAGCGCTTCAGCCGCCGCATTGCCGAACTGGCCAGCAGCCCGCTCGCCCTGCACGTGGATGCAGCCAACCGCCAGCACTACGAGGTTCCTGCCGCCTTCTTCCAGGGCTGCCTGGGGCATCGCCTGAAGTACAGCAGCTGCTACTACCGTACCGGCAGCGAGACGCTGGACCAGGCCGAGGACGCGATGCTGGAACTGTACGGGCAGCGCGCCGGGCTGGCCGACGGCCAGCACATCCTGGAGCTGGGCTGCGGCTGGGGCTCGCTGACCTTGTGGATGGCCGAGCGCCACCCGAACGCGCGCATCACCGCCGTGTCCAACTCGCATAGCCAGCGCGACCATATCCTGGCGCAGTGCGAGGCGCGTGGGTTCGGCAACGTCGAGGTGCTGACCCGCGACGTCAACCAGCTGGAGCTGCCTGCAGCGGCATTCGACCGCTGCGTATCGGTGGAGATGTTCGAGCATGTGCGCAATTACGACCGCCTGCTGGGTCGCATCGCCCGCTGGTTGAAGCCGGACGGCGCGCTGTTCGTGCACATCTTCGCCCATCGCACCCTGATGTATCCGTTCGAGACCGAGGGCGACGACAACTGGATGGGCCGGCACTTCTTCACCGGCGGCCTGATGCCGGCTGCGGACACGCTGCTGCACTTCCAGCGCGAGCTGGTACTGGACCAGCGCTGGCTGCTGGATGGCACCCACTACCAGCGCACCGCCAACCATTGGCTGGCCAATCAGGATGCCGCCCGCGAGCAGCTGCTGCCGATCCTGGCGCAGACCTATGGCGACGAAGCCGCCGCACGCATCTGGTGGCAGCGCTGGCGCATGTTCTGGATGGCCTGCGCCGAGCTGTTCGGCTACGACGATGGTCAGCAATGGCTGGTCGCCCACTATCTGTTCCGCCCGCGCTGAAGGAGACCGCCACCATGCGCATCGCCCCACTTTTCACGCTGCTGGCCGTGGCCCTGTTCGGCGCAGGCTGCAGCAGCCACGACACCCGCCCCATCCCGCTGCCACCGAAGGTGGACGTGCCCCGCTTCATGGGCGACTGGTATGTCATTGCCCATATTCCTTCGCGGCCCGAACGCGAGGCCTTCGATGCCGTGGAAAGCTATGCGCTGCAGGCTGATGGGCGCATCAAGACCACCTTCACCTATCGCAAGGGCAGCTTCCAGTCGCCACAGAAGTCGATGCACCCGGTAGGTCGGGTGGAGAAACATGGCAATGGTGCGGTCTGGGGCATGCAGTTCATCTGGCCCATCCAGGCCGAGTACCTCATTGCCTGGCTGGATGAGGGCTACACGCAGACCATCGTGGCCCGCAGCAAGCGCGACTACGTGTGGTACATGGCGCGTACGCCGCAGGTGAGCGAAGCGGAGTATCAGCAGGCGGTCGCCCGCATCAAGGCAATGGGGTACGACACCGGAAAGCTGCGCCGGGTGCCGCAATCGGTGCGCTGAGCATCCGCTAGGCGAGGGTCCAGGACAGAATGATGCAAGGGCCAAATGGCGCTGTTGCCTCATGAATGGGGGAATGGATGGCTACCCGTCCCTTCACGGATTATCAATCCTCCTTTATGTGATTAATATCACTTAATGACATTTACTCCCATGCAATAAAAGGCGCCGAAGATTGACCGGCCTCCGGCCACATGGAGCGTGCCATGCAGGATGTCTCGCCGCACCAGTGCAAGGTGGTATCCGATCGAAAATGGTCTCTCAGCACCTTCATGGAGTTCTATGAGCGCGTCCTGAGCCAGCGCATTTTCGGACCCTACGGAAAGCTGCTGGCCGAGGAGATCGCTGGCGACATCCGGGCAGGTTTCAAGGCGTCCGACGTCCTGGAGGTCGCCTGCGGTACCGGGGTCATCACCGCCAACCTTTACCAGCACCTGACCAGGCCCCTCGGCCTACGGTTGGTCGCCACCGATCTGTCGGCAATCGCCGTGGACGTGGCACGCAGCGTGCTGAGCGATGAGGTGCAGCGCAACGTGCCGCTCCTTGCCGATGTGGACATGGCAGAGCTGCCCTTCGCGGACGCCAGCTTCGATGTCATCGTATGCGGATTCGGCCTGATGTTCCCGCCGGACAAGGCGCGCGTCGCCCGCGAGTTCAGGCGGGTGCTCCGCCCTGGTGGACGGGTCTACGCCACGGCATTCCACTACAACCAGCTTTTCGAGCTGACCCGCGAGCAGTCACGGCAGCACTTCGGCATGCCATCCCGGCTGATGGATGCCGCCCTGAGCCTGACCGACCCGTCGCCGATCACGCGCGCGTTCGCGATCGAAGGACTTTCCCCGCGCGAGGGCGACATGGCTGAATTGCGGCCCCTTGCGTTCGCCATGGGGGACGCCGATACGCGCGAATTCCTGTTCAACGCCTGCGTCCTTCTGGAGGAGTTCAACCAGTGCGACACCCCCACCAGGGAGCGCTATCTGGACACGATGCTGGACGCGGTCCATGCAACAGTGCCAGACCGGCGTTACCACGTGGAAGCCTGGTTGCTGCGCGGCTGTGTGGATGCTGCACATACACCTGCGCGGGCCGCCATCCGGGCGCCGGATTTCTCACCACTGCTGGCGTTCCACCTGCCGCTGCAGCAGGATGCGCCCGCGATGCACGGCTTCGAAAGCGCTCGCGCACAGTTCCTCGCCGACCACCCTGGTTACCCCCATGATCAGGTCGAGGCTATGCGCCAGCAGGAATATGCGCGACTGGATGAGCAACAGGTGACCTATCTGGATCACGTGGGCGGAACATTGCCACCCGACAGCCTGCTTGAGCAGGATTACCAGGCACTCAAGCGGACGATTCTCGGCAATCCGCACAGCGGATCGAAAGCATCGCAGGACGCACTTCATAGGGCGCGTGAGGAGATCTACGCCTTCTTCGGAACCACACAGGAAGAGTACGAGATACTGTTCACCGCCAATGCCAGCAGCGCAATCCGGTTGGTGGCGGAGTCATTTCCGTTCCAGGCCGGGTCGCAGGCACTGCTGACCAAGGACAATCACACCTCGGTACACGGCTTGCGCGAGTACGCCACGGCGAAAGGCGCACAGGTGAAGTACATTCCGCTGGATGACGAGCTGCTGCTGCATGAAGGGCTGATGTGGCGCGCCTTGCAGCGGCTGCAGCCCGGCGCGCCACATCTGTTCGCCTTTCCTGCGCAATCCAATGCGACCGGCGCCCGGCACGATCTTGCCTGGATCGAGCGGGCACAGGCGCACGGCGCGATGGTGCTGTGTGACGCTGCGGCCCTGGTGCCGCAAAGCCGGCTTGACTGCTCCCGTCATCCCCCCGATTTCGTGGTGGCGTCGTTCTACAAGATATTCGGCTACCCCACCGGCGCGGGTTGCCTGCTCGCCCGACGGGCCGCACTCGGCCTGCTGAAACCGCCATCGTTTGCCGGTGGTGGCGTGTGCTACTACTCCGGGCCGTGGTCACCCACCGATCGCCTGCTGTACCGCGATGCGGGCCAGCGATTCGAAGTCGGCACGCCGAACTACGCGGCCTTCCCGGCCATCGCCAGAGGCTTTGAATTCGTGGCCGCGCTGGGCGGAGTGGAAGCGGTTGCGTTGCGCTCGCGTGCGTTGACCGAGTGGCTGCAGGCGCAGCTGTCATCGCTTCGCCACCACATCGGTGACGAGCTGCCGCTATGCCGGGTATATGGCCCGCCCGCTGCGCAGCGGGGCGCGACGCTGATGCTGAACTTCTTCGACTGCTATGGCTCCATCCTGCCGCACGCCCGCATCAAGCGGGCCGCAGACCGGTTCGGCATCACCCTGCGCAATGGCTGCTTCTGCAATCTGGGCGCCGTCCAGCAGGCGACCTACGCGACCGCGGGCGCCGAGCATTGTGAACTGGACAAGACCGGGAAGATTCTCGACTGCACGGCATTCGACGAGAAGATCCTGGAGAAGGGTGATTGCGGTGCGGTCAGGATTTCGTTCGGGCTGGGATCGAACTTCGCCGATGCCTATCGCTTCCTGCTGTTCACCACCTGCCTGCTGGATACGGACGCTTCAGGTCTGGAATGTGTGATGGAGGAATCACCGGCACCGGCTCCGGAAACACCGGCTGCCAGCACTGTGCCGGCTTGAGTCGCTGCGGGGCCGTGCTCAGGCCGGATTGTCACCGCCTGGGGATCGCTGGATCCGGACTACACCGAAGCCCGTTTCCGCACACCTGTTCGCGCGCCGCGGGATGGCGATTTTGCCTGCCATTGCGGCGATGGCTACGGAACTGGTGCCGCTGATCGGTCACGGCCTGATCAACTGTGCCCTGGCCTGAGACGCGAGATGAATGGGGATTCGCCCGGCTGCTAGCCGCGCGTAGCCTGCCTCCTCTATAGTCAGCCGAGCACGACAGGCGTGGTGCCTGTCCGGCAACTACAGGGAGTGGGTCATGGGTCTGGTACAAGCGGTGAAGGGTGCAGTCGGCGGCGTGCTGGCTGACCAATGGAAAGACTTCTACACCGTGCCGACCGGCCTGCCGTCCACGGCAGCCCTGTTCGCGGCGGTGCCGCAGGGCACCAACGCCGGGCGCGGCTCGAACACCAGCGGCTCCTCCAACATCATCAGCAACGGCTCCAAGATCGTCGTGCCGGAGGGCTACGGCCTGCTGCTGTTCCAGGATGGCGCGATCACCGCCTTCGTCGCCGAGCCGGGTGGCTACGAGTGGCGCTCGGACGATCTGAACTCACAGTCGATCTTCGCCGGCGACGGCCTGGTCAGCACCTTCATCAAGCAGAGCTGGGAGCGCTTCAAGTTCGGCGGCCAGCCGGGCTCGCAGCAGGCCGCCTTCTTCGTTTCGTTGAAGGAACTGCCGGACAACCGCTTCGGCACCCAGTCGGAAATCTACTGGGACGATGGCTTCCTCAACACTCAGGTCGGCGCGGTCACCCGTGGCTCGTACACGCTGAAGATCGTCGACCCGATCCTGTTCGTGAAGAACTTCGTTCCGGCCAGCTACCTGCAGCCGGGCCAGGTATTCGACTTCACCGATCTGGACAACGCCGCTGCCAGCCAGCTGTTCAATGAAGTGGTGGGTTCGCTGGCGCCGGCATTCAGCCTGTACACCAACGATCCAAGCAAGGGCAACCGCATCACCAAGCTGCAGCAGGATTCGCTGGGCTTTGCCCAGAGCCTGTCGGCCGCCGTCGAGCAGGGCTACCAGTGGAAGTCCGATCGCGGCCTGGCCATCGTCAAGACCGCCATCGTCTCGATCGAGTACGACGCCAACACCCGTGAACTGCTGAAGACCGTGCAGCGTGCCGATGCCTTGTCCGGCTCGCGCGGCAATTCCAACCTGCAGGCCAGCGTTGCCCAGGGCATCCAGTCCGCAGGCGAGAACGGCGGTGCCGCCGGCCTTGTCGGCGTTGGCATGGCATCGGGCATGTTCGGCGCGGGCAACCTGCAGCAGCCGGCAACCCCGGCCGCGCCGGCTGCCGACGACCCGGTGGCCAAGCTGAAGAAGGCCAAGGAAATGCTGGATCTGGGCCTGATCACCCAGACCGACTACGACGCGCTGAAGGCCAAGGCGCTGGGACTGTAAGCAGACGCAGGACGCGCAACCACCATGTCCGATCCCAGAAACACGCCTCCGCCGCTGCCCCGATCCGCTTCAGCACCGCCGCCCCTGCCGGCGGCGGTGCTGGACGGGCCGGGTTCGCCGCAGGACGTCCCTCCCCTGCCCGGCAGCTTCCCGCTCGATACCTCGACGCTGCCTGAGGCCATCCGCAACGAGGTCGGGGCGCCCGACCCGGTCGCCATCGACACATCCGCTGACGAACTGAAGGACGGCCTCAACCGCTGCCCGAAGTGCGGCGCTACCGATATCCGGCCCAAGCTGGGCACCGATATCCTGGTCTGCCTGTACTGCCGTCACGAATGGCATGGCGCACGGGTGGAGGAGGAATTCGGCCTGGGCGAAGCCATCGACCAGCTGCGTGGCACCGTCATCGCATCGGGCGCGCGCGATATCGATGCCGACACCTCGGCACTGATGACCTTCAAGTGCACCGGTTGCGGCGCCGAAGTCACGGTCAACACCGAAAGCACGATGACGGCGCGCTGCCACTGGTGCCGTCACGTATTTGGCGTGAACGAACAGATCGCCAATGGCGCCGTGCCTGACGCCGTGCTGCCGTTCCACATCAAGAAGGAGGATGCGGTCGCGCGCATCCGCCAGTTCGTCGACAAGCGCCGGATGTTCGCGCTCAAGGCGTTCAAGGAACAGTTCACCCCGGAAAACGTGGTGGGTGTGTACCTGCCCTACATGATCGTCGACGGCAATGTCAGTGCGGCGGTGGCCGGCAAGGGCGAGATCAAGACACGCGAATACACCCGTGGCAGCGAAAAGAACAAGCAGACCTACTACGACGCGGACATCTACCAGGTAGAACGCCAGGTCGATTTCACCGTGGACGACCTGCCGCTGGAATCGTCGGCAGAGCGCGGCAACCTCGACACGCGCGCCAACACCAACAACATCATCAACACGATTCTGCCGTTCGACACCAAGAATGCAGTGAAGTGGAACGCCTCCTACCTGGCGGGTTTCACTTCGGAAAAGCGCAACCTGGATGTCGAAAAGCTGCGGCCGCGACTGGAAGACCAGCTGCTGTCGATCGCCCGCGCGCAGGTGGAAGGCACGGTGCGCCGTTACGACCGTGGCGTGCGCTGGGAACAGGAGCAGCTGGAGGTGCACGGCACCCGCTGGGTGGCCATGTACCTGCCGGTGTGGCTGTATTCGTACCACCAGCCCGGCAAGAACGGCGGCATGCTGCACTACATCGCAGTGAACGGCCGGACCGGTGAAACCATGGGCAGCGTGCCCGTGCAGCAGTGGAAAATGCTGCTGGCGGCGCTGACCGCCGGCACGATCATCGAAGCCCTCGCAATTGCCTTCCTGGTGGCCAGCACATGAGTGATGACAGTGGTCTTTGGTTGTTGGCTGCAGGCCCGGCCGGCGCGACCGCGCTGTACTGGGCGCTGTACCGGTTCTACCGCAACACCGACAAATCGCATTCGTTCGAACACGAAACCGCTGTCGAGGCGCAGCCGGTGACCGGCTCGGATCGTCGCGTGGACAGCATCAGCGGGACGCAGGAAAAGCGGATTCGCGGAGACAACGTGTATGAGTACCGAAAGCGGGTGGCGCGGGTGAAGACCGACCCGGAATAGTCGAGCCGGCCGGCCAGGGCCGGCCATGACTGTGGCGTACTGCCCAGAACCGGGCGCAATGCCGTGCCTATACTGCTGCCGCCTGGTGCGGCGGCGCGTTCGCGCCCATCGACCCGGGCGGCGGGGCTGGATGTTCCCGTCCGGCCCGTGGCAGCAGCCGCGGGCCCTTGCAGTGATTCGTAACCCGACGCGGTTGAACCAATCACCAGGGAGGACGCTATGCGTTACACACGCCGTGATTTCCTAGCAACCACTGCCACCGCCTCATTGGCCTCGCTGTTCGCGCCCAGTGCCTTGGCCAGTGCCCAGAGCGCGACCGACGGTACCGCAGTGGCGCGCTTCCACCGCTACAACGTCACCAGCCCGGAAGGCCAGCGCATGCTGGCCAGTTATGCCCGAGGCATCCAGGCAATGCTGGCGCTGCCGGCTGACGACCCGCGCAACTGGTTCCGCAATGCGTTCGTGCACCTGATGGATTGCCCGCACGGCAACTGGTGGTTCTATGTCTGGCACCGCGGCTACGTAGGCTACTTCGAACAGACCATCCGCGAGCTCAGCGGCGATCGCCAGTTCGCCATGCCGTACTGGGACTGGACTGAACTTCCGCAGATTCCGGTTGCGATGTTCGACGGCCTGTTGACCCCGACCGACAAGGCCTATACGCCCTACACCCGCAACCTGGCGGTGTTCACCCAGTTCATGAAGCCTGCGTTGCAGCGCCACTGGAACACCCTGGACAGTGGGCAGCGGCAGCAGCTGTCGCTGCGTGGCTACAACAGCGCCGAAGACGTCTGGAACGACGTCACCGGCTACAACGCCAAGGAACAGACCGGCATTTCCGGCAATGCGGCGTACGCGGTTACCTGTGGCGCCCGCTATCTCTGGCGCGAGCATCCGGGCTTCGACCCGAAGACGGCCTCCGCCGTGTCCGCCGACACCATCCGTGCCGGCCTGTCACCGGTGGAGTTCAACAACCCTGACATCAGCCGCAGCTTCACCAGCTCGCGCACCACCTCGCACGTGCTGCAGCCCGATGGGGCCACCAAGTTCTCGATGCTGGAAGGCTTCCCGCACAACAAGGTGCACAACTGCATTGGCGGTGTCGGCGCCGTCGATCCCGGCCCTTACGGCAACATGACCAACTTCCTGTCGCCGCTGGATCCGATCTTCTACCTGCACCACGCCAACATGGATCGCCTGTGGGATGTGTGGACACGCAGGCAGCAGGCCTTCGGCCGCCCGATCATGCCGACCGACGCTGCCGAACGCCGGCAGTTCATGGACGAACCGTTCCGCTTCTTCGTCAATGGCCAGGGCCGTTACGTCGGCACGCGCCCGGCCGCGGAATTCTTCTCCACCACCGCGTTCGACTATGACTACGTCTATGGCCGCGGTGTCCGTGCCGCAGAGCAGGCCGCAACGGCTCCGAACGCCGCGAAGGCCGCGCGGCTGGTGCGCGGCAAGCGGACCGACGGCGCCGTGCGTGTAGCCGTGCCCAACGAAGCGGTTCGTGCGCATCTGGCGGCCACCGGCCCGCGCATGCTGATTGCGGAGGTGACCCTCGAGCGTCCCCATGGACTGCACAACACGCGCGAGTTCGACGTGCTGATCAATGCACCGGCCGACGTCACGTCGGTCAGCGCGGACAGTCCGTACTACGCCGGCACGGTCTCATTCTTCGGGCCGAGCATGGCGGCCATGGGCCACGATCATCCAACGACGTTCGCCGTGCCATTGCCACAGACGCTGGGGGCGCTGCGCGCGGATGCTGCCGGCGGCGGTTCGACGACGCTGGAGATCCGCCTGGTCGCCTCGTCGGGCCAGGCACCGCAATCGTTCCCGGTGCTCGACGCTGCGATCCTGGTGTCCCCGAACTAGCGGGCACCCATGCCGGGTGGCGTCGCCACAGGGCGGCGCTACCCGGGTCTGCGCAGGCAATCGACGCGGGAAATCTATCCGGCGTTCTGGCCCCGGCACATCGCCAACGCGCCACGTATCAGCGCCTGCATGCCACGATCGAACTCGGTCTCGGCTTGCTCCGGGTCGTAGGCGCGGCGTGAGGTGTCCACCGTCTCGTGCCGTGCATACACCGTGTCAGCCAACGCCACGCAGTGGTAGGCCACGGTCGACAGCAGCCAGGCGGCCTGTTCCAGCGGCAGGTCGTGCGCACGCGCGAATGCCGCATGGTGCTGGTGGATGCGCTCGACCATCTCCGGCGTCTTCGCACCATGGCTGACCAGGAAAGGTGCCAGGCCCGGGTTCTGTTCGACCAGTGTGCGCAGCGATCGATGGAAGGTGAACAGATCACCCTCGATCGTCGCACCTTTGCCCGTGGCCAACGGCGGCGCGTGCCAGCGCTCGAAGATCGCCTCGGCCACCTGCTCGCGCAGCGCCGCAAGATTGGCCACGTGCTTGTACAGCGCGATATGGCTGACGCCCAGCAACGCGGCCACGCCGACGAAGCTGAGCTTCGGCAGGGTCATCTCGATGCCGGCGTCGGCAATCCGCTCACGGGTGATGCTGGGCGGTCGTCCGCGCGTCGAGCTTTTCTTCGGTGCAGCCATGGAACTCCGGTGCGCGGCATGTGGATGGATTACGCGCCATGGTGGTCAGCACTGCCGGATTGGTCAATGCGCCAGCAACCGCATTGTTGCGGCCGCGTGAAATTAGTTTACTATGATGTAACTAATTCGCATTCGCGCAGTTGCAGGCCATATCCGATGTCCGACACCTCCATTGCCGAAGGTCCGCCCGGCGCCCTCCGCGGCGCTGACCACGATCGCGGCCTGCAGTCGTTGCGGGTCGGCGTCGTCGATGTAGTGCGACCGGCCGGCAGCCTGCAGCGGGTGACCGCGCAGCTGCCTGCGCAGGCCGATCTGGCACCCTGGCTTCGCGCGAACACAGCGGTACGGATCGCGCTGGGTGCCACGTTCGGCGATGTCTCACGCATCTATACCGTGCGCAGCGTCGACCCTGCCGCAGGTCGTTTCGTGTTCGACGTGGTGCTGCACGCATCACCGGGGCCGATGCTGGCCTGGGTCGCTGCGTTGCAGCCAGGCGACACCTTCACCCTGACCGGCCCGCGCCCGCATCTGCAGGTGCCATACAGACAGGGCGCCAGTGCGCTGCTGTTCGCCGACCAGAGCGCCATTCCTGCCCTGTACGCGCTGCTGCAGCAATGGCCTGAGGGCCTGCGCGCCGAGGCCTGGATTGCATCGGATGACCCGCTGCCGGTGGCCGAACTGCCTGCGGTCGCCGGCGTGGTCCTGCACCGCATCGAGGCGCCCTCCCCGGCTGCACCGACGCCGCTGCTGCGCACTGCGCGCGCCCGCAGCACCAGCGCGGCAAGCGTGGTGTGGGCGGCCGGTGAACGCGAAGAAATGCGTGAGCTGCGCCGCCATTTCCTGCATGACATCGGCCTGGATCGAGCGGACGTTGCAGTCGCCGGCTACTGGAAACGCGGCGAGACCACCAGCGAGACCGACCAGCGTCGCCGCCGCAACTACGAGCGCGTGCTGGCACGTGGCGGTGGCCTGCAGGATGTCGACGACCTCGCCGACGACATCTGATCCGCCCTCATATACCCGCTTCATCCTCCGCGCCCCGAAGCACGGAGATCGTTACACCGAGCCACAGATCGCCGATGTCCCCTGCCCGTCGCAGGGTGTTGCGTGCCCTCTGCCAGCCATCCCTGCAGCCCGCGTCGTCCTGTCCCCAGGCCATCGACGGCGCCGCGCTGGCCGAACGCACCGCTTCCCACGACGAGTACCCCCCATGATCTGCCTGACGTCCATCCCCCCCCTTCCTCGCCTGCGCTTGCTGGCTGGCACCGCGCGGCTGGCACTGCTGCCATCGCTGCTGGCAGCATCGCTGGTACACGCGGCCGAGCCCGATCAGGGGGCCACGCAGTTGCCGTCGGTGAACGTCCGTGCCGACAAGCGCTCACCGACGTCCCCGTATGCCGGAGGCCAGCTCGCACGCGGCAGCCGCGTCGGCCTGCTCGGCGCCCGCGATTTCATGGACACGCCGTTCAACACCACCAGCTACACGGCCGAGTTCATCGACAACATCCAGGCACCGGACCTGGTGCGGGTGATCGCGCTGACCGACCCCAGTGTCTACAGCAGCGGCTCGAGCGGCGGCATCACCGACTACTTCAACATCCGCGGCTTCGGTGTGGCCTCGTCGGACATCGGATTTGGCGGCCTGTACGGGCTGATCCCCTACTACCGGGTAACACCGGAGCTGGCCGAGCGCGTCGAAGTGCTGAAAGGCCCGTCGGCGCTGCTCAACGGCATGCCGCCCGGTGGCTCGGTGGGCGGCGCGGTGAACCTGGTGCCCAAACGGGCCGACGACACGCCCTTGACCCGCTTCACCGTCAGCTACGGCAGCGATGCCCAGTTCGGCGGTCATCTTGATATCGGCCGCCGCTTCGGTGCCGGCAAGCAGTTCGGTGTGCGCCTCAATGCGGTGCACCGCGATGGCGACACCGCGACGCGCAACCAGCAGCACAGATCGCAGCTGGCATCGCTGGGGCTGGACTGGCGTGGCGAGCGCTCGCGGGTATCGATGGATCTGTTTGCCAGCCGTGACCATGTTGATGGCCTGAATCGTGGCGTATCGCTGGCGGCGGGGCTGGCGGTACCGCGCCCACCAAAGGCAGACACCCTGTTCGCGCCAGACTGGACCTTCAGCAACGTCAAGGACCAGGCAGCGGCGCTGCGCTGGGAGTTCGACATCAACGAGCAGCTGTCCGCCCACGCGGCCTACGGCCATGGCCATACCGACTTCGACTCCATCGCCAGTGGCACCACGCTGATCGTCAACAGCGCAGGCGACTTCCGCAACAACTTCGCCCATCAGCGTTTCATCTACAGCAAGGACACGGCCGAGGCCGGCCTGTCCGCACGCTTCCGCACCGGTCCGGTCGACCACGCGCTGGCGCTCAGTGCCGCGTGGTATCACCACGACTACAAGTTTGGCTTCCAGCGCAACCTGCTGCCGCGGGACTGGCTGACCAACATCCACGACCCGCAATGGGGCCCTGCGGTGGATCGCAGCTTCAGTGACGCCTCGCTGCCGAAAACCGGCGAGGTGCGCACTACCAGTGTCGGTATCGCCGACACGCTGTCTTTTGCCGGCGACCGGCTGCAGCTGACCGTGGGCATCCGCCGCCAGACCGTGCTGAGCGACACCCTGGATGGCGCTACCGGCAAGCGCACCGCGCGTTACGATGCCAGCGCCAACACACCTGCCGGCGCCCTGCTGTTCAAGGCCAGCGAACGCCTGTCGCTGTATGCGAATTACATTGAAGGCCTGAGCCAGGGCACCACGGCACCGGTCACTGCCGCCAATGCCGGCGAAGTATTCCCGCCCTACAAGACGCGGCAGCGCGAGATCGGCGCGAAGATGGATTTCGGCCAGTTGGCCAGCGCTTTCAGCGTGTATGAGATCGAGAAGCCCGGCTCCTATACGGACCCGGCCAGCAATGTGTTCTCGTTCGGCGGCCAGCAGCGCAACCGCGGCGTGGAATGGACCGTGTTCGGACAGGTCAGCGACCAGCTGCGTCTGCTCGGCGGCATCGGCTGGCTGCAGCCGAAGCTGACCCGCACCCAGGGCGGCGTCAACGAGGGGCGACTGGCCACCGCCTCGCCGCAATGGCAGGGCAAGCTCGGCGCGGAATGGGACGTTCCCGCCCTGCCCGGCCTGACCCTCACCGGCAACGCCATCAGCATGTCCAAGGGCTACATCACCGCTGACAACAGCCAATGGGTGCCAGGCCGCACGGTGTTCGATCTGGGCGCGCGCTACGCCACGCAGGCGGCGGGCCATCCGCTGGTGCTGCGGGCAAGCGTGCAGAACCTGACCAACAAGGCGTACTGGGCCGGCAGCCTCGGTTCTGGACTGGGCTCGCCGCGCACTGCGCTGCTGTCGGCCACCGTTGATTTCTGATTGCCTGCCAACCTGCGCCAGGTCTTCGGGCCTGGCGCGCTGGAGTTCGCTTCCGTGAATGCTCGTTGGATTGCTCCGGTAGCTGCATGGCTGCCGCTGATGTCACGTATCGCCGCTGCACTGTTCGGCGGCTACGCCCTGGCTGCGCTGTGCAGCGTCGCGGCCCTCGCATTGCCGATTGATCCGCAACAGGCCGTGTTCACCGGCATGCTGGCCAGCTTCCTGCTGTATGCCGGCGCGGTGATCTGGGTGTTCGCGGTGCGCTCGGCGGCACGGGCCTGGCTGGGGTTGGGGATCGCCGCCATGCTGTTGCTGCCGGCGGTTTGCCGGGTCTCTGCCGGAGCAGGCCCATGAGGTCGTCCGCCGCCGGTGCGGCGATGCCGCGCGGCATCCGCCAGACCATGTCCGACCTACACATCTGGGTGGGGCTGCTGGCAGGCTGGATTCTGTACGCGATGTTTCTCACCGGTACCGCAAGCTACTTCCGTGATGAGATCTCCCGCTACACGCGTCCGGAAATCAACACACCGCAGGCCCTGCCCGATTCGGCAGACACTGCCACGCGGCTGACAACCCACGTGCTGGCCAACGCACCTGCAGTCACCCAGATCAACATCACCCTGCCCAGCGAACGTACGCCGTGGGCGTCAGCGATGTGGGCCAGCCCGGGTGGGCGCGGTCGCCACGGATTCGATTCGGGTCTGTTCGACGCCGCCACCGGCACGCCGTTGCAGTCGCGCGATACCAGCGGCGGTGACTTCTTCTACGCCTTCCATTTCAACCTGCATTACATGCCCGCGATGTGGGGTCGCTGGATCGTCGGCGTGTGCGCGATGTTCATGCTGGTGGCCATCGTCAGTGGTGTCATCACCCACAAGAAGATCTTCGCCGACTTCTTCACCTTCCGCTGGGGCAAGGGCCAGCGATCGTGGCTGGACGGCCATGCGGCCGCTTCGGTGCTGGGCCTGCCGTTCCACTTCATGATCACCTGGAGCGGGCTGGTGATGCTGGCGGTGCTGTACATGCCGTGGGGATTGTCGACGCTGGATGACAAACGGCAGCAGGCCGAAGTGGTCAGCGAAATGCGGCTGTTCCTGCCACCACATCCCGCCGCCGCAAGCGCTGCGCCCTTGGCGGATATCGGCGCGATGGTGCGCCAGGCAGAACATCGCTGGGGCAGTGGCGCCGTGGGCGGCATGCAGATCCAGAACCCCGGGGATGCACAGGCACGCGTGGCGGTGGTGCGCGCACAGTCCACCCGCGTATCCACCACCCCGAACTACCTGCTGTTCGATGGCACCGGTGGTGAGCTGCTCCTGGCAAAGGAGTCCTCGGGCGCCGCTGCACAGACCCAGGGCGTCCTGTACGGCCTGCATCTGGGCCGCTTTGCCGATGCCGCTACGCGCTGGCTGTACTTCCTGGTCAGCCTGGCTGGCACGGCGATGGTCGGTAGCGGGCTGGTGCTGTGGACGGTCAAGCGACGCAGCCAGCTGCCCGATCCGCAGCGCCCCTACTTCGGCTTCCGGCTGGTCGAATGCCTGAACATCGGCACGGTGGCTGGGCTGTCAGTGGCGATGGCGGCGTTCTTCTGGGCCAACCGCCTGCTGTCGGTCACGGTGGCCGGTCGCTCGGCGTGGGAAGTCCATGTGTTCTTCCTGGCGTGGGCGGCGATGTTCGTCCATGCCTTCCTGCGCCCATCCAAACGTGCGTGGGTCGAGCAGTTCGCGCTGGCGGCCATCCTGCTTGCATTGCTTCCCGCACTGACCGCGTTCACCACCCCGCATCCGCTATGGCGGACCCTGGGCGCTGGTGACTGGGCGTGGGCCGGTGCGGACCTGACCCTGCTGGCGTTGGCGATGCTGCATGCTTACATCGGATGGCGCACCTGGCGATTCACACCCAAGGCCCGACGGCCGCGCGCATCTGCCGCCCCGCAAAGCGCATCCGTGCGTTCGGCAGCGGAGGTCGGGTGATGGTGCATGCACTGTTGTTCGTGCTTTCGCTGGCAGGGTTCGTCTGCCTGGCCCTGGCGATGGAGCGCCACCAGCGCGATCTGTGTGGTCATGCGTTCGCGCGGCATCGCAGCCGTCACTGGCGTGTTGCCGGCTGGGCATTTCTGCTGCTGGCACTGGCCACGGCAGTACTCGCGCAGGGCGTTGGCTTCGGCCTGGCCAGCCTGTCCGGACATACCAGCATCGCTGCGGGTGTCGTGGTGCTTGCGCTGATGCTGCGTGCCCGACAGCGTCCCTGACTTCCAGCCGGGGTCCTGCACACCGCCGGGACAGCGGCAGCGCGATCATCGGCCATCGATTCCACCGCCGCGCTGCCATGTCCCGTCCTACCGGCTCACGCCTTGTCATCTACGCTGCACTGGCAGGCAACCTCGCCATCGCCATTGCCAAGTTCATCGCCGCCGGCCTGTCCGGCAGCTCGGCCATGCTCAGCGAGGGCGTGCACTCGCTGGTCGATACCCTCAACGAAGTACTGCTGCTGTACGGTCTGCGCCGTGCCGAGAAGGTCCCCGACACCCTGCACCCGTTCGGCTACGGTCGCGAGCTGTACTTCTGGAGCTTCATCGTCGCCCTGCTGGTATTTGCCGCCGGTGCCGGCGTCTCGGCCTACGAGGGCATCCAGCACATCCGCCAGCCGGAGGCGGCCACCAATCACGCCATCAGCTACGGCGTGCTGGGCATCTCCATCCTGTTCGAAGGTGCCTCATGGTGGGTGGCGCTGCGCGAATTCCGCCGCGGCAAGGGCTCATTGGGATACTTCGAGGCGTTCCGCCGCAGCAAGGATCCTTCCACCTTCACCGTGCTGCTGGAAGACAGTGCCGCCCTGCTCGGCCTTGGCTTCGCCCTGGTTGGGCTGCTGGCCGCGCAGCTGCTGGAGATGCCGGTGCTGGATGGGGTCGCCTCGCTGTGCATTGCGGGTGTGCTGGCGCTGACCGCGTTCCTGCTCGCGCGCGAGACCAAGGGCCTGCTGATCGGTGAGCCGGCCCACCCGGCGGTGGCGCAACGGATCATGGCCGTGGCCGTGACCGACCCGGATCTGCGCCGCGCCAACGGTGTGACCACCCTGCAGATGGGCCCGGAACAGGTGGTGGCGATGCTCAGTGCAGAATTCGAGGACGATCGCACCACGCCGCAGATCGAGGCCTGCATCACCCGCATCGAGTCTGCGGTGAAACAGGAGTTCCCGGAACTGGTGGCATTGTTCATCAAACCGCAGACACCGGAGGTGTTTGCCGCGCGCCGGGCCGCGCTCGATCGTCCGGCCACGGCGGAGTGACGCCGCGCTGGCGACAGCTTCACCGCGGACAGGCGATGATTCCAGCATGCCGAAGCAGACCGATCCAGATGCCACGTTCGCCGCGCTGCCCGTTGACGGAGCCCGGCTCCCGCGCGCCTTCTATCAGCGGCCTTCAACGGTGGTCGCACCGGAGTTGCTTAACAAACTGCTGGTCCGCACCGATGGCCGCGTGGCGCGCATTGTCGAGGTCGAGGCGTATGCGGGCAGCGAAGATCCGGCGGCGCACTCCTGGCGCGGCATGACCGCGCGCAACGCCAGCATGTTCGGCGAAGCGGGCCATCTCTATGTCTACTTCACCTATGGCATGCACTGGGGCAGCAATGTCGTCTGCGGTGACGTCGGCGAGGGTGTTGCGGTACTGCTGCGCGCCGCCGCGCCGGTTGCCGGGCAGGAACTGATGTACCCGCTGCGCCCTGCCGCCCGTCGCGACCACGACCTGGCCAGCGGCCCCGGCAAGCTGTCGCAGGCGTTTGGCCTGGACCGGCGCTTCGACGGCGCCGACCTGGTGACCACCAGCCACGGCATCACGATACTGGACGATGGCATGGCGCCGCCGGACGACCCGGTGGTGGGGCCGCGCATCGGCATCACCCGTGCCGTGGATTTTCCCTGGCGCTGGCATGTGCGCGATCACCGTCACGTTTCGGTGCGCGCGCCCCGCGCGGCAACGCGAAAGAGACCTGCATGAAACCCATCACTGAAGAATCATTGACACCAGCCTCACTGTTTCGCGCAACGGCATAACGGGCCGAGCCCTAGCGTGACCGCTGTGACCTGCCCTTCCCTGCCGGAGACGCAGTGCCTGCCATGGATGAAGCTTCCAGACTCCTCGAGATCGACCGCCTGGGTGTTCTCGATACGCCGCCAGAGCCCGTGTTCGATGCCATTGTTGCCGCCGCGCTCGCTGCCACCGGCATGCCCATCGGGTTGATTTCCATCGTTGCCGCGCAGCGGCAATGGTTCAAGTCCAGCATCGGGCTGGGAGACGTTACCGAAACGCCCCGCTCGATTTCGTTCTGTTCGCATGCCATCGAGCAGGACGAGCTGCTGGAGATTCCAGACGCGAGGCAGGACCCCCGGTTCGCCAGCAGTCCGCTGGTCACCGCAGGGCACCGGGTACGCCACTACGCTGGAATAGCACTGACCACCGCCCATGGCGCGCGCATCGGCACACTGTGCCTGCTCGACACGCTGCCCGGCGTGCTGTCGCCGTCGCAACGGGAATTGATGGTCCATCTTGGCCGGGTCACCACGCAGGTGCTTGAACAGCGCAGCGCACTGCTGCGGCAGATCGACCAGGCGCAGGCGCTGCATCGCGATCTGAAGCGCAGCGAGGACTTCCTGCAGCGCACCAACACCGCGGCCAAGGTCGGCGGCTGGGAACTGGACCTGGACACCCGCGAGGTACGCTGGACGCGCGAGACCAAGCAGATCCACGGCGTGCGCTCCAGCTACCAGCCCACATTCGAATCGGCCTTGTCGTTCTACCGCCAGGACAGCCGCAGCATCATCCAGACTGCCGTGCAGCGTTGCGTGGAGGATGGCACGCCCTGGGAGGTGCAGCTGCCGATGAGCACAGCCGATGGACGCAGCATCTGGACCCGCGTGGTGGGCAACCGGCAGCAGGTGGAGGGCCATCCGCGGCTGGTGGGCGCGATCCAGGACGTCACCGAAGAACGCGCTGCGCTGGACGCCCTGGAGGCGAGCGAGGTGCGCTATCGGCGTCTGTTCCACTACAGCCTGGGGCTGATCTGCACGCATACGCTGGATGGCACACTGACCTCGGTGAACCCGGCAGCGCTGCAGTCGCTTGGCTACGAGGAGCGCCAGATCATCGGCCGCAGCCTGTGCGACTACATGCCAGCCGAGCGCCGCGAGGTATTCAATGCCTACCTCAAGCGTATCGAAGCCAACCACACCGATGCCGGCGTCATCGAACTCATTGCCGCCGATGGAACGCTGCGCTACTGGGCCTACAACAACGTGCTCGACAGCGAGGGACAGCCGCCCTTCGTGCTGGGCCACGCCCAGGATGTCACCGCGCTGCGCCTGCAGGAGCAGCGCCTGCGCGAACTATCGCTGAAGGATCCACTCACCCAGTGCCACAACCGCCGCTACCTGCACCGGCTCGACGAGATGACCGCCGGAACGTGGGCGTGCCTGGTATTTGACCTGGACGATTTCAAGCGGATCAATGATGCGCAGGGGCACCGCCGCGGCGACGCGATGCTGGTCGAGTTTGCCGCCTTCCTGAAGGCGCCTCTGAGTGCGGGAGAGACCGTGGTCCGTCTGGGCGGAGACGAATTCCTGGTGGTGTTGACCGCATCGGCGTCCGAACGCCTTCCCGTACTGGAGGGCTGGTACACCACCAACGCAGCGCAGTCGCCGACGGCGTTCTCGATGGGCGCGGCGGTCAGCGCGCCAGGGGAATCCGTGGCCGACACCATCCATCATGCGGACAGCCAGCTTTATGACGCACGCGCACGGGTGCGCACGCAGCGGCGCGACGACTAGCAACAGCGTCTGCTGTCACCGCAAGGCAAGACTTCATCCGGTGAGGAATCGCGTCATCCGCTCCAGTTCATCATCCAGCGCATTGCGGAACAGAACGTCCTTCATGGGAGAGGCGCTGGCGAAACCAATATCCGGCTGCAGAGCGCCATCCTTGACGGTGACATTGGCCCAGCCGACCACCTGCTCGCGCCACAACAGCGGCAGCGCGTAGTAGCCGAAGCGACGCTTGGCCGCCGGCGTATAGGCCTCGAACTTGTAGACCCAACCCCAGAATAGTTCGAATCGTCGCCGATCCCAGGCCACGGGATCGAACGGTGCCAGCAGCCGCACCTGCTCATCGGCCTGGTAGCGCCGCGAACGGGGGTTCTCCTCGGCCGGCCAGTACCAGCTGGTTCCGTCGATGACGCCGCCAGCCAGTCGCTCGCGCGCCAGCCGCAGTGCCTGCTGGATCTCAACGGACAGATGTGGAGCGCCATAGCCCAGCAGCCGCGCCAGATAGGTGAGGCTGGCCGAAGGCAAAGGCGCGTACTTGCGCACCACCAGGTCGATCAGTGCAGTGGCGCGCTGCAGGCGTGCGGCCTTGCCGCCCTCGGCGAGTGCATGTGACGCAACGGCGTAGATACGGGTACCACTGTCACGACGGGCGATGCGCAACATGCCGCGGTAGTGCATGCCATCCAGCAGGTGGGTGCTGGCATTGCTGGTGCCGCCCCAGTAGTTGGTCACCCGGCCATGCGCGAACGCCTGGTCGACTTCGCGCGGATGCACCGCACCCCGCTCCTGCACGAACGCCAGCACCTCGGCCGCCTTGCGCCGCGTGCTGGCGTCCCACGGCCTGCGGGACACCCGCGGATGCATCAACGACAAGTGTTCGCGCGGCAGGAAGCCGTAGTTGACCAGGAAGTCTTCCTCGATCGGCAGCCGGCTGTAGCGGCGCTCAAGATCCCCGGCCTGATAGCCCTTCACCCGGTGCCGCAGGGTCAGGTCCTGGGCTCGCGCGGGTGCACGGATGGGATCGGCCTGCACGAAGCCCAGGCGACGGATCGCGGTCAGCAGCGTGGTGGGCGTGAACAACGTGCGGGCTACGGCGTAGCGGCGCAGATCGTCGAGGGTTGGCGAGGCAGGCATTGGCCGATTGTAGAGGCGAGCGTTCCTGGTGTGCGTTGCGGCGTGGAAAGACACCAGCGGCGTGATCGGGGCAGCTGACCGCTACCATGAGTGCCGTTACTCAGCGCAGCCACTGCGCATAGGCGGCGAGGACCGCCAGGTGCCCCACGTAGTACACGTAGAACGCCCAGCGTGAACGCGGAACCTTCCACGGCACCCTGGCCAACGCCAGTACCAGCGGGATGGCCAGCAACGCCCATCCGTTGCCGTTGACCCAGCACAGCCCGCCGAATCCGAACGCCAGCAACCAGTACGCCCGGTGGCGGAAGGCGATCCAGCCCAGCATCACGAATGCCACGCCCGCCCATTGGTAATCCACGAAGAACGGCAGCAGGCCTCCCGCCACCAGCAGCAACAGCTGCCGGTTGTTGACCAGCGCATGCACGGCCACGGCAGCCAGCGCGAAGGTCAACAGGATGTTCAGCGGCAACCAGTGGCCGAAGGCCAGCATGTGCAGGGGTTGCGCGACCAGGCCCCATGCGGACAGGCGCCGGATCGACTTGCCCAGATCGGCGCCCGGTTGCGCCAGGTTGCAGGCCATCACCAGTGCGAACAGCGGGAAGGCGATGCGCCCAAACTCGCTGACCACCGGCACATAGCCACCGAAAACCACTTTGGCGACGTGGTCACCGGTCATCGACAGCAGCGCGAGCCACTTCATCAACTCACGGGCACCACTGCTGAGGGTGCCGCGCGCCGGTGGGGCGTGTACGGTGACGTCCTGCGCGCTCAAGTCATTCATCCTCTGCGTCCTGCAGGGTCTCTATCGCCAGGAATCGCCGGCCATTACCCCTTGAACGCAAAGAGTACTTGAACCTGAGGCGGATGACGCCGGCCGATACGCCCCGCTATCCTTGTGCTCCCCGCTTGTGAGGCACCACCATGCGCACGCTGTACCCGCCGATCACCCCGTACCGCGAACACACGCTACCCGTCGACGCGCTGCACACCCTGCATATCGAAGAGTGCGGCACGCCTGATGGCATTCCGGTGGTGTACCTGCATGGTGGCCCGGGCGCTGGCATCTCGCCCACCCATCGCCGCTTCTTTGACCCGGCGCGCTACCGCATCGTGCTGATCGATCAGCGCGGCAGCGGCCGCTCCACGCCGTTCGGCGAGCTGCGTGACAACACCACGCAGGATCTGGTGGCCGACATCGAGAAAGTGCGCGAACTCCTGGGCATCGAGCGCTGGCTGGTCTACGGCGGTTCCTGGGGTTCAACCCTGTCGCTGGCCTACGCACAGGCCCATCCCGACCGTGCCACCGGGCTGATCGTGCGCGGCGTTTTCCTCGGTCGCGAGGAAGAGAACCGCTGGTTCGCCGAGCTCAACGGCGGTGCCCGCTGGATCTTCCCGGAGCGTTGGGATCGCTACGAGGCGCACATCCCGGAGGACGAGCGCGGCAACATGCTCGAAGCCTACTGGAAGCGCCTGGACCATGCCGACGAGGCCATCCGCATCGCAGCGGCGCAGGCCTGGCTGGGCTGGGAAGACAACGCCGCCACGCTGGTGCATGACGTCGACGCGGCGTCCGCTACCGATCCGCTTGATACCCTGGCCAAGGCGCGCATCGAGGCGCATTACTTCCGCCACAACACCTTCCTGGAGCACGGCCAGCTGCTGCGCGATATCGATCGCATCCGCCACCTGCCCGGCGTCATCGTGCAGGGGCGCTACGACATCATCTGCCCACCACGCAGTGCCTGGGACCTGGCCAAAGCCTGGCCGGAAGCCACCCTGGAGATGGTCATCGCCGGCCACAGCGCCAACGAAGCCGCCACTACCGATGCTTTGGTGCGGGCCACCGACGCTTTCGCGGACCGCAGCTGAACAAAAGGGGCCAACGGCCCCTTTTTCTATACCAAGGTATAGCCGGGCTAACCCACGGGCCTCTAGGCCTGCTGAATACGAGCGCGGACAATAGCGCCACTGGCCAGCGACTGGCCGCCCCACGCGGAGACGCAGATGGATCCCGACCCTGCCGGGCGCGACGCGCGCCCTTGCCTGTCCCCTTGTTTACTGCTGGCGACTGACGGCCGGTTCCTGTCCGTGTAAGCGATGGGGGCCCCGGGCGGCGCCTGCCCGGAGGAATCCCATGTCCTACAAGATTCTCTACATCACTGTCCGCCGCCTGATCGGTGAGCGCGATGTTTCCGCCCTGCGCAGCCTGCTGCTGCAGCACGGCCCTGTCCTCTTCGCCCGTTCGCTGGCCCTCGGCTCGCCACGGGTGGTGGCCGACGCCCTGTCGCTGCTGCCGATCAGCGAGCGCATCAACGTGCTGCGCCACCTGCCCTACCCGCTGCGCGATGCGATGAAGCCGCTGTGCATCGGCGGCAGCCAACGGCTGCGCATGCAGCCCTGGTCGCCATCGGTGCTGGCCATGCGCCACGCCTGACTCCCCGCCCCTTCCGCTCCACGCGCCGGTTACGTCCGGCGCCGCTCCAAGAGGACCTTCCCATGAGCCTGCTCAACGCCTGGTTCAACGCCTTCCTGCGCAGCCGCCGCGCGGGCAACCTGTTCGGTCGTCGTGCGATGCCCGAAGCCGGTTACGGCCGTGGCAGCACGCAGGCCGCACCGGCCACGCTCACTGCCGGACTGCTCGCGCTTGCACAGGGCAGCGAAGCCGATGCGCTGGCCACCCTGCAGTCGCACGTCGACGGTCTCAGCCCGCACGAAGCCGAAGAGCGCCTGTTGCGCTTCGGCCCGAACGAGGTCGACCACGAGAAGCCGCTGCCGTGGTGGCGTCATCTGTGGCAGTGCTATCGCAATCCGTTCAACCTGCTGCTGACGGTGCTGGCGGCCGTGTCCTGGCTGACCGAGGATGCCAAGGCGACCGTGGTGATCGGCGCGATGGTGGTGCTGTCCACCTTGATCCGCTTCGTGCAGGAGGGGCGCTCCAACCGCGCTGCCGAACGGCTGAAGGCCCTGGTGGGCAATACCGCACGCGTGCTGCGCCGCGCTGCGGGCACCGAAGCGGCGGAAGTGGCCGACCAGTACTTCGGCGCACAGCTGCACAGCCGGCGGCCGGCACGGCTGCTGGATCTGCCGATCCGCGACCTGGTACCGGGCGACCATATCGTGCTGTCGGCCGGCGACATGATCCCGGCCGATTGCCGTGTCCTCGCGGCCAAGGACCTGTTCGTCGCACAGGCCGCGATGACCGGCGAATCGTTGCCGGTGGAGAAGTTCGTGCAGGCGGGCAACGCCGAGGCTGGCCTGATGGAACAGGCCAACCTGTTGTTCATGGGCACCAATGTGGTGTCCGGCACGGCAACAGCGCTGGTGCTGGCGACCGGCAACAGCAGCTACTTCGGCACCCTCGCCCAGCGCAGCATTGCAAGCGATCGCGCGCCGACGGCATTCCAGGCCGGGGTCAACAGCGTCAGCTGGCTGCTGATCCGGTTTGCATTGGTGATGGTGCCGTTTGTCCTGCTGGTCAACGGCTGGACCAAGGGCGACTGGACCGAAGCGTTCCTGTTCGCGCTGTCGGTGGCGGTCGGCCTGACCCCGGAAATGCTGCCGATGATCGTCACCTCCACCCTGGCCAAGGGCGCGGTGCTGCTGTCGCGGCGCAAGGTGATCGTCAAGCGCCTGGACGCGATCCAGAATTTCGGTGCGATGGAAGTGCTGTGCACCGACAAGACCGGCACCCTCACCCAGGACAAGATCGCGCTGGAGCGGCACACCGATGTGTTCGGGCAGGATTCGGAGGATGTGCTGACCTTCGCCTACCTCAACAGCCACTTCCAGACCGGCCTGATCAACCTGCTTGATCGTGCGGTGCTGGAGCATGTGGAGCTGCAGAGCTCGCTGCGCCTGTCACAGGACTACCGCAAGGTCGATGAGATCCCGTTCGACTTCGAGCGCCGCCGCATGTCGGTGGTGGTATCCGAGCGCGAGGACCATCACGAACTGATCTGCAAGGGTGCGGTGGAGGAAATGCTGGCGGTGTGCAGCACCGTGCGCGAGAACGGCCAGGACATGCCGCTGGATGAGCAGCGCCTGGCCCGCGTGCGGCAGACCACCGAGGAACTGAACGAACAGGGCCTGCGCGTGGTGGCCGTGGCGATGAAGGAAACCGCGGCCAGCCAGAACGTGTACTCGCAGGCCGACGAGCGGGAGCTGACCCTGGTGGGTTACGTGGCCTTCCTCGATCCGCCGAAGGAGTCGGCCGCGCAGGCGCTGCAGGCGTTGGCCGCGCACGGTGTGGAGGTAAAGGTATTCACCGGCGACAACGAACTGGTCACCGCCCGGGTCTGTGCCCAGGTCGGCCTGGACGCCGACACGATCGTGACCGGCCCGCAGATCGAGCGCATGGACGATGCGGCCGTGGCACGTGCACTGCAGGAACACCGCGTGTTCGCCCGCCTCACGCCGCTGCACAAGGAACGACTGGTGCGCGAACTGCGTGCACAAGGCAAGGTGGTCGGCTTTCTCGGTGATGGCATCAACGATGCTCCCGCACTGCGCGCAGCCGATATCGGCATCAGCGTGGACAGCGCGGTGGACATCGCCAAGGAGGCCGCCGACATCATCCTGCTGGAAAAGAACCTGATGGTGCTGGAGGAAGGCGTCATCCAGGGGCGGCGCACCTTCAGCAACATGCTGAAGTACATCCGCATGACCGCCAGCTCCAATTTCGGCAACGTGTTCTCGGTGCTGGTGGCCTCGGCGTTCCTGCCGTTCCTGCCGATGCTGCCGTTGCAGCTGCTGGTGCAGAACCTGCTGTATGACATCTCGCAGATCGCCATTCCGTTCGACAACGTCGATGAGGAACTGGTGCGCAAGCCGCTGAAGTGGAACCCGGCGGACATCGGCCGCTTCATGGTGTTCTTCGGGCCGATCAGCTCGATCTTCGACCTCAGCTGCTTCGCCTTGATGTGGTACGTGTTCGATGCACGCACGCCGGCCGACCAGGGCCTGTTCCAGTCCGGCTGGTTCGTGGTCGGCCTGCTGACCCAGACCCTGATCGTGCACATGATCCGCACGCCCAAGGTGCCGTTCCTGCAGAGCATCGCCGCGCCGCCGCTGCTGCTGATGACCGGGGCGATCATGGCGATCGGCGTGATCCTGCCGATGAGCCCGTTGGCGGGCTACTTCAAGCTGCAGGCGCTGCCGGCCGGCTACTGGCCGTTCCTGGTGGCGATCCTGTTCGGCTATGCGGTGCTGACCACCGCGCTGAAGAAGCTCTACATCCGCCGTTACGGCTGGCAGTAAGCGCATCGGCGCAGGGAGAACCGTCATGGACTTCAACCCCCACCTGCCCGCGTTCAACGCGGGCGCCACCCTCAGCTCGCTGATCAGCCTGTCCGTCGCCTTCGTGCTGGGCGCGCTGATCGGCCTGGAGCGGCAGTTCCGCCAGCGCACCGCCGGCCTGCGCACCAACACGCTGGTGGCAGTGGGTGCCGCGGTGTTCGTCGACCTGGCCGTGCGCTTCCACGACATGTACGGCGGTCCGCCGTCACCGCTGCACGTGGTGGCCTACGTGATCTCCGGTGTCGGCTTCCTCGGTGCCGGCGCGATCATGAAGGATGGCGCACAGGTATCGGGCCTGAACACCGCAGCCACCTTGTGGGGCTCGGCGGCGGTCGGCGCGTGTGCCGGCATCAAGCTGCTGCCTGAGGCGGTGCTGGCTGCGGTGTTCGTGCTGGCCGCCAACACCCTGCTGCGGCCGGTGGTGAACCGCATCCAGCGGCAACCGCTGCCGGAAGCGTTCAGCGAGGCAACCTACGCGATCAACGTGGTCTGCCAGCGTGAGCAGCAGGCCGAGGTGCTGGACCGTCTTCTGCTGTTGCTGGAGCAAGCACAGTACCCGGTGCGCGCGGTCGACCAGCGCCCGTTCGGCGAGCGCGATGTCGAGATCGAGGCGGTGCTGTACGCCACCACGGTCGATGGCGGCGAACTGGATGCCGTGCTGGCGACGTTGGCGGCCACGCCGGGCGTGCTGCAGGGGTTCTGGAACGCCAGCCTGGAGGAATGACGCCCGGTAGTGCCGGCTGCTGGCCGGCAACCAGCAAGAGCGTGCACACCAAGCTTCGGTAGGTGCCGACCGTTGGTCGGCACGGATCTTCAGATACCCCGGCTTCCTGCTGCTGTGCCGACCAACGGTCGGCACCCACCGCGGCACCCGCGGCCGTTCGAGGGCATGGGCTCACCTTTGCTATCCTTTCCACCCACGCCAGGGAGCCCCCGATGCCATCGCTGTCGCCCCGCCGCCCCCTGGTCGTGCTGGCCCTGATCATCGTGATGGCGGCCATCTTCCTGGTCGATACGGTTACCGACTACGCCGTTGCCGCCGCCTGCTTCTACGCAGCCGTCATCCTCGCGGCGTCGCGGCGCCTGCCCGCACGCGGCCTCATCCTGCTTGCCGCGGTCTGCATCGCGTTGACCGGCCTCAGCTTCTTCCTGACGCGCTTCGGCACCTACCGCATCGGCCTGGTCAATTCAGCGATCGGCATGCTGGTGATCGGCATCACCACCTATCTGGCATTGAAGATGGAAGCGGCCAAGGCCGCAGTGCAGGACGCACAGGCGCGCCTGCTGCGGGTTGCCCGCGCCTCCACCGTCGGCGAGCTGACCACCTCCATCGCGCATGAAGTGAATCAGCCGTTGGCTGCCATCGCCAGCAGCGCCGAGGCCAGCCAGCGCTGGTTGGCCCAGGATCCGCCCAACCTGGACAAGGCACGTCAGACCATCGCCCGCATCGTCGCCGACGCCCATCGCGCCAGTGACGTGATCGCCCGCATCCGCGGCCTGACCCAGGGCGCTGCACCTGAGCGCCAGGCCTTCGACCTCAACCAGGCCGTGGAGGAAATGCTGGCGCTGTCGCACAGCGAACTGGAGCAGCATGGTGTGACGGTCGCGCTGGTGCTGGGCAACGACCTGCCCCCCGCCCATGCCGATCGCGTGCAGGTGCAGCAGGTGATCGGCAACCTCATCCTCAACGCCGTCGACGCGATGGCCGGTACGCCCACGGGGGAGCGCAGGCTGTCGCTGCTGACCGCGCATGATGGGCACGGCCACGTCAGCCTGAGCGTGCGCGATCGTGGTATCGGCCTGCCGGCGGAGCAGCCCGACCGCGTGTTCGATGCATTCTGGACCACCAAGGCGAACGGCCTCGGCCTGGGCCTCAGCCTGAGCCGCTCGATGATCGAGGCCAACGGCGGCCATATCCGCGCCGAGCGACCCGCTGGTGGCGGCGCCTGTTTCATCTTCGAGCTGCCCACGCACATGGAAGCTACCCATGCGTAAACCCACGATACTCCCAGTGGAACCGTCACCGATCGTCTACGTGATCGACGACGATGCTTCGGTGCGTGCTGCGCTGGAAGACCTGCTGGCCTCGATGGGCCTGCAGGTACGGGCCTTCGCCTCGACCGGCGAATTTCTTGCGCAAGCGCTGGAGGATGCCCCGGCCTGCCTGGTGCTGGACGTGCGCATGCCGGGCCAGAGCGGACTGGATTTCCATCGCACCATGGCCAGCCATGGCCTGCACCTGCCGGTGGTGTTCATCACCGGGCACGGCGACATCGCCATGGGTGTCAATGCAATCAAGGAAGGCGCCATCGAATTCCTGACCAAGCCCTTCCGTGACCAGGAACTGCTGGATGCCATCCACAAAGGCATCGAGATCGATCGCCAGCGACGCCGCGAGGGCGACCTGCTGGGCGCATTGCAGCAACGCTGGGACACCTTGAACACCGGGGAGCGCGAGGTGGTCGCCGGCGTGGTGCGAGGTCGCCTGAACAAGCAGATCGCCGCTGACCTTGGGGTCAGCGAGATCACGGTGAAGGTGCGACGTGCGCAGGTGATGCGCAAGATGGGCGCGCGCACGCTGGTGGACCTGGTGCGCATGTACGATCGGCTGCAGGCGGGCCTCGCCTGAACCTTGCTTGCCTGATCCTGGCTTACTCCGGGTCGGGCAAGCTGTAGGCCAGACGGTAGTCGTGACGGCCATCGCTGATGGTGATCTGCAGCGTGCCGCTCAACCCGAGCAGTCCGTCCGTGCCTGAGTCCGGCACAACCACTACGCTCAGGCTCGGTGTGCCGCGCGTCATCACGCCGGTGTGCTGCAGCGTAAACGCGCCCTGGCGTCCGGCCAGCGTGGCGGTCACCCGCTCCATCGCCACGTAGCCCGCTGAACCCTGCACCGCGCTGCGGAATGCCAGCATCTGGCCAACGCTGATACCCTGCAGGTCGCCATGGAAGATCTTGTCGATTGACATCACCCCGATCGGGCCGTTATTGCCGCCGATCGGCAACAGCGTGACCTCGAACGTACCAGTTGCTTCGCCCTGCATCCTGCTCTCCCTTGTCGATTGGCTTGATGCTACCGCTTGGTCGCCAGCACGATCACACCGGCGACCACCAAGCCGATCCCGCTCCATTCACGCAGGCTCGGCCGTTCACCCAACAGGAGGTAGGCCAGCACGATGACCAGTACCACGCTGAACTTGTCGACCACCGCAACCTTGGCCAGTTCGCCACTCTTCAGCGCGCGGAAATAAAACAGCCACGATGCACCTGTGGCCAGCGCAGACAGCATCAGGAACAACTGGGTGCGACCCGGCAGCAGCAACGGGTTGGACCATTTTCCGCTGAGTACAACCAATGGCAGGACTACTGCAGCGACTACCAGGGTGCGGATCGCCATCGCCAGATCCGAGTCGACATCCCTGACCCCGGCTTTGACGAACAAGGCTGTCAGCGCCGCAAACAGTGCTGACAACGTGGCCCATACCAGCCATTGCGGAATGTTCTGCATGCCACTCCACTCCTGCATTAGAGGGTCGACATCCGCAACGCTACTCCCATCACCGGGTTCCGCAAGCACCCAGTCGCTGGCCGCAATCAGGCGCCTTGCAGGCGCCGCTGCAACCGCGTATCCATCAGCCCCACAATCAGCAGCACAGCGCTGGTCAACCAGCCGGCTGCGAGCAAGTGCGTATGCGGCAGGACCACGCCCAGCACGACCAACGCCGCTGCCCCCAGCAGATGCGAGCGCGGCACGTGGCCGTAGACCGCCCGCTTGTACAGCGCGCTGCCCAGCAGGTAGATCAATGGTCCCGCCGCCAGCATCGCGGCATACGGCAGGGTCACCACCGCTTCCGGTTCGTCCATCACCAGGTCATTGCCGACGGCGGTGGCGATGATGCCGGCGATCAGCAGCGCATGCACGTAGTGGAAATAGGCGCCGATGCGGCCCGGGTCGTCGGAACGGGTGATGGTGTCGGTGGCGTCGCGGCTGGAGATGCCGAAGTACAGCCACCACATCGCGATCGTACCGGCGAAGGTCGCCAGCACCGCCGAAACCACCGCGCCACTCCAGTGCTCCACTTCGCTCAGCACGCCGCCGGTTGCCAGCAGCGTCTCACCCAGTGCGACGATCACGAACAGCTGGCAGCGCTCGGCCAGATGCCCGCCTTCGATGGTCCACTCGCGGGTGCGCGAACGGCCGAGGCCGGGAAACGCGAAGCCGAACATCGGCGAGATGTATTCGCAGGCGACGGCCAGTGCCCACAGTGCCAGCCGCGCATTGCCCTCGACCGCTGCACCGGCCAGCCAGAAACAGGCCGAAACGCTGACCCAGGCCAGCATGCGCCTGAAATTGGCGGCCAGCGGGTGCGCGCGCCCTACTTCCAGCAGGACGAACAGCGTCCGCCCCACCTGCATCGTGGCGTAGGCGCCAGCGAATATCCACGCGCGTCCGGCAAAGGCTTCGGGGATGGACGAAGACATCAGCAACGCCAGCAGCATCGTGACGAACAGCAGGCCGCGGATGCGCGGCGCTTCCGGGTCGAACCAGTTGCTGACCCAGCACGCGTACTGCCAGCCGAGCCAGACCGCAAACCACAGCACCAGCGTCTGCAGCACGCCCAGCAGGCCCAGGTGGTGCAGCAGGTGGTGGCTGAGCTGGGTGACGGCGAACACGTAGACCAGATCGAAGAACAGTTCTTCGTATGTCACCCGTGCATGATGGCCGTCGCGACGACGCAGGGCAGGAAGACGGGGTGTTGCCGGCATCGTGGATCCTCGCTTCAGCGGCCCAGCCGCCAGAAAATGACACCGGCCACCAGCGCCGGAACGGCAAACACCAGCAGCAGGATCGGCAGCTCCTCGCGCACCGCATAGCCCGCCCGGCTGACCCCCACCCACAGATTGGCGACCGACACCAGCAGCCAGGTGCCGATGAAGGCCAACAGCGCCGTTGGCAGCTGCGAGCTGCCCGTGCTCCAGAGCCTGCCGAACAGGGCGAAGACACCCAGCAACAGGAACCCGCCGACGATCACCAGAAGCACGTGCATGGTCACTCTCCCCGATGGCTGCCCTGCAGCCTATCTGCGGCCGAGTGTGCGCTGCAGAGGGTGATCGTGGATTCACTTTCCGGCGGCCACGAACAATCCCCCGTGGCACACCCGATAGCAAATGCGAACAGTTCCCATTACTATCGTGGCACCGCGCAGGGCTGGCCTTGCGTGGCCCCGCCCCTTCCCGCCTGCGCCGCTTTCCCGGATGTCCACGCCACCGCACTCCCCACCACCTGCGCTGCCGCTGGTGTCCTCGCTGGTGCGCCACTACGAGGATCTGGTGGATTACCTGCGCCGTCGCTTCGCCTCACCCGGGCTGGCCCGCGAGGTGGTGCACGACGTCTGCGTACGCCTGCTGGAGCGCCCCACCCCGGCCCATGTGCGGCAGCCGATGGCGCTGCTGCGGCGGATGGCGCATGACGCCGCGGTTGATCGTTGCCGTGCCGAAGACCTGCGCCGCCAGTGGGTGGAAGCCCGTGCCGAACTGCCCGATGCCGCCTGCGAAGGCGCCGGCCCTGCCAGGCAGGCCGTTGCCACGCAGGAACTGGCTCGGCTGGTCGAGGTCATCCGTGCGATGCCCTGTCGCCGCCGCCAGGTGTTCATCCTGCACAAGATCCATGACGTGCCTCAGGCGGCGGTTGCGCGGCGCATGGGCATCGGACTGAAGGCCGTCGAGCGGCATCTGCGGTTGGCGATGCTCGATTGCCGGCATTCGCTGGATGTACGGGCGCTGACGTGACAGCACCACGCCGCCCGCGCACGCCACGCCCGGACAAGACCGGCGCGCCTTCGCCTGATCGTGTGCTGGAACAACATCGGGACACTCTCAAGGCATTGTTTCCGGTGCCCGACCCGGTGCAGCTGTATCGGCCTCATCGCAGCCGGCGGATCGGCGGCGCCGTGCTCGGCCTGCTGTTTGTGGCTGGATTGGGCGGGCTTTACGCTTTCGATCCCGGCTGGCAACAGCACGATTACCAGACAGCCATCGGCGAGCGCCGCAGCGTGCTGCTGGCCGATGGCAGCCGTATCGAACTGGATGCAGACAGCCATCTGCAGGTACGCAGCCATCTGCATTCGCGCCGCACGGTGCTGGTCTCCGGACGCGCCCGATTCGAGGTGGCGCCGTCGCGCTGGCGTCGGTTCCAGGTCGATGCCGGACCGGTGCAGGTGCGCAACTACGGCACGGTATTCGATGTGGATCGACGCGGTGACCGCAGTGAAGTCCGCCTGTGGCGCGGCAGGGTCGGCGTGCGCGTGGCTGGTCGCGATGGCGAGCAGCGCCTGCACCCTGGCCAGCAGCTGCTGGCAGGGACAGGCCCGGTCCAGCAACCGCAGCCGATCGCCGCCGGCAGCGGAGAATGGACCGAGGGCCGGCTGCAGTTCGCGCAGACCCCGCTGGGCGAAGTGGTACGCAGCCTGCAGCGCTATCACCGCGGCGCGATCGTACTGGACGAACCCGGTCTGGCCACGCTGCAGGTTTCGGGCGTGTTCGATGGCGACCATGCCGCCACCGCGCTGGCGCTGCTGCCGGAGATCCTGCCGGTCGCCATCCACCCCCGCGACGATGGCAGCGTCCACATCTCCGCGCACCACTGAATTCCGCATCGAGGGTGGGTTGTGGCCCTGCTCATCCGGCTGCTGCTTGAACCCCTCTGAAGGACCCCGCATGATCCGCATTGCCCTGCCCGCCGCCCTGCGCCGCCTGACGCCTGCCCTGCTGGCCGTCAGCCTGTGCGCCGCCCTTCCGGTGGCGGCGCAGTCCACCCCCACGACGGTGGACGTCCATCTTCCGGCGGCCCCGCTGCAGCAGTCACTCAATGCGGTAGCCAGGCAGAGCGGCATCCAGCTGCTGTTCGCTGCGGACAGCGTTGCTGGCCGCCAGGCGCCAGCACTGGACGGCCGCTATGCCCCGCGCGAGGCACTGCAACGGCTGATTGCCGGCCAAGGCCTGGACGTCGAGGAACGCTCGCCAGGCGTATTCGTGATCCGCAGTGCGGTCGCAACCGCGAAGCCGGCGGCAAAAGCAGATGGCCCGCGCACGGCAGCAACGGCGGCAGCTGCGACCTCACTCGGCAGAGTGACCGTGTCGGCGTCCACCGCGCGCATGCCGCAGGGCGAGACCGCCATGCCCAACACCATCACCGTGCTTACCCGTGAGGACATCCAGCAACAGCTGGCACTGGGCTCGGATGTGTCGCGCGTACTGTCCTCGCAGATCCCGGCCTTCGCCCCGGCGCGCGAGAAGATGTCCAACTATGGCGAAAGCATGCGCGGGCGCGGCATCCTGTACATGGTCGACGGCGTGCCGCAATCCACGCCGCTGCGCGACGGCTCGCGTGACTCGCACACCATCGATCCGGCGATGATCGAACGCATCGAAGTGATCCACGGTGCCAACGCGCTGCAGGGTATCGGCGGCACCGGTGGCATCGTCAACATCATCACCCGCAGCGCGCCGAGCGAACCGGGTGCTTTCCTGCTGGACAGCAACCTCTCGCTCACCGCCGCCTCGCCGGGCCGCCGCGATGATGATGGCCAGCGTGCTTCGGCACTGGTGGGTATCCGCGGCGAACAGTTCGACCTCGTTGCCGGCCTGGCCCATGAGCGGCAGGGCCTTTACTACGACGGCGATGGCCGTGCGATCGGCACCAATGCGCAGGGCGAACTGATGGATTCGACCTCGATCAACATCTTCGCCAAGCTTGGCTGGAACATCGCCGAAGGCCAGCGCCTGCAGTTGATGGCCAATCGCTACGAACTGCGTGGCCTGGACAATTACCTGCCGGTGGATGGCAACTTCCGTACCGGTCGCCCGGCCACGTCGGTACCCGGCGATACGCCGCTCGATCCGCCGATGAACCGCTCACGCTCGCTGACCCTGGACTACAGCAACGCCGATCTGTTCGGCGGCCAGTTCCTGGCGCAGGCCTTCGCGGTTGATTTCGAAGGGCGTTACGGCGCCAGCCAGTGGGACCCGTGGGGCAACACGGGTGCCAACGCCGCTTGGGACCAGACCCAGAACGAGTCGGACAAGCGCGGCTTCAAGCTGACCCAGAGCTGGCGCCGCATCGGCGACACGTCGCTGGACGTCACCCTGGGCCTGGATGGCCTGCGCGACCGCACCCACCAGGTATTGTTGGCCAGCGGCCTGAACTGGGTACCGCTGACGACCTACCAGAGCCTGTCGCCGCTGTTGCAGCTGCAGTGGTGGCCCACCGACCACGTCATGCTGTCCGCTGGCCTGCGTTACGAAAAGGGCGAACTGGAAGTGGGCGACTACACCACCCTGCCCCGCTACGGCGCACGCAAGGTGGCCGGTGGCAAACCGACGATGAGCGAGACGCTGCCCAATTTCGGCGCGGTCTGGTACATCAACGATCGCCTCAACGCCTACGCGTCGTACTCGGAGGGCTACACCGTGGCCGACGTTGGCCGCGTGCTGCGCGCGATCAACCGCGATGGCCAGCGCGTGGACAACCTGGTGGACCTGTCGCCGGTGGTGTCGGACAACCGCGAGATCGGACTGGAATATGACGATGGTCGCTTCAGCGGCGATATCGCGTACTACACTTCCGAATCCAAGCTGGGTTCGGTACTGGTCTATGACGCCGGCATCGATGCCTACAACGTGCAGCGCCAGGCTACGCGGGTGGAAGGCTTCGAGACCAACCTCCGCCTGCGCCTGGGCGACAGCCGCCTTGGCCTGGGCTATGCCCGCGCCAATGGCCGCTACGACGCCAATCTGGATGGTCAACTGGAAAGCGACCTGGCGGGCGTCAACATCGCCCCGAACCGGCTGACCGCGTTCTGGGAACAGAGCTGGACCTCGCAGCTCAGCACCCGCCTGCAGGCCAGCCATGCCTTCGACCGCGACTTCGACCTGCGCGGCGTGCCGGTGGCCAGTTTCAAGGGCTACACCACGTTCGACCTGGTCGCCCGCTATGCGCTGGACAAGAGCAGCTTCACCCTGGGCGTGCAGAACCTCGCCAACAAGCAGTACATCACCTACTACTCGCAGACCACGCCATCCAACCCGAGCTATTTTGCAGGGCGCGGACGTGTGCTGACGCTGGGATGGCAGTACCGCTACTGAGACATGCCGCCCTTATGGGTGCCATGAAATCTATGCGTGACGCGACGAAGGAGGCCCATGCTAGTTTCTGGGCCTCCTTCATCGGTGTCCACCCATGCGCCTGCAGACCCTCGCCATCACGCTCGCTGCCCTGCTTCCCGCTGCGGCTTCTGCCGCCGAACCGCCGCTTCCACAGCTGCGTGCCTACACCGTGGATGCGTCCTGGCTGCAGCCGATGGTGCCGCTGCAGATTGCCGACCACACCTGGCAGGTCGGCACCGAAGACCTGACCGCGCTGCTGGTGCAGACGCCGCAGGGCGCGGTGCTGCTCGATGGCGGCATGCCGCAGATGGCCGACCACCTGCTGCGCAACATGAAAGCGCGCGGTGTTGCGCCGCAGGATCTGCGCCTGATCCTGCTCAGCCATGCCCATGCCGACCACGCCGGCCCGGTTGCTGCGCTCAAGCGCGGCACCGCTGCGCAGATCGTGGCCAATGCAGAATCGGCGGTGCTGCTGGCGCGCGGGGGCAGCAACGACCTGCACTTCGGCGACGGCATCACCTATCCGCCGGCAACCGCGGACAGGATCATCATGGACGGCGAGGTGGTCTCGCTCGGTGGCATCGACTTCACCGCGCACTTCGTGCCCGGCCACACCCCGGGCAGCACCGCCTGGACCTGGACCGACACCCGTGAAGGAAAACCCGTGCGCATCGTCTACGCCGACAGCCTGAGCGCACCGGGTTACCAGTTGAGGGACAACCCTCGCTATCCGCGCCTGATCGAGGACTACAAGCGCAGCTTCGCGACGGTGCGGGCGCTGCCCTGCGACGAATTGCTGACCCCGCATCCTGGTGCCAGCAACTGGAACTACAGCGCTGGGGCCAAGGCCGGTGCCAAGGCCCTGACCTGCAAGGCCTATGCGGATGAGGCCGAGAAGAAGTTCGACGCGCAGCTGGCCAAGGAAGCGGCCGGGGCCCGCTGATCCTGTAGCCGAGCCGATGCTCGGCTTGCCGGCCGAAAGCAGCCGAGCGTGGGCTCGGCTCTACACGTGGCGCGCCGAAGAAGGACTACGTGGATGCAGCCGAATGGGCGCTCGACACGCAGCTGGCCAAGCGGCCGGGGCCCGCTGATTCTGTAGAGCCGAGCCGATGCTCGGCTTGCCGGCCGAAAGCAGCCGAGCGTGGGCTCGGCTCTACACAGGCCGCGTGGAAGGGTGCCGGTCAGACCGACCGGCACCGCCACTGACTGTCAGCCTCCCTGCCCGTGCTGTGCGAAGGGCTGGGTGCTGCCATCGGCCAGCACCAGCTCTACGGTATACGGCTGCACATAGCCATCAGGCATTTCCATGCCCGGAGATCCGGCCGGCATCCCCGGCAGCACCAGGCCACGCGCCGTCGGCCGTTCCTTCAGCAGGCGCTTGATGTCGCTGGCAGGAATATGGCCTTCCACCACATAGCCACCGATCTCGGCGGTATGGCAGGACGCCTTGCCGGCCGGTACGCCGAGGCGCTGCTTGACCGGATGCATGTCATCGGTGTCGCGTATCTCAACCGGGAAGCCTGCGGCTTTCAGGTGGTCGGCCCACACGCCACAGCAACCACAACTGGCCGTCTTGTGGACGATCGCCAGCGGCAGTTCCGGATCGATCGTCGCCTCAGCCATCACTGCGGCTGCCGAGGCGGTTGCGGCTGCGGCTGCGGTTGCCGAGGCGGACGAGGACACGGCTTCTTCGGAGGCGCGCGCGCAGGCGCTGCCCAGCAGAACGGTGGTAAGCAACAGGCCCAGGGAAAGCGTGCGGTTCATATGTCAGGTTGTCCTTTGCAATCGCAGGCGCGAGCGCCTGCCACCCACACGACGGATTCGCGTGGGTCAGGTAAATGAGGGGGGGGGTACTGCAGGACGGCAGGCACGCAATGCCTGCGCGCGATCAGGCGATCGGCGGACGGATCAGGTGCGGCAGCGCAGGCGCGGGATGACCGGGTCGCAGCGCCTCGCCGGGCACTGCACGTCGCGGCGATGCAGCAACGCTTGCCGCCGACGGCAGCATGGCCACACTGGCCGGCACGCATTCGCAACCCTCGCTGCTGCACGCGCCTGCGTCCCGTTCATCGCAGCAGGCGGGCGCGGCAGAGATTGCAGTGTTGGCGCTCTCGTGGGGCGCACCCCAATGACCATCGCTGGCCTGACCGTTGATGCCGCCCGAGGCAAGCGCCAGCGCCGGTGCATTCAGCACCAGGGTCAGGAGCAGCATCAGTCGCAGCAGCAGGCCGGATATATCCACGGGCTGATGATAGCCGACGCACGAGGCACCCGTCGCCGCTGCCTGGTGTCATCATGGATGACGTTCATTGGAGCATTTCCATGCCTGCCCGCTGCGCCCCTGCCGCCCTCCTGCTGTCTGCGTTGCTGAGCTTTCCGGTCATGGCAGGCGAACGCCAATGGACCGTGCTGTCCAGCGGCGATGCTGACGACACCCATGAGCGCTGGCAGGTGAGCGCGACGCGGTTGCATACGCTGCCCGCCTTCGACCCGGCGCGCGCCGAGCCGCCGCTGTCGGTACATCAAGCGACGGCGGCAGCGCTGGCCCACGCACGCCTGCGTTATCCGGGCGACGACTTCGTGGTCTCCGAGGTCAGCCTGCAGCGCTTCACCGCCGGCGCGGCGGCGCATAACGAAGACGCAGCGCGCGGCTGGGTGTACCTGGTCAGCCTCGACTACAACGCCAAGGGCTGGACCCAGATGGTTCCCGTGCTGCTGGACGGCAGCATCGTGCTGAGCGGCAACGAGAAACCGTAGGGGCGGTACCCGCCGGCCTGTTCTGCTGGCTGACTCGTCCCGGACTTGCGCGGCGTCCCGGTCTGTGGCGATATGGCGGTCGCGCCGCTGCCCCTAGGCTCGGGCCTACTCCAGGACACGGAATTGTCTCGATGAATGGAATCATGCGATCGCTGCTGGCGCTCGTCCTGCTCTTCGCCGCCACGTCCATACGTGCCGACGAACTGACTGATCGCCACGCTGTTACCCGGCAGGCCACGGAACTGTTCGAGAAGCAGGATTTCGCCACGCTGGAACGACTGGGCGAACGCTACCGCACGACGGATCAGCGCTTCGGCAGTGGCGTCTGGAAACTGTCCACCTACTACGCCGGTATCTCCAGAGCGTTCAGCATCACCAACCGCGACCCCGCCTACTGGGCTGGCCGCGAGAAGATCGTGCGCACCTGGATCGAACGGCATCCGAAGTCGCCAGCGGCGCACCTGGCCATGGCCAGGATGCTGTCCAGCCACGCATGGAGCATTCGCGGCAGCGGCTATGCCAACACGGTCAAGGACCAAGACTGGGGGCCCTTCAATACCTACCAGCAACAAGCCATCGACTACCTGCAGCAGCACAAGGCCGTCGTCTCGACGGATCCATACTGGTACGAGCTGATGGAACACCTCGCCATCGAGCGCAGCTGGCCACTGGAGCAGTTCATCGCACTGCACGACGAAGGGATCAAGCGATTCCCCGGTTATTACCCGCTGTACTTCTCGGCCGTCCGCTACTTCGCGCCAAAATGGGGTGGCGATGCACAGGGCCTGGAGATCTACGCACGGCGGGTCATGGCTTTGGCGCCGCCGCGCGATCAGTACATGCTGTATGCGCGCATCTACTGGGTAGCCTCGCAGGATGAGTATGGCAAACGCCTGTTCGTCGATTCGGCCGTCGACTGGCCGAGCATGAAACGCGGCTTCGAGGACATCCTGGCGCGCTACCCGGACGAATGGAACCAGCAGGCGTTCGCCTACTTCGCCTGCCAGGCCAATGATCGGGAAACGGCCCGCGGACTGGTGACAAAGATCCAGGAGCCCATCCTGGCGGTGTGGCGGGATACCGCCGACTACTACCGTTGTTCGTTTGCCCTGGACGAAGATACCAACCCACACCTGGGCGCCCGCTAGCGCCGAGTCTACTCGACGCCACCGGCCCCGCCGGCAAGCAGGCATGACTCTCCTCTACGCTGGCACCTCGACCTGCGCGCGCATCCGTACCGGAATGGATTTCGCCGCTGGCGTACCGCTGATCCGATCGTAGTAGTCCAGCGGCAGCAGCGGGTTCAGCTCCGGGTAGTAGCCCGCCAGCGCGCCGCGCGGCATCGGATAGTCAAGCACGGTCAGGCCTTCGATTCGCCGCGTCACGCCATCGTCGCTGATCGTTTCCAGGCTCACCAGGGCTTCCTTTCCGAGCCCGCGCGCCAGACGGTCTTCGATGTTCATGAACACCACCATGCGGTCGTTGTACACGCCCCGGTAGCGGTCGTTGTAGCTGTAGATGGTGGTGTTGTACTGGTCGTGCGAACGCACCGTGGCCAGCCGCAGCATCTCCGGGTCATCGACCACCGTGTTCACTTCCAGACCCGGCATGACCAGGATATTGGCCTTGCCGTTCGGCGTCGGCCACACGCGCCGGCGCGGTGGAATATCCAGGTGGAAGCCGTGCAGTGCCTGGATGCGTTCGTTGAAGCCTGCGTAGATGTCCGGGTAGACGGCGGCGATCAGGTCGCGGATCGGGCCGTAATCATGCATGTACGCGGCCCAGTCAACCTTGCTGTCCGGCAACGCCGCCATCGCCATGCGGCAGACGATCTCCACCTCCGGCAGCACGTGCTCGCTGGCCGGCTCCAGCACACCACGCGACGCCGTCACGTTGGACATCGCATCTTCGATGGTGACGAACTGTTCCCCCAATGGTGTGCGGATCCACTCCGAACGCGCCACCACCGGAAGGATCAGCGCGTCGCGGCCATGCACAAGATGACCTCGATTGAGCTTGGTGGCGATGCCTACGGTCAGTTCCAGCTTGCGCATGGCTTCGTAGGCGCGTTCGGTATCGGGCACCGCATGGATGAAATTGCCGCCCATGCCGATGAACACCTTGGCGCTGCCATCCAGCATCGCCGCGATCGACTCGACCACGTGGTGACCATGTTCGCGTGGCGGATCAAAACCGAACACCTGCTGCACCCGATCCAGGTAGCGCGCCGTGGGCTTTTCATCGATGCCGACCGTGCGGTCGCCCTGCACGTTGGAATGCCCGCGGATCGGGCCGATGCCCGCGCCCGGCTTGCCGAAGTTTCCGCGCAGCAACAGCAGGTTGGCCACTTGCTGCAGCAGCCGCGAACCCTGCTGGTGCTGGGTCAAGCCCATTCCATAGCAGATGACCGTCGCACGCGAACGGATATAGATCTCCGCGCAGCGCCGTATCTGCTCCTGCGCGATACCCGACACCCGCACGATCTCATCCCAGTCCTGCGCCAGCACGTCTTCGCGCAGTCCCTCCAGGCCAACGGTATGCTCGGCCAGGAAGGCATGATCCAGCACCTGCTCGCCCTGCGCTTCGCGCTCGAACATCACCTTCATCATGCCCTTGATCAGCGCCAGGTCGCCGCCGATGCGCACGTGCACGAACTCGCTGGTGATCTCGGTGGAACCGAACGTGGCCATCTGCACCACGTCCTGCGGTTCGGTGAAGCGGATCAGCGCACGCTCGGGCATCGGGTTGACCGCCACGATCGGCACGCCGCGTTTACGTGCTTCCACCAGGTTGCTCATCATCCGCGGCGAGTTGGTGCCGGTGTTCTGGCCCATCACGAAGATCGCCTCGGCGTGTTCGAAGTCGTCCAGCACGATGGTGCCCTTGCCCACGCCGATCACCGGCGGCAGACCACGGCTGGTCGGCTCGTGGCACATGTTCGAGCAGTCCGGGAAGTTGTTGGTGCCGAACTCGCGCACGAAGATCGAATACAGGAACGCCGCCTCGTTGGGCGTGCGGCCGGAGGTGTAGAACTCGGCTTGGTCAGGGTTATCCAAAGCCTGCAGATGCCGGCCGATCAGCGCGAACGCCTCGTCCCATTCGCAGGGAACATAGTGATCGGTGGCGGCGTCGTAGCGCATCGGCTCGGTCAACCGGCCCTGCAGCTCCAGCCAATAGTCGGTCTGCGCCATCAGCTCGGTGACGGTGTGCTGGGCGAACAGCTCGCGGGTCACTCGGTGCTGGGTCGCTTCCCAGGCCAAGGCCTTGGCGCCGTTCTCGCAGAATTCCAGCTTCTTGCGGTGGTCGGCATCGGGGAACGCGCAGCTGGGGCACTTGAAGCCACCCGGCTGGTTCATCGCCAGCAGTGCCTTCGATCCCTTGCCGATCACGCTCTGCTGCAGCAGCACCTTGGCGGTCGCACCGGCGGCCCCCCAGCCGCCTGCCGGTTGGTTGTAGGGCTTGTAACGCGGCGGCTTCTGTTCGGACATGGTCGGGAACCTGCGTTGGTGGAGTGCCTGCCTGCAGTGCCGGGCCCGCGCCCGGCTGCCGTGGCCAGTCAAGCACGCCGGCAACCGCGGCGCCATAGCCCGGCTGTGGTAACGCAGGCTGCCATGGCAACGGTTACCGCCGCGTCTTCACTGGATGGCTGCGCTATTCTGCGGGCGTAGCCTGCCCTTCTGCTTTGCCCAGGATGTGCCGCATGCCAGGATCGACGCCGCCCTCCCCTCCGCCCGCCGGCACGGCACTGCGCACGCTGCAACGCTGGCGCAGCACAGGGCAGGAGCAACAGGTGGACGTGATCGCCGAAGAAGTGCCGGTGGTGATGCGCTACAACGGTGCCGCCTTCGCGGTGATGATGGCCACGCCGTGCGACCTGGAGGATTTCGCCCTGGGTTTCTCGCTCAGCGAAGGATTGATCGAGCGCCCCGATCAGCTGCTGTCCGCCGAGGTGCAGCCACAACTGGAAGGCATCGAGCTGAAGATGACCGTGTCCGCCAACGCCCCTGGCGCAGGGCTGGACCCCGACAATGGCCGCCTGCTGCCTGGTCGTGGCGGTTGCGGACTGTGTGGTGCGCGTCAGCTGGAAGACGTGCTGCGTCCGCTGCCGCCGGTAAATGACCGCCGCACCTATCAGACGGCTGCCCTGCAGCGGGCACTGGCCGGGTTGGCCCCGCACCAGCCGATGAATGCTGCCAGTGGTTCGACCCATGCAGCGGCGTGGGCCGATGCCAGCGGCCGCATCGGCTGGGTGCGCGAAGACGTGGGCCGCCACAACGCGCTGGACAAGCTGATCGGTGCGCTGCACCACAACGAACACAGCATCGATGGCGGCCTGCTGGTGGTGTCCAGCCGTGCCAGCTACGAAATGGTCAGCAAGGCAGCACGCGCCGGTGCCAGCGTACTGGCCGCCGTCTCGGCACCCACCGCGCTTGCCATCGATCTGGCCCGCAGCGCCGGGCTGTGCCTGGTGGGTTTTGCCCGCGAAGGGGGCTTCAACGTGTATACCCACCCGGAGCGGCTGCAGGGGGATGGCCTGCACGGCCACCCACCTGCTTGACGGCGCGGCCTCAGCGCAGCGCCACCTTCGGGAAGTCCACCGGCACGTCAAAGGCCACGTTGACGTAGTTGGTGAACAGATTGAGCGCTACGTGGGCCAGGATCTCCACAATCTGCTCGTCATCGAAACCAGCCGCGCGCAGCGCCTGCACGTCAGCGTCGGCAATCTGCGCACGCTGCTCGACCACCTTCAGCGCGAAGTCCAAGGCGGCGGCGGTGGCCGGATCGCTGGACTGGCCGATCTGTGCAGCGGCCATCTGTTCGCCACTGGCGCCGGCCTTGCGCCCCAGCGCCGTGTGCGCGGCCAGGCAGTATTCGCAGGCATTGCGGTTGGCGATGGCCACCGCGATCTGCTCACCCAGCAGCGGCGACAGACGGCCGCCACCCAGCGCGCCAAATGCGCCCCACATGCTCTGCAGCGCGGCAGGCGAGTTGGCCACGGCACGGAACATCGCCGGCGTGGCGCCGAAGGCGGCGTGGACCTGGCCCAGCAGGGCCTGGCGCTCGGGCGTGGTCGAGGTCGGATCGATCAGGGGAATGCGGGACATGGGAGTACTCCTTGCGATAGCGCCCGGGATTGGACGATGGGCTCATCGTAGGTAGACTCGCAGGACGAATAGAGCCTTTATTTCCAGATATGTTGTCCAATCATCCATGAACGCCACGCCGCCCCCATTCCCACCGTCCGACGATGTGCCTGACCGGCTGTCGACCCTGCTCGAACGGTTCCGGGTACAGGCAGCGCTGTTCCATTCCGGCCCGCTGTGCGGACGGCACGTGTTCGAACCGCAGCCGGGACGCGCCTTCCTGCACATCCTGCGCAAGGGGGAAATGGAGGTGCATCACCCCGACGCGGACTGCATCACGCGCCAGCTGAAGGTCACCGCCCCCAGCCTGCTGTTGTACCCGCGGCCACTGCGGCATGTGTTCCTCAACGCGCCGCTGGACGGTCCTGATTTCACCTGCGCCACGCTGGATTTCGACGGCGGTGCACGCAATCCCGTCGTCCAGTCGCTGCCGCCGGTGATGGTGGTGCCGCTGTCGGCCATCGGTGAACTGGACGGCACCCTGCACCTGCTGTTCGCAGAAGCCGACCGCCAGCGCTGCGGCTCACGCCTGCTGACCAACCGACTGTTCGAGGTTGCCCTGATCCAGGTACTGCGCTGGGTGATCGATCATCCCGATGCTGCAGGGGTAAGCCACGGGTTGATGCGTGGGCTGTCCGATGTGCGCCTGGCACGCACGCTGGTGGCCCTGCACCAGTCGCCGCAGCAGGCCTGGACCCTGCCGAAGATGGCGTCCATCGCCGGGCTGTCGCGCAGCGCGTTCGCAGCGGTGTTCAAGGATGTGATGCAGACCACGCCGGCCAGCTACCTGCTGGATTGGCGTTTGAGCCTGGCCTGCACGCAGCTGCGCGCGGGGGCGGCGGCCAAGCACGTTGCGACCGACGTCGGCTTTGCGGATACCGCCTCGCTGTCCAAAGCGTTCCGCAAACGCCTGGGGCTCTCGCCCCGCGCGTGGCTGGCGACGCTGTAGCCCGCGGCTAGTCCTTCGGGGACTGCTCGGGAGAGAGCAGCCCACCGATCCGCTCGGTCAACTGAGCGCGCACGTTCTCGTCCAGCTGCCCTTCGTACATGGCCTCGTAGATCCACAGGCCGTCGGCGGCCAGCCGCGCCACGAAATTATCCAGCGCCGCAGGGTCGTCGCTGCCGGCGGCCGGCGGCGAAGGCGCCCAGCGCTGCACTACCGGTGCCCACGGCCGGTCGCTGGGGAATTCCGGGTCCACCGAGTCGAGCATGAACATCAGCTCAGCGCGGGTAGCACTCTGCGCCGAAACGCGCACGAAGGTCTGGTAGCGCTCCAGCGCAGTGGCCTCGCCGGCCGACTTGCCCAGCAGCGCCTCCATCGATGCTTCCCAGCTCTGCACCAGGTGCTCGTCGATGCCGCGCAGCAACGCTTCGCGCGACGGGAAGTGGTACAGCAGGCCGCCACGGGTCAACTGCGCCTCGGCCGCCACCGATTCAAAGGTGACCGCACGCACGCCGTCGCGGTTGATCACGCTGACGGCGGCGTCGAGGATGCGCTCGCGCTTGCTGGTTCTCATTGCCGCTATTTTACGCGATCGGAAGCGCCGTCGCGGCCACCGGCACGTCCACGCAGCAGGCGCGCGATGATCACCGCGCCGGCCGCCAGCACCGCGCTGATCACCAGCAGCACGATCTGGTAACCGCGATCGTAGGCCGCGGTGGCCAGGGCGAACCACTCACCCTGCCCCGTGTCACGCGCCACGTGCAACGCCTGGGTGAACCCCTCGCGCGCGGCGGCCGGAATGTCCGCCGACTCCGGCAGGAACGCGCCGTACATCGCAGCGCTCAGGCTGCCCAGCAGCGCGACCGCCAGCAGGCCACCGAACTCGTAGGACACCTCCTCCACCGACGAGGCCATGCCCGCACGATGCGGCGGCACGTTGTTGAGGATGGCGGTGGACGCTACCGAGATCGCAGCGCCCATGCCGAAGCCGGTGATCGCCATGCCGGCCACCACCCAGCCCAGACCGTGCGGGAAGCCCAGCGCCACCACCCCGACACCTACCGCGCCAGCCGCAAGGCCGCCACAGATCAACGGACGCAGGCCGACCCGATGCAGCACGCTGCCGCCCAGCAACGCGCTGGGCAGGCTGCCCAGCGCCGCCACCGATACCAGCAGGCCCGCCTGCAATGGGCTGAGGCCGGCCACCAGCTGGAAACGCTGGGTGGTGAGCAGCTGCAGCCCGGCCATCGCAAACAGGGTGAACACTGCCGACAGCGTGCCTGCAAGGAACGCCGGGTTACGGAAGATGGCGAAATCCAGCAGCGGATAGGGCAACTGCTGCTGACGGCGGCTGAAGGCGAAGCCGGCGATGAGCGCCAGCAGCAGCGAGACCGCGCCGACACCGTACGAGGGCGGCGTAGCGATCAGCGACTTGATCGCCAGCACCAGCCCGGACAGCGCGGCCAGTGCCAGCAACGAGGACAGCAGGTCCCACGGCCGCGTGCTGTCGCGCTGCCCTTCCGGCGCCAGCACCAGGGTCGCGATGAAGGCGACCACCACCACCGGCACGTTGATCAGGAATACCGAGCCCCACCAGAAGTGCTGCAACAGCCAGCCACCGATGATCGGCCCCAGTGCCGCACCGACGATGGCCACCGAACCCCAGATCGCGATGGCGATGTTGCGCTCGCGCTCTTCATGGAAGCTGAGCCCGATCAATGCCAACGTGGCCGGCATCATCGCCGCCGCACCCACGGCGAGGAAGGCACGCGCTGCAATCAGCTGCGCGGCGGTCGCAGAGAACGCGGCCGCCAACGAAGCGATGCCGAACACCACCAGGCCGATCAGGAACATCCGCCGGTGGCCGATGCGGTCACCCAAGGTGCCAGCGCCCAGCAGCAGGCCGGCCATCACCAGCGGATAGGCGTTGATGATCCACAACGCCTGCCCGGCACTGGCCGAGAGCTCCTCGGTCAGGGTCGGCAGCGCCGTGTACAACACCGAATTGTCCAACGTGACCAGCAGCAGGCCGGCGGCGACGGTGAACAGCAGCGACCAGCGTCGGGCGCGCGACAGGGACGGAGCACCGTCCAAGGGCTGGGAGAGAGCCATGGGAACCTGGAGGGGGAAGGAGTACGCCCATAACTATACAGGACGTCCTGTATAGTTATGGATGTCCCAGCGAACGCCATTCAGCTTCCGGGAGGCGCCCTGCCCGCTGCGCCACGGCCCTGGCTTACCTGCATTCCGCGGGCAATGCAGCGACCGCCTGCACGACCGGATCCTGCATGGCCTGGCCTACTTCGGCATCCAGCTCGCCACGCAGATGGCCGTGCTGCCGCTGCATCGCGTCTTCGCACAGCGCACGCACCCGCGCACGGGCGTTGCTGCGCAGCGTGCTGCAGCGCCAATCCCCCCCTCCCAGCGGCAGCACCGAATAGACCACGCTGTTGCAGGCGTTGCCGGCGCGTTCTGGCAGCGTGCGCCCGCCGAAGTCACGCGGCGCACTGCTGCGCTGCGGATCGAAGTAGCTGTCCGGGAACGTGCGTGCGTACTGTTCGATATCCACCTCGATGCTGCCGCCATCGCCTGCCGGCAGGCGCAGTGGCTGGCCGCAGCCGGTGGCATCGGCGCGGTGCTGGATGTACTGGTAGATCGGTCGGTCCAGGCTCGCATCCTGCGTGGTCACGGTGCTCACCGCCGCCAACACCGGCAGTGACGCACGGTTGGCCATGCGTGCCAGCACTCCCGCCTGCGCCGGTTCGCAACGGTCGCGCAGCGTCGCCACCAGCAGGAACAGCAGGTCATCACGAAAGGCCTTGTCTGCAGCCATGTGATGTTCGATGCGTGCCTGCGCTTTCGCCGCCGGTGCGGGAAATGCCACTGCCGGTGGCGAGGGCGCGTGCGTTGCGTTCCACAGCAGCGCCACGCCGGTCCCTGCCAGCAGCAGCACCACCATCAGCAGCGCGACGGTGCGTGCGCGGAGCCTGGTCATCGGGTGATCGCGGAAAGCGTCGCCGCGGCTGCGTCATAGGACGCGCTGGCGATATCCGCCTCGAAGTGCTTCACCTGCAGGCGGCCTGACAGCCGATAGGGGTCCCACAACGCGCCCATCGTGATCGGGGTGGCCAGGGTCACATGGATGATCTGGTTCGGCGGTGGCGGCGGTACGTGGATGCACGCGCCATAGAACGGCACGAACAGCAGTTCGTCCACCTGTCCCGCGTCGTTCATCGCCAGCGGCACCACATAGCCATCCAGGTCCAGCGTCCGGCCATCCACGCCATCGACCACCGCCGACGAGCCGAACTGCTGCGCGCGCAGAGGGCTGGAATGATCGATGGCCTGCCCGGGCAGCGAACCCGAACCGGTGTCGTCGATCAATCCGCCTACCCCATCCATGCCGTTGCCACGCGACAGCCCGATCTGCGGCGGTGGACGCTGGAAGCTGTCCTCCCCGGGCATCAGCGCGTCCCAGCGGTCGATCACTGCAGACGGCGCCGCTGGCGAAGCGGCAGCGTTGCTGGCCTGTGGCGGGGTCTCCACGGCGGGCCGGCCACAGCTGGTCAGCAGAACACCGGCAAACATAGTGGCAAGCACCTTCGCGCTACGGTTCATAAGGCCTCAATTCGGCGTCGGCCATGCTGTAGGCCGAGCCGGCAAGATCATCGTCCACCCGCTCGGCACGCAGCACGCCGGCCAGGAAGAACGGCGAGTACATGTCGGGCATGGCGATCGGCCGCGGCAGCACCACGTGCACGATCTGGTTCGGTGGCGGCGGTGGCACGTGGATGCACGCGCCGTAGTACGGCACGAACAGGAATTCGAGCAGTCGACCATCTGCGGCATTGGCCAAAGGCACGACATAGCCCGGCAGCCGAACCGCGCGATCCAGTACCGCGTCCACGGTACGGAAGGTACCGAACTGGGCCATGCGCCGGTTGCCGCTGTGCTGCACCTCCGGCCCCTCGCCGCGCTCCAGTGCGGCCAGTTCATCGCCCGGCAGCATCTGCAACCAGTCCAGTTCCTGCTCGCTTTCGGTGCGGGCACTGTCTCGCACCGGCGACGGAGGCAGTGCCTGCACGCCGGTATCGGTCGGCCGCGTGCAGGCGACCAGCAGCATGGCCGCAGCCAGCAGCAACCCGCGGACGCCCGTGCTCATGACGCAGGCGCCAGGCCATCGGCCAGGGTGCGCCGGTAGGCCAGCAGCGCAGGCAGCAGGCCTGCGACCGCGCTGATCAGCAGCACGCCGCCCACCCAGGCCAGTTCGCGCGCGTCCGGCCAGACGTGGGTGATCGACAGACCGAAATTGGCCAGCGCCCAGCTGCGCCCCACCACGCTGGCGCAGGTCAGCACGGCCAGCGCCAGCGCGCAGGCCATCGCAGCGGTGGCCACGGCTTCAACGACCAGCAGGCAGGCCACATAGGCTGGACGCGCACCGGTAGCGCGCAGCACCGCCATCTCTCGGCGGCGCTCCTGCAGCGTCGATACCAGCAGCGCCATCAGCGAAACCATGCCCAGCAGCACCACCATCGCACTGATCAACTGCAGCGCGCGCTCTGCGGTACCCAGCGACTGCCACAGTTGCTGCAGGGTCACGCCGGGCAGGATCGCCTGCAACGCTTCGTCTGGATACTCGTTGATGCTGCGCTGCACGCCGAACGTGGCGATGCGCGAGTTCAGGCCGAGCATGAAGGCGGTGATGCTGGTCGGGGTCAGGTCGAGCTGGCGTGCCTGCTCGGCACTGACGTGCTGGCTGCGAAGCTGCACGCCGGAGCGCCAGTCGACATGGATCGCCTCGATCGCCGGCAGTGACACCAGCACGGAAGAATCCACTGGCGTACCGGTCCGCTGCAGGATGCCGACCACACGGAACGGCTTGTCGGCATGCGTGGCCAGCGTTACCGCACCAGTGCCATGGGCCAGCACGATGTCAGCGCCCACGCCGATGTGCGCCGCCTGTGCCACTTCTGCACCAACCACCGCGTCATACAGGTCGTCGAACGGCTTGCCCTGTGCGAATGCCAGCGGATGCCCTGCGCCATGCCGGTAGTGTTCGAAGTAGCCGGCAGTGGTGCCGATCACCCGGTAGCCCCGCCAGGAATCGCCCAATGACAGCGGCACTGCCCATTTCACCTGCGGCAGCGCGGACAGTTCCTGGTAGGACTGCCAGGACACATTGTTGGTCGGGTCGCCGATATGGAACACCGAATACAGCAGCAGGTTCACCGGCCCCGAACGTGCACCCACGATCAGGTCCGTACCCGAGACGGTGCTGGCAAAGCCCTCGTGGGCCTGCGTGCGGATGCGTTCCACGCCCAGCAGCAGGACCACGCTCAGAGTGATGACCAGCACGGTCAGGCTCACGCTCAGGGCGCGGCTGCGCAGGCTGGCCCAGGCCAACTCAAACATGTGCGCCCCCTGCCCGGTTCAGATCACCCAGCGACAGCACCTGGTCGAACAACGGCTGCAGGCGGTCATCGTGGCTGACCACCAGCGCGGTGGTACCGGCGGCGCGGCACTGCGCAAACATCAGCTGCAGGAAGGCCGTGGCCGCGTCGGGGTCCAGCGCCGAGGTAGGTTCGTCGGCCAGCAGTACCGCCGGGCGGCCGATCAAGGCACGGGCAGCGGCAACGCGCTGCTGCTGGCCGACGCTGAGCGTGCCTGCCGCACGCGGCATCAGTGCCGGGTCCAGCTGCAGCGCGCGCAGCAGCCGCGCGATTTCGGCATCCAGCCCACCGTCGATGCGCGCGTTGCGCAGCGGCGAGAAACGCACGCCAAGGGCGATGTTGTTGCGCACGCTCAGGAACGGCAGCAGGTTGAACTGCTGGAAGATCACGCCCAGCTGATCGGCGCGGAAACGATCACGCGCGGCCGCGCCCAACGTGTTCACCGCATGACCGGCGACACGGATGCTGCCGCTGCCCGGCAGCAGGATGCCTGCCAGCAGGCCCAGCAGCGTGCTCTTGCCCGAGCCGCTGGTGCCGCGCAGCAGCACGCTGCTGCCCGCGCTTACCTGCAGCTGTGCGATGTCCAGCACTGCCCGGTCTGCGTAGCCGAACTGCACGCCCTGCAGGTCGATGATGGCGGCCTCGTTCATGGCGCCAGCGGCACCCGCAGGCTGTCGGCGGTCACCACGCTGCGGCCTTGCCCGGTCGACGTCGCGGTATTGACGATCACCTCATGCAGACCTGGAAACAGCGTCGGCAGCGGCAATGCCAGCCCACGCAATGCCGCCGGGTTGGCGCAGTGGTAGCGCAGTGCTGCTGTGAATCCGGCGTGCGTGTGCTGGCCAGGCTGCGTTGTCACTGCTACTGGCGCAAACCCCTCCGCAGTCGCCTCGGCATGGTCCAGCCGGCACTGCGCAGCGCTCGGCAACGTGACCCAGCTGCCGCTCTGCAGGATCGACCGTGCCCGCGCCAACGCGGCCTGTTCGCGGCTGTCGGCAGGTGGTCGTTCGAAGTCGAGGATGCCGATGCCCGGCGCACGCAGTGCCAGTTCCAGCGTTCCCTGGTCCACGGCCAGATCGACATCGGCCTGGCCATGGACATGCGCATCGTGATGGCGCACGTCGTGGGCGTTCGCAGAATGAGCAGCAAGCAGCAGTAGAAGAGCGGCAGAACGTTTCATGGGGGAGCTCCGTATTGTTACTATGTAACATTATGGACCATATCCCGACCTCGCCCGCAAGGGCCCGCACCCAGCCGCCAGCTTCGGCACGCTGGCATCCCCGCTTCGATCTGGCAGGCGCCTGGCTGTCGCTGGCCTGTGCCGCGCATTGCGTGGCCCTGCCTCTGCTGCTGGCCTTCACGCCCGCGGCGATGATGGCGCTGCGCTCGTTCCAGCACCCTGGCCACGCGGCGATGACCGCGCTGCTGGTGATGTCGCGCTGGGAATGGCTGTTCGCGCTGCTGGCCTCGACGATCGCCCTGCTCAGCACCGCCGCCGGGCAGCGCCGCCATCAGCGCGCACTGCCGCTGTGCGTGGCCCTTGCAGGCGCGACCCTGCTGCTGTCCGCCTCGCTGTACCTGCCGTTGAAGGAATCGCTGCTCTGGCATGGCGCTGCCACCGCCTGCGGAGGGGTGATGCTGGCCGTCGCACATCTGCGCAACCGGCGGGCCCTGCGGTCCGCCGGCTGATGACCCTTCAGAACCGGTAGCCGACCTCGGCACCGACAATGCGCGGGCTGTCCACCGGCCCGTAGTAGTTGCCATCGCGGCCGAAGGCCAGGTTGTCGAAGATCAGGCCGTTGATGCGGCGCTTGTCGGTCAGGTTCTGCACGAACACGCGCGTGCTCCACGGGCCCCGCTCGTAACCCAGCTGCACGCCCAGTACGGCCACGGCCGGCTGGAACGCGCGGTTGCGCTCGTCCAGCGCGCTGGAACCGGTGAACTGCGATTCCACCCGGGCATAGATGCCGGAATCGAACTGATACCGCGCGGCCAGGTAGCCGGTGTAGTGCGGCGTCAGCTTGACCCGCTTGCCGTGCAGGTTCTCCTGCGGGCTGACCCACAGCTTGGTGTACGTCGCATCGACATAGCCGACATTGGCCATCACCGTGAACCCCGGCGCGACTTCAAACACCCCTTCCAGCTCTGCACCGCGCGAACGTATCGAGGCATCCGAGCCCACGTAGTCGGAGGAGATCGGCCGGCCGTTGGCATCGGTGGCCACCTGGATTTCCTGCCAGTTGTCCGAGCTGATATGGAACAGGGCGCCGCCGATATGGCCACGGCCGCCCGCCAGGTTCATCTTGAAGCCTACTTCATGGCTCCACATGCGTTCGGATTCGTAGCGCAGCACCTTGTCGTTGATCACATCGCTCTGCGCGGCGGCCAGGTTGAAGCCACCGGGGATATAGCCCTTGGCCGAGGCCGCATAGAACGACAGATCATCGCTGGCGTCATAGCGCAGCGAGACGCGCGGCAACGTGGCTGAGAACGTATGCGCCAGGGCTGCGTCGCGGTAGCGCACCAGGCCGCCCGCACCCAGGTCGAGGAATCCGGCCCGCTGTTCGGTGGAGCGGCGGGCCTGCTCGTGGCGGATGCCGAGGCTGGCGGTCAGCTTCGGCAATGTCGGCAGCGTGTAGCTGGCGGTCGCGAAAACACTGTAGTCCTCACCCTTGGAGGTCTGCCGCGGCGCCAGGTTGTAACTGTCCAGCCCGCGCAGCGCCGGGCCGACGAAGGTGCCCTGGATCGAATCCTTGTCGATGCGATAGGCCGATACACCGGCCATCCAGGTCAGCGCCTGGTCGCTGGGCGAGCTGAAGCGCGCCTCGGCATTCCATGCATTCTTCTTGTCGTAGATGTAGCCGGCCAACGCGGAGCTGGCGGTCATGTCGAAGTCATAGCCAGCCGAGGTGGTTTCCTCGCTGCGGTACGAGGCGGCGACATCCAGGGTGCCGGACTGCAGTTGCCACTGCGCGCTGAGGCCGGCAACGGTCTCGTCCTTTTCGGTGCGCTTGGGCGCATCGTTGATGTAGGTGAAATCACCTGCATGGCGGCCACCATTGAGGCGGTCGCCATAGGTGCGGTTGTACAGGCCGGTATCCAGCGGCAGGTACTCGTACTCGAACATGCCTGGTGCGCGCGTGCGCAGGTGATAGGCCAAGGCGTTGACGGTCACGTAATCGCTGGGCCGCCAGCGCAGCTTGCCCTGCAGATAGCCCTCTTTCACTTCGCCGCGCGCGCCGTACGGGGTCAGGTTCTTCAGGTGGGCATCCTCATCGGACCCCATGAACGCCACCGAGCCCGACAGCGTGCCGTCCTTGCTCAGCGGGCCTGCCAGGAAGCCATCCACGGCCGTACCGTTGCCGTTGCCGAACCAGGTGCTGCGCACGTTCACCTCACCCTCGCGGGTATCGGCCGGGCCGCGCGTGCGCACCAGCACCAGCCCCGACTCGCTGTTGGCGCCGTACAGGGTTCCCTGCGGCCCCCGCAGCACCTCGACCGATTCCACCTGGTTGAGCACCGCGTTGCTCAGCTCGCGGAACGGAATGCCATCGATGTAGACCGATGCACGGTTGACCAGGAAAGGATTGGATTCGATGCCGCGGATGGAAATGAACATGTTGCTCAGCTGGCCCATCACGTTGAACTTCACGTTGGGGGCCAGCTTGTCCAGGTCACGGAACTCTGTGACACCGGCTTCTTTCAACGCCTGCCGGTCAAGCACGGTCACCGACAGGTCACTCTTCAGGTAGGGCGTGTCGCGCTTGGAACCGGTGACCACCACGCCATCGAGGGTGGTGGCATCGGCGGACTGGGCGTGGGCGGGAAGAACAGGAACGAGCAACGACGCTGCGACGAGGGCAGCGGAGGAAACGGGGACTTTCAAGGGCAACCTCATGAGGAACGGAAACGCGCCTGGCGGGCCGGCTGGCGCAAACTGTTATCCTGTAACATTCGACGCTCGCCGCCACTCCATTGCAGTCAGCGCTGCTCCATTCCTGGACCCGCCATGCTCGCCCTCGCCGACCAGTTGCACCGGGAAGTCGCCCAGCCCATGGAGAGAACCGTGACCAGCGAGGATGGCTCGGTCGTTCTGCTGCGCCATGGCTTCCAGGCCAGCGAAGGCCCCATGGGGCACCCGCACCAGCTGCGCCTGGGCCTGCTGCTGGCCGGTGGCGGCAACCTGTACCAACGGACCACTGGCGGCGTCCTGCAGGCGCCGTGGCATCCAGGCCAGTTCAACGTGGTACTGCCCGGCGATCATGGACACTACGCCAGCCCTGCGGTGGAGCTGCTGGGAATGGCAATCGATACCGCGCAGTGGCGTGACACCCTTGGCGGCTTCCCGGACGTCCCCTCCCTTTCCCTGCGACTGCATCGCGACCCGGTCATCGCCTCCGTACTGCACGCGCTATGGTCGAGCGCACAGGTTGACGCCTGCGTGCCTGGCTTCCTGCAGTTCGGTGCAGAGGTAGTGGTGCGGCGATTGGCCCAGCTGGCTGGCCATCCGCCCGCCCGGCCACGCATGGCCGCACCGCTGTCATCGCGGCAGCTGCGCCAGCTGCAGGGCTTCATCGAGGAACACCGTTCGCAGCCGCTGGATGTCGCAGCACTGGCCGGCGTACTCGGCATGGAACCGACCACCTTCAGCCGCGCGCTGCGCGCCGCCACCGGCATGCCACCGTATGCCTACCTGACCCAGCGCCGCATGCAGTGGGCGCAGCAGGCGCTGCAGGGCGGCCTCAGCGTGACCGAGGTGGCCATGGCCTGCGGCTACGCCAATCCCAGCAAGTTCAGCGCTGCCTTCCGCCGCGTTGTCGGCGTCCCCCCGTCAGCGTGGCCACGCCGGTAAATCCACGCCATGCGTGGATGAGCCACCACGCGTCGCCAACTCGAACGGTTACGCCAGTAGATCCACGCCATGCGTGGATGGGCCGCCGTGCGCGCGCTCCGGCTCGAACACACCCGCCACCCAGTCGATGAACACACGCAGCCGTGGCGATGGCGTGCGGTTGCGCGGATAGACCAGGCTGACCGGGCTCGGCGTGGGCGGCATCCCGGGCAGCAGCTCCAGCAGCTGCCCGCGCGCGATGTACGGGTCCATCCGGTAACGCGGCGCCTGGATGATGCCCAACCCGGCCAGCGCGGCACCGAGGAAGGCGTCGGCACCGGACACCCGCACGCGTGCCGGCAACGGCATATGACGCACCTGGCCGCCCTGCTGGAACTCCAGCGGAATCAGCTGGCCGGTGGCGCTGGAACGGTAGCCGACCATCTGGTGTCCCGCTGCCAGCGACGCGATGCTTTCCGGCTGCCCGTGCGCCTGCACGTAGGCAGGCGACGCCACCGTGACCTCGCGCAGCAACGCCAGGCGCCGCGCGGCCAGATCGCTGTCGGCCAGGGTGCCCACGCGGATGGCCGCATCCACTCCCTCGCGCAGCAGGTCGACATAGCGGTCGCCCTCGCTGACCTCCAGTTCGATGTCCGGGTAACGTTGCAGGAAATCCGGCAGGTGCGGGAACAGCAGGTGACGCCCCAGCGTACCGTGCACTTCGATGCGCAGTGGCCCGCGCGGTGGCACGTCACGGAACGCGGCTTCGGCATCGTCCATGTCCGCGATCAGGCGCAGGCAGCGGCCATAGAAGGCTTCCCCTTCCAGCGTCGGCACCACCACGCGCGTGGTCCGGTGCAGCAGGCGCACGCCCAGGCGCTGCTCCAATGCCTTGATCGCGTCGGTCACCGTGGCACGCGGCAGCCCCAGGTCTTCGGCGGCACGGCTGAAGCTGCGGCGCTCGACGATCCGGACGAAGGCACGCAGGGCGGTGAATCGATCCATTGTTCGACAGGCCGGATGACGTTTCCGGATTATCCATGATTATCCGCGACGGCGGAGAGACGAAGATGGCCCTGCGCCATCCCGGCGTGACCTTCTGGAATGTGCCATGACCTCCCCCGCTTCCCGTTCTGTCGCTCTGGTCACCGGCGGCTCCCGTGGCATAGGCGCTGCGATCTCGCGCCGCCTGGCCGCCGACGGCCACACCGTGGTGATCAACTATGCCGGCCGCCGCGAAGAGGCTGAGGCACTGGCTGCCGAACTGACCGCTCATGGCGGCCACGCCATGGCCCTGCAGGCCGATGTGGCGGACCCGCAGGCTGTGCATGCCCTGTTCGACGCGATCGAGGCGCGCTTTGGTGGCATCGACGTGGTGGTCAACAGTGCCGGCGTGCTGCAGTTGGCCGCATTGGCGGATAGCGATGATGCATTGTTCAACCGCGTGATCGGCATCAACCTCAAGGGCGCATTCAATGTGCTGCGCGAGGCCGCGCGGCGCGTGCGCGATGGTGGCCGCATCGTCACGCTGAGCACCAGCGTCGTGGGCATCAAGCTGGAAAACTACAGCGTGTATGCCGCCAGCAAGGCCGCCGTGGAGACGATGGGGGCGATCCTCAGCAAGGAGCTGCGTGGGCGCGGCATCACCGTGAACGCGGTGGCACCCGGGCCGACCGCCACCGATCTGTTCCTGGACGGGAAGTCGCCCGAGCTGATCGAGCGGCTGGCGAAGATGAATCCTTTGGAGCGGCTGGGTACGCCGGAAGACATCGCCGGTGCGGTGGCGTTCCTGGCCGGTGCCGATGGCGGCTGGATCAATGGCCAGGTGCTGCGCGCCAATGGTGGGATGGTGTAGATCGCATGCCAACCAAGGTTGGCATCTACCAGATCACGCCACATCGGTAGTCGCCCACCTTGGTGGGCGCTGCGTCACGGGCTCATCGAATACGGCGCCTGCGCGCCCTGCCCCGGCCAGTTCTTGTTCGGTTCGGCCTGCATGGTGAAATGCAGCTCGCCACCAGCCAGGATCTCATCGTGGCGCAGGAAGGTGCGCTGCAACGGCTTGCCGTTGAGGGTCACGCTGCCGACATAGGTGTGCTTGTCGTCCAGGCCTTCGGCCACGATGGTGAACGTCTTTCCGTTCGGCAACCGCATTGCGGTCTTCGGCAGGAACGGCCGGCCGAGGATGTACTCGCCCGAGCCCGGCGCCACCGGGTAGAAGCCCAGCGCGGTGAACACATACCACGCCGACATCTGGCCCACGTCATCGTTGCCGGCCAGACCATCGGGGCGATCGGCATACTGCGTGTCCATGATCTGCTTCAGGCGTGCCTGCGTGCGCCACGGCTGGCCGGCATACGAGTACAGGTAGGCCACGTGATGGCTGGGTTCGTTGCCATGCGCATACCAGCCGATCAGGCCGGTGATGTCTTCCATGTGTTCGAAGATGGCCGGATCGACCTTGGCGTTGAACACTTCGTCCAGGCGCGCCAGCAGCTTGTCGCTGCCACCATGTGCGGCGGCCAGACCAGCCACGTCCTGCGGCACGTACCACGAGTACTGCCAGGCATTGCCCTCGGTGTAGTCGGTGCCGTAGCCGCTGGCGCTGGGGTCGAACGGGGTGCGGAAGTTGCCATCGCGCTTGCGCGCACGCATGAAGCCGGTGTCCTTGTCGAAGGCATTGCGCCAGTTGCCGGCACGCTTGTCGAAGGTTGCCGCCACATCGGCCTTGCCCATCGCCTGTGCCATGCGCGCGATGGTCCAGTCATCGAAGGCGTACTCCAGCGTCTTGCTGGCCGCTTCGCCTTCTTCGTCGATCGGCACGTAGCCCAGCTCACGATACTGCGCGATGCCATCGTAAGGACCGTAGTTGGCGGTCTCCACCATCGCCTTCAGCGCCTTGTCCGCGTCGAAACCACGGATGCCCTTCACGTAGGCATCGGCGATCACCGGCACCGCGTGGTAGCCGATCATGCACCAGTCTTCCAGGCCATGGAACGACCACACCGGCAACATGCCGTAAGGGCTGTGCTCGTGATGGGCCAGCATGGAATTGACGAAATCGCTGTTGCGCTTTTCCGGCTGCACCAGGGTCAGCAATGGGTGCAGCGCCCGATAGGTATCCCACAGCGAGAACGTCGAATAGTTGGTGTAGCCCTTGGCCTGATGCACCGCATTGTCAGAGCCGCGGTATTGGCCGTCGGCATCCATGAACAGCGTTGGCCCCAGCAGCGTGTGGTACAGCGCGGTGTAGGCGCTGCGACGCGCGTGCTCCGGCGCGTCGATATCCAGCACCGACAACGCCTGCGTCCACTCCTGCTTTGCCTGCACGCGCACGCGGTCGAAATCGAAGTCGGCCACTTCGGCATCCAGGTTGGCGATGGCGCCGGCCTCGCTGACCGGCGAGATCGCCACCTTCACCACCAGCGGCGCCTCCAGCTTGCCGAAGTCGAAGGTGCCCACCAACTGCCGCCCCTCGATCTGCGCGCGCTGCTTCGGGTCTTTCTCGCCCGGGGGCGCAAAGCCCTTGTAGACGATGTCCTGCTCGGTGTTGTGCAGTTCGTGGCTGGCCAGCGGCCGCGAGAAACGCATCGCGAAATACAGCTGGCGGCCGGCTGCCCAACCGCGGGTCTCGCGGAAACCGGTGATGGTTCCATCGCCACGCACGCGCACCCGCGACCACAGGATCTTGCCCGGGTAGTCATACATGCTGGTGCGCATGTCCAGCAACACCTTGGCCTCGGTGCCCTTCGGGAATGCGTAGCGATGCACGCCCACGCGGGCGCTGGTGGTCAGTTCGGCGCGCACCTTGTAGTCGTCCAGGGTGACCGCGTAGTAGCCCGGCTCGGCCTTCTCGTCGTCGTGGCGGAAGCGCGAGGCGTAACCACTCTTGGGCTTCTCGGGGTCGCCGCGCTCCAGGCCCGGGTTGCCGGTGAACGGCATCAGCAGGATGTCGCCCAGGTCTGAATGGCCGGTGCCGGAAAAATGCGTGTGCGAGAAGCCGACGATGCTGCTGTCGTCATAACGATAGCCCGCTGCCCAGCCATAGGCCTTCTCTCGCGGCTGGATGCGCGTGTCGGGGCTGAGCTGGACCATGCCGAACGGCACCGTTGCGCCGGGGTACGTGTGCCCCTCACCGCCGGTACCGATGAACGGATCGACCGAGGCATAGGCCTTGTCGGCGGCAGTCCTGGCCGGGGCGGCCACAGCCAGGCCGGAGGCGAACATCGCCGTAGCGGCGACAGCGATCAGGAGACGACGGTCCAGCGTGGGCATCGGCATTTGGATCGATTCAGGTGATGGTCAGATCCTAGCACCGGCCCTGCCACACCGCATGCTGCGCTGCGGCTGAATGGCTTCATTCACCGGGACTATTGAACGGAACGATTGCAACAAGTTGCATGGATCGAAACGCGATCGATCAACAGACTGTGCTCCATGCCAATCACGACCGAATCTGAGCAAAGACGACGCCGCGAGTCGTGATGTGACCGCTTTCGCACTCTGTCACAGCCATGCCCGAAGGCCTCGAAAAATCACAAAGCCTTCACCGCATCTGCGCGCTTGATTCACGTCGGCGACATGAATGCGGTCCCTTTCCGGAATTTCCATCTACCAGGAGTCCCCATGAAGATCGCTGTTCGATGTTCGCTTGCGCTGGCCGTTGCGGCTGGTCTTGTCATCGCCTCTTCCGCTCAGGCCAGGATTCTCCGGCCCGGTGAAAGCGCCACCATCAATGAGGGCGATAATGCGGAGTCCTGGATAGCGAGTGGTGATGGCGCAACGCTTGCCTTCAATCCCGGCAGTTCAGCCACTTTTGCCAACGTGCAGAATGGGGCCGTCATGCACATGACCGGGGCCACTGTAAATGGCAGCCGCAATAGTTCGGTGACCCAATTCGTCTCCGCGTCAGGAACGGTCGTTGGCTCCAGAATCACCAATGACACCGCCTCCGCCTTCTCGGTCACGAATGGGATCACCTCCAACGACCCAGCGGGGATGGCGACCGTCTCGAATTCGATCATCTCGGGGCGCGGGATTGGTGCCTACATCCAAAGCGGCGTACTTGAGCTCTCCGGCACCCGCGTGGAGTCAACGGGCGAAGGCACCGGAAACCTCGAACCCGCGGGTCTGAAGACCGGCATTCTTGTCACGTCCAATTCAACGATTCGGATTGCCAATGGCTCCGCCGTCGCCGGTGACGAGAACGGAATCTTCATCGGCACTTCCAGCCCCGGCACCCCGGGAAGCTCGATCGCCGACAATACGATCACCATCGACAACTCGAGTGTTCTTGGCCGTACTGGTTCGGGAATCGTATTCAGCGGTGCCGGGCTCGTCGACAAGACCACGGTTACAGTCACAAGCGGAGGCAACGTCTCCGGTGGCAACGGCGTGATCGCCGAAGTCATCGACGGAGGCACTCTGGACTTCAATGTGCAGGCCTCCAATCTGCAAGGCGACCTGCGCGCCGATGCGGCGTCGCAGATGCACGTGGCCCTGTCCAACAACGCCAGCATCACCGGCGCCATGACCAACGTCACCAGCGTGGCGCTGGATGCGGCCACCTGGAACATGACCGGCGATTCCACCGTTGGCCGGCTCGATCTCGGCAGTGGCACGGTGTCGCTGGGCAATGGCACAACCTTCAATACCCTCAACGTCGCCAGCAACTTCAGCGGCAATGACGGCACGATCCTGTTCAACACCGTGCTGGCGGGCGACACCGCCGCCACCGACAAGCTGATCATCGGTGGCGACACCAGCGGCAGCGCCAACGTGCGCGTCAACAATGTCGGCGGTGCCGGCGCGCAGACCGACAAGGGCATCGAGCTGATCCAGGTCGGCGGTGCCTCCAATGGCCAGTTCACCCTGGCCGGCCGTGCCGTGGGCGGCCAGTACGACTACTTCCTGTTCAAGGGCACCGGCACCGATGGCAACTGGTATCTGCGTTCGCAGCTGCCCACCCAGCCAGAACCGTGCGAGGTCGACCCCACCCTGCCCGAATGCAATCCGGTGAATCCCGAACCCGTGCTGCGCCCCGAACCCGGCGCCTACCTGGCCAACCTGCAGGCCGCGCAGACGATGTTCCGCCTCGGCTACCACGATCGCCAGGCCGGCCAGAACGGTGGCCGTGCGTGGGCGCGCGTGGACGGCTCGCGCAACGGCTTCGATGCGGTCAGCCGCCAGCTCGACATCCGCGGCAACAGCCAGGCACTGAGCGTCGGTGCCGATGTGTGGCGTCACGATTCGGGCAGCAGCGTGGGCGTGATGCTGTCCACAGGTAATGCCACCAGCACCTCCACCAATGCACTGACCGGTTACTACGCACGCGGCAAGGTGAAGGGCGAAGCGCTGGGCCTGTACGGCACCTGGCGCGGCGGCAATGGCGCCGACCCGTATGCAGGTTTCTACGTGGATGGCTCGGTGCAGCGCGCCCAGTTCCGCAACCGGGTGGAAGGTATCGGCCTGGCCGACGAGCGCTATGACAGCCGTGCATGGCAGGGTGCGGTGGAAACCGGCTACGCCTTCCGTGTGGGTGGCGCCAGCAACGGCGGCATCTATCTGGAGCCGCAGCTGCAGCTGGGTTACAACCGCTGGGACAGCAACCGCCACACCGAAGCCAACGGCACGGTGGTGACGAGCGAGGATGCCGATGGCCTGTTCGGTCGTGCTGGCCTGCGCCTGTCCGGCGTGACCCGTTGGGGTAACCGGACGACCGAAGTGCAGCCGTACATTGCGGCCCACTGGCTGCACACCCGTGCCGAGTCGCAGATCCGCATGGACGATGAGGTGGTGGATGCGCGAATCCCGCGCAGCCGTGGTGAATTCAGTGCCGGTGCGTCGCTGAAGTTCGGCAACGGTGTGGGTGCATGGGGCGGGCTGTCGCTGCAGAAGGCCAGCGGCTTCCACCAGGCCAGTGCGCAGGTGGGTGTGAGCTACAGCTGGTAAGGCGTTTCTGGCCTTGTCAGGGCAGCCCGGGTTTGCGTGCCGGGCTGCCTTTTTGTTTTTCGGGTTGCGCCGACGAGCGCGCTCGTCGCTGCGGAACGCAGCGCATCGCGCCACATCATGTCGCTATCAGGTCGCCTGCTGGGCTGCGCGCGACATGCAGATGCTCGCCCTTCAGGTGGAGAAATTTCCGTATGAAAAATCTATTGGAACTGCGCTCGCTGGCGTGTGCAGGATGTCCGCGCAGCGCGAACACCGCTGCCGGGCTTGGAACCCCGGAATGAGCTACGAGAGCTGCTTGCCATGACTACGGCGGGCGGTGCGCGGCGGCCGCATGGCCCTCCGGCTTTTCTCGTAGCTCAGCCGAAGTTCCAACCCGCATCGCCCGCCACCCTCCGGTGGCCACGTCCCTCAAGGAGCCATCGCATGTCGCATGAACCGCCCATCCTGACCCCGGAAATGGAATCCCTGTTCTTCCGCATCGAGCACGCCCTGAACACCGCCGAGGGCATGGCAATGATGATCGGTGAGAACGAACCGGTAGACCCACAGGCGCACCTGCGCCCGGGCTACAACCTGCAGAAGATCACGGTTGCGATGATGGCGCTGAGCCAGCATGGTCGGCGGTTGCTGCATGAACTGCGCGAGCAGCATGTGCGGGTGACGCTGCATTGAAGCGTGTAGAGCCGAGCCCATGCTCGACTCTGGTGTGATCGAGCACTACGGTTGGTGACGGAGCATGCCGAGCATGGGCTCGGCTCTACAGGAGCCGCTCAATCCGGCAGCGCGCTCTGCAGTGTGGCGAGATCTGCCGCAGCCACCGGCCGCACCACGCGCGCCACTTCCATGCCGTCACGCAACAGGATGACCGTCGGCCACAGCTTCACCTGGTACGAGCGGCCCAGCGGCTTGCCCTTGCCATCTTCGATCTTCCAGTGCGGCAGATCATGCGCATCTACGAAGGCCTGCAGTGCCGATTGCGCGGCCTGGCAATGGCCGCACCACGGCGCGCCGAATTCCAGCAGCAGCCAACCGGCCTGCGCATCCACCTCCGCGCGGGCCGGCTCGGCGGCTACATGATCACGCATGAAGGGCATGCCGGCTACGCCTGCAGCGTGCGCTGGATGTCTTCCAGCGGCGCGTTGGTCAGATCCTTGGCGATATCGACCAGCAACCGCGCCTGCGTCTCTTTATGCAGCAACGGACGGATGCGGCCAAGCGTGGTGGGATCGGCGATCAGCACCAGATGCGCGTAGCGGTTGTTGAGTGCATCTTCGTTGAGCTGCTCGGCCACCTGCTTGGCGAAGGTCGCTTCGTTGAGCTGCGAGATCGACATGTCCTTGGGCACCGCGCCGGACGGCCCCTGTCCGGACACACCCTGCTCGCTGATGTCCTGCAGGCGCAGCTCGCCTTCCTGCTTCAAGGTGAGCTTCTGCTCGCTGCCGACGTTGGTGAACACGCAGGCCGAGCCACCATCGGCGACGATAACCAGGGTGCCTTCGGGAATGCGACGGGTCATGCGTTACTCCTTGCGTTGGTTCGCAACCACCGTAGAAGGCATGGCGTGAGCGAGGTGAGCACAACATGTTCATTCGATGTGCGTGGGTCATCTGCATGAACAGGCAACATGGAACGCTGCGTTCGTAACAGCGCGATTCTCGGCACACTCACACTGTAACCGTTATCATGAACGCATGATCGACACGACCCACTGCGCGTCAGCACCTGTTGCTGGCATGCGGGAAGCACTGCCGACCGGCGCTTCGCTTTCCATCATTGCTTCCCCCTCGCCTTTCCATCGCCTCGCGCTGGATCCCGGCGGATGACGCCTGCGGGCCCTGCCCCGCCTGTTCTCTGCGCCTGCCACCACCCCACGTGCACTGACGCGGTCTGACACGTAATCGGACCCATCCGATTGTCCCGCGTTCTGGCAGCGGGCAATGCTTGTCGCGTGCGCGGCGTTTGATCGCACACACCATTCGCCCCGTTCCGGGCCTTCCATTCGATGCCCCTGCGCCTGCTGCGCCAGCATCGCCGTTTCCGACTTTCGGGACATCCGTACCGCCCATTCCACTCCATTTCCATTCTTCCAAGGGAGTCCCCATGCAGGACAACTCCGATGCCCACGCCCATTTCGGCTGGTTCAAACGCCGCCGCCATCTGAAGGTCGACGAGATCACCGTTGTCGACAAACCCATGCTCAAGCGCGCCGTGGGCGCCGCTGCACTGGGCAATGCGATGGAATGGTTCGACTTCGGTGTCTATGGCTATCTCGCCGTCACCATCGGCCAGGTGTTCTTCCCCTCCAGCAACCCCACCGCGCAGGTGATCGCTGCGTTCGCCACGTTCACCGTGGCCTTCCTGGTACGCCCGCTGGGCGGCATGGTCTTCGGGCCCCTGGGCGACCGCTACGGGCGCCAGAAGGTACTGGCCTTCACCATGATCATGATGGCCCTGGGCACCTTCGCCATCGGCCTGATTCCCTCTTACGAACGCATCGGCATCTGGGCGCCGGTGCTGCTGCTGCTCGCGCGCGTGGTGCAGGGCTTTTCCACCGGTGGCGAGTATGGCGGCGCGGCAACCTTCATTGCCGAGTACTCCACCGACCGCAACCGCGGCCTGATGGGCAGCTGGCTGGAGTTCGGCACGCTGGGCGGCTACATCGCTGGCGCCGGTACGGTCACCGCACTGCACATGCTGCTGAGCAGCGCGCAGATGCTGGACTGGGGCTGGCGCATTCCGTTCCTGGTGGCCGGCCCACTCGGCCTGCTGGGCCTGTACATGCGCATGCGGCTGGAGGAAACGCCGGCGTTCCGCGCCTATGCAGAGGAAGCAGAGAAGCGTGACCACGAACGTCCGGGCCTGGGTGAACTGCTGCGTGTGCACGGTCGCCAGCTGATCGTGTGCATGGGCCTGGTGCTGGTGTTCAACGTTACCGACTACATGCTGCTGACCTACATGCCCAGCTACCTGAGCGTGACCATGGGGTATGCGGAGAGCAAGGGCCTGCTGCTGATCATCATCGTGATGCTGGTGATGATGCCGTTGAACATCGTCGGTGGCCTTTTCAGCGACAAGCTGGGCCGGCGCCCGATGATCATCGGCGCCTGCATCGCGCTGCTGGTGCTGGCGGTGCCGAGCCTGCTGCTGGTGGGCAGCGGCAACGACTGGCTGATCTTCCTTGGCCTGATGCTGCTGGGCCTGGCGCTGGTGTGCTTCACCAGTTCGATGCCCTCCACGCTGCCGGCACTGTTCTATACGCCGGTGCGCTACAGCGCGCTGTCCATTGCGTTCAACGTATCGGTGTCCCTGTTCGGTGGCACCACGCCGCTGGTGACCGCCTGGCTGGTGGAGCGCACCGGCGATCCGCTGGTGCCGGCCTACTACCTGATGGGCGCGGCGGTGATCGGCCTGATCACGATGATCTTCGTGAAGGAAACCGCCGGCCTGCCGCTGCGCGGTTCGCCGCCAGCCGTGGGCTGCAACAAGGAGGCGGCGGCGCTGTTGAAGAGCGATGCCCCGGTAACAGTGGATCGCACCCTGCCGCCCTTGCCGGACGTAGCCGAACCGGAACAGGTGACCCCGGCCTGAGTGCGGGAGGCAGCGCCGGGCAGTGCCTGGCGCTGCCGGCTGCGCAGCGCTAGTCGGCGCGGGTCAGCTTGCCCGGGGTCCAGCGGTACACCCAGGCATGCTGGCCTTCCGGTGGGCAGGTCACCTTGCCACGCACGCACAGCTTTGAATTGCGGGTGCTGTTGAAGGTGACGCGGATACGGTCGCCCTCCATGGTGATCGCTTCCATGTCGCCGGGAATGTGCACGGCAGCGTCATCGGCGTAGCCGGACGCGCGGATCAACGCGTAGGTTTCGTCGTCATAGGCGGATTTGCCCGGTGACGCGGCCTGGACCCGTGCATCGCCTTCGGCCAGCGGGGTCATCACCACCAGTTCGTTGAGCTGCATCGCGTTGCCGGTCTGGGTCGCGGTGTAGAGATAAACGATTTCCGGGCGGCCATCGCCATCGAGGTCGGCATTGCCGGCCCACAGCGGACGGTAGTCGTACTGGCTGTCGGTGCCGGGGTGCAGACGCAGGGACGCCTCGGCAGCACGACGCGCCTTGTCGTAGCTCATCGGCTCGCTCTTCGCTTCATCCTTGGCGTCGGCCGGCGTTGCATCCTGGGCAAGCAGCGGTGCCGCCACCGTCAATGCCATGGCCGCCACCAGCGCGCGCAGGCCGATGGCCTGCCAGTGCTTCCGCTCGTACATCCCTGTTCCTCGATCACTGAATCTGCGGAGTCGGATCATCGCACAGGCGGACCGGCAAGCGGCGTGCTGTCGGCATGCAGTTCCATCGCGCGCATGACGATGGGCTTGGCCCAGTCCGGGGTGTGCAGCAGCTCCACCACCGACACCGGATACTGCAGGCCTTGGCGATCCAGCGCCAACACCGGCAAGGGGGCAACACGTCCGTAGCGATCGGCTGGTGCGCTGTTGTCATACACGTGCAGTTCGGCCAGGTGCGGCATCAATGCCAACAGGTTCTCGCGTGCGGAATCGAAGCGAGCGCGGATCTTGTCCTGCGGAATGTCGTGGCCGCCGCCAGCAACGCGGGCGGCCACGCGGGCTACATGCAGTTCGACGGTGGCCAACCCGCAGAACCAGATCGCCACGTCGTGCTGGCTGCAGGCCTCACGCAACAGACGCGGAATGGTGGTGCCCCCCAAGGTGGTTTCAAAGGCAAAATCGCTGCCGTCGGCGATCGCCTGGCGCAGCCGTCGTGCGCCTTCCTGCCACGCTTCAGCGTTGGCTTCGGCCAACGGCCAGCCCGCCTCCACCAGCCGTCGGGTGAAGCTGTCCGGGTTGTACCAGCCCAGGCCGTCGGCCTCCAGCCAAGTACCGAGCAGCGAACTCTTGCCGGCGCCGTTGACGCCGGCCAACGCCAGGATCCGCCCCATGAGTCAGAGCGGACGGCCGAGCGCGACCTTGTGGCCGCGGCGGATCGGCTTGCCCATCACCTTGCCCAGCCCCTCACCCTGCTGCAGCCCGGCCAGCGCCTGGTCGAACTCGGTACGCAGGCGCGAAAGCACGTCGCTGCGCTCTTCGGTATCGCTGCCGCTGGCCCTGGCCAGCAGCTCCTGGTAGGTCTTGATGTCCACGATCACCGCTTCGGGGTGGTTGTGGTTGGTGATGACCAGCGCCTGCTTCTCGCGCACGGTACGCATCAGGCTGGGCCAGCCACGGGTCTTGACCGAGGATGCCGGGGCCTTGTCGAGGCCGGGCAGGTCGAGCGGGAGGGTCATGGCACGGCTCCAGCGGAAGGATATGAGGCCACTATACCCAATTTGGCCAAATTGGGGATAAATGGACCCTCCCACCCTCCGGACCCGGCCGACGGCTCAGAACGCCCGTTCCCATTTCAGGCTCAGCAGGCTGCGGTCATGGCTGTACAGCCAGTCCACGTTGCTGTCGATGCGCGCGTAACGCAGGCTCAGGCTGGGCACCAGCCCGGCCACGGCCAGGCGCTCGCTGCGCACGATGGCGATCAGGTTCTGCTCGCAGTCCTGCCGACGCGCTTCCAGCAACGGGCTCCAGGCATCGTAGTCACGCTCACGCAGCGACACGAACACGGTAGCCGTGGTGCCGCTCCACTGGCGAGCTGCGCCCAAGCGCAGGCCGCGTTGCCGGTAGCCATTGGCGGGATCAGCGGCGCTGCTGTCACTCAGGTCGACCCCGGCAAATACCGTCCAGCGTGGGTTGAGCGCACGGAACCAGGTGGCATAGATCGCCGCCAGTTCACCGTCGTAGTTGCTGGCCAACCCCGGCTGTCGATAGCGCTGGCGTTTCCAGTCGGCTTCCAGCTTCAGCAGGCTGCGCGCATCGGCGGCGAACTGCCATTCGCCATGCACGCCGGCACCGCCCTGCAGCGCATGGTTGCCCAACCCCTGGTAATCGTAGCTGGGCGCCAGCAGCACGGTATGCCGTGCGCTGCGCCAGCTGTAACCGGCCTGCACGCTGGCATTGAGCTCGTTGTAGTCGCTGTGCCCGCGCCACGCCTGGCCGAACGCCAGCCCGCGCAGGTACAGCCCATGGTGGCCGGCCAACGGCAGGCGCCGTTCCAGGCTGGCGTCGTAGTCCAGGCCGAATGCTGCCTGTGCATCGGGCAACCGGCGTTCGATGAAACAGGTGGTGCCGTCACCGAACAGGCAGGTACGGCTGGCCGAACTGCGGTTGATGTTGTCGCTCCAGGCCGGGCCAGCGGCGATCCCACCCTTCCAGCGTTGGCGCGCCTGCAGGGCCTGCAGGTAGCCGTCCACCCGCGTACGCACGCCCGCTGTTGCCGGATCGTCGCCATCGATACCGGCTGCGATCGCCTCGAACAGGACGATGGCATCGCGGTCGCGCTGGTCTTCGGCGTAGACACGTGCCAGTTCCAGCCGCGCCGGCAGGAAGTCCGGCTGCGCGGCGAGCACGGCCTCGTATTCGGCGGCGGCATTGCCGTGCTGTCCAGCCACCCGCGCCAGCGCGCCCTGCGCGTAGTGGCGCAGCAGCGGATCATGGCCGGGCAGTTCGATGTACTCGGCCAGGAAGGCGGCCACGGCCTGCCATTGCTGATGCTGCAGCGAGAGATAGAGCGCCTGGCCGAGGTCGTCGACAGTGCGCTCCACGCGGTACTGCTGGCCGTCGAGGGTGATGGTCGGCCGCTCGCGCTCGGCCTGGCGCAGGCGTTGCTGGTCCTGCTGCTGATGACGCAGCTCGCTGCCCTGTTCGAGCACGCGGCGCAGGTCATCCTGCTGGGCGCGGGCATCATTGAGCGGCCATGCCAGCAGCAGGACGACAAGAAAGAGAAGGTGGCGCATGTTCGATCCGGTTGAAGCACTATCGCGGGCCGAAGCAGGGACTGGCGGATCGCGGCTTGTCCCTGCCCTGCCCCGTCAGGGGCGTGGCGATCAGTTCTTGCTGCCGCCGAAGGCGGTGTCGTACTGGCTGTTGCCGGCGAAGGTGGCGATGCCGGCCAGGGTAGCGGCGTTGGCGCCGAAGAACTGGCCCTGACTGGTGCCGGCAACCGTACCGTTGGCCGTAGCCGAACCGGCGAACGACGCGTTGGCGCTGTTGATCGATGCAGCCACGGCCACGGTCAGGCCCGAGCCGGCCAGCGCGCCGTTGAGGCGGCCGGTGCCGAAGTCAGCGCGGAAGGTGCCGCTGAGCAGGTTGCTGCCGTTGAACTTGTTGAGGCCTGCGACGGCGTAGGTGGCCACGCCTGCCGGCAGCGTGGTGCCCGCGCGGTCACCGGCGAAGTAGACCTGGCGGTTGTTGAAGCCGCCAGCCGCGCCATCCTTGGACCATTCGCCGAACCAGACATCGCCGCTACCGACCTTGACGAAGTTGAAGTGGCCCATGCCGGCGTGGCTGCCTGGGGTACCGGTGATCGGCATGGCGAGGGTGCGCACGGTGGTGCCGTTGATGACGGTGGGTGCCGAGTAGGCGCTCAAGCCCTGGAAGTCCACACGCGTGCCACCGGAGACGGTGCCGACGCCAATACCGGCCTTGCCTGCCGAGTGCGGGCCACCATTGACCTGCGATTCGCCGACGTTGACGTTCAACTGCGGATCGGTGACGGCGCTGGCCGCACCGACGATATCGGCAGCGTGGGCGGCACCGGCCAGGGCCAGGCTGGCGGCGACGGTAAGCAGGGAACGGGAGATCATTTTCATGGAAAAACTCCTTGGATTGAGGGAACTACAGGTACAACGCTTGCAACGGTGGAACTCAGAAGCGCGCAGTGGGCGCAAGCTTGACGGTGCGACCCGGCGCCGGCAGCGTGGAGCGCGTGGCCGGGTCGACGTAATAGCGGTTGCCGAGATTGCTGCCGACCAGTTCAACGCTGGCGTGGTCGCTGAAGCGCCAGCGCGCATAGGCATCCACGGTGGTGATGTTTCCCCAGGTGAACGGCACGTTCTGCCAGAGCAGGCTGCTGCCACCTGCCAGCAGACGATCGCGGTAGACCTGCAGGTCGGGGTTGTTGTGACGCCGGTAGTGCACGATGCGGCTGCCCAGTTCCAGCCGCTCATCGAACAGGCGCGTGCCCAGTGACAGATTCACCGACAGCTTGGGAATCGCCTGGGTCAGCAGGTAGCCGCCCACGAAACCGTCCTGTACGCAGTTCGGCACCAGCCCGCGGTTGGCGTCGAGCAGCACCGCGCTGCTCTCGTCGCACACCTCGTTTTCCAGCGTGCGCGCGATACCCAGGTCACTGAAAAAGCGTCGATTGTCGAAGCGCGCCTGCAGTTCGATGCCACGGATGGTCTGCTTGTCGATGTTGTCGAACAGGAAGTAGGCGTCGCGCTCGATCACATCGCGCGTCTTGTGCACGTAGTAGGCCAACTTGACGTCGGCATCGGCGGTGCCGCCGAACAGCGCGGACAGATTGTGTACATAGCCCAGCTCGTAGTTGTAGGCGTGCTCGGGCTTGAGCGCGTACAGCGGATTGAGGCTGCTGGAGAAGGCAATGGTGCTCTCGAACATGCTAGGGAAGCGCACCGCCTCGCTGTAGCGCAGGTAGATGCGCGCGGACGGCGACAGGTTCACCGTTGCCGAGAAGGTGGGCAGCCAGGCATGGTCGCGACGGCGGGTATTGCGTCCATCCACCGGCCGCGACTGCACTGTGTTGCGGATGCTGCAGACCAGGTCGCTGCCGGGGAACAGTGGCAGCGCGCCGGGGATGGCAGCCACTTCGCCATTGAGGCACGGATTGGTGGCACGGGAGTAGTTGCCGTCGGCATCGGGCAGCCAAGCGATGGTGTGCTCCACCGGCTGTGGCGTCTGGTAACTCTGCAGCAGGCCACGGATCGCATCGTCGACGAACCAGCCCATGCCGATGCTCTCCCAGAAGGCGCGCTCGGCTTCGAGCGAATCCACCTGCGCCTGCACGCTGGCTGGGCGCTCCGGCAGCTCGTTGACCCGGTAGCTCGCCTGTTTGCCGCCCACCCCGCGGGTCAGCAGTTCAGGATGCTCGCCGAGGAAGTCATCAAAGGCCCGGTAGCGGCTGTAGCGCACGCCGGCATTGAGGGTGAGGAAATCGACCGGCCGCCACTCCAGCGTGAGGTAGCCCTCGCCTTCCTGGCGACGGCCCGCGCGCGGGTACATGCGCCAGCCATCACTGACGCCGAAGTACGGGTCTCCCGACCCCAGTTTTTCATACTGCCAGTTGCCGCCCACGGTCAGGTCAAGCGTGGAATGCAGGCCGAAGCGGTTGCTCAGGGTCAGCCCGGTACGGTCGTTGCGCGCATTGGCCAGAGCGGTGTTGCGCAGGATCGGGCTGCGGCTGGGATCCCAATCGGGGTTGCCCGAGGCGAAGTTGGGGAAACCACCGGCGGTGTAGGTATCGCTGTTGGTTTCGGTCCGCCACAGGTTGGCGCGCAGGTCGAGCCAACGGCTGCCGGCCGGCTGCCAGCGGTACTCCAGGTTCCAGGCATCGGAATCGACCCGGCTGAGCGGCCACTGGATGCGCCCGTAATCCGGCGCGGACAGGATGCGCGAAGGCATGATCTCGCCGTAGTGCGAAAGCGTGTGCCGCCAGGTGGCCTTGAGCTGCTGGTCATCGCTGATCTGCCAGGTGGCCTTCAGCAGCCACGACTCCTGTTCGCTGGACGTGTTGGGGACTTCATCACCCGGCTTGAAGTAGCGCGCCAGCGTGGTGATGTAATCGATGCCCTGGTATTCGTACTGCTCGCGCGGGTCCTGATCGTAGTAGGCACTGCCCTTGCTACCCGAGAAATAGTTGCCGCGCTTGCGCCACGCGTAGGCCGCCATCACGTCCACCCGCTCACCGCGCCAGCCCAGCGCCAGCCGCCAGGCCTGGTCATCGCCATCGAACGGGTTGTCACCGCTGCGCGATTTCACCGGCACCACCAGGGTGCGGTCAGCATAGGGCGAGTTCGGCGACTGCTGCGGGAAGCCATCCACCGTGCGGTAGTCCTCGCCGGTGTGCAGCCGTGGCAGGCGCGGTGACACCGCATTGCTGCTGCCTTCGATCTTCAGCTCCCCGCCGAAGCGCTCGCCGGCCGGCACGATGTCGTCGACGTCGAGGGTCTTGATGACCATCGCTCCGCCGATACCGCTGTGTACATCGCGCACCAACGCTGGCCCCTTGATGACCTGGATGCCACCAATCAGGTTGGGATCGATGTAGTTGCGGTTGCTGACGCCGTTGTAGCCCCGCCATACGGTCAGCGCCTGCTCGCCACCGTCGATGCTGACCGGCACCCGTCCCGGCCCCTGGATGCCGCGGATGTTGAGGTCCAGCGCGCCGCTGTTGCGGGCGTCGCCGCTGAACACGCCGACCAGGTCCTTGACCACATCGGCCGGGTTGGCGCCGCGATAGCGCTCCACGCGGTCGCGCCCGGAATAGGCCGTGCTCAGGTCGAGCGCGAACACGTCGTCGTATCCCCAACGATCACGTGTTTCGCCGCCGTCGGCCTGCAGGCGCCCGCCCACTTTCAGCGTGTCGGTGACCACCACCCCGCCGTCAGCGGCGGCGGCCTGCAGGGTCCAGGTGCCGCCCAGCTCCTGCTGCGCGCGCAGGCCACTGCCCTGCAGCAACTGGTCCAGTGCTTCGGTGGGGCTGTACCGGCCCTGCACTGCACGCGAGCGCCGCCCTTCCACCAGATCGCTGCGGAACACCACCTGCACCTGCGACTGGCGGCCGAAGCTGCGCACTGCGTCGGCCAAGGCCTGTTCGGGAATGGCATACGTGCGCACGGAGGCAGTAGCGGCCTGGGCGCGGGCGGTCGGCGCCCAAGCGAAGGGAACCAGTGCCGTGGCGATGGCCAGGGCGAGGACGGTGGCGTGGCGATGACGGGCGGATGCCGGGAACGGCATGAACGGTGACTCCTCAAGGTGGCGGTACCGTGCGCACATCGGGTGCACGCGGCTCGGTTGGCTTGAGAAGAAACGCGGTTTCGCTCTGGCTATACCACTAGAGACAAGGGGGGGCCGGATCTGCCCACGGTTTTTTTGTTGACCGGCAGATCATCCACGCATGGCGTGGATCTACCCGGGCTCTTGGTAGATCCACGCCATGCGTGGATGAGCCCGATTCACCCCAGTGGATCCACGCCATGCGTGGATGGGCCCACCCGCCACCCCTCGACATCACCACAACAACAACGCGCCGCCCGGCAGGCGCTGGCTGCGCAGGCCGGCCTGCTGGGCCACGGCGGCAATCGCCGCATCCGGCTGCTGCAGGTGGAACAACCCGCTCACCGCCACCTGCGCGCCCTGCCCGCGCAGAACCCAGACCGGCGCACGCCGATAGCGGGCAAGGCGCTCGATCGCCCGTTGCGCAGGCAGATCATCAATGACGATCTCGCTGCGCCGCCACGGTGCGATGGCCTCCACATCGGTCAGCTGCAGCGGTTGCAGCCAGCGGCCATCACGGAACGCGCGTGCCTGCCCGGCCTGCAGCCGCTGCGCAGCGACATGACCTGGCCTGATCTCCACTTCGCCCTGGCTGACCTCGGTGGTCACCACGGCATCCTGCAACGCAACGCTGAATGCCGTGCCGATGTCACGGATCTCGCCACCGCCGGCCTCCACCCGGAACGGTCGTGCTTCGTGCGCGACCTGGAACCAGGCGCTGCCACGCAGCAACTGCAGGCGGCGCTGGCCGGCGCTGAAATCAAGCGCCAGCGCGCTGCCTGCATCCAATATGGCAGTGCTGCCATCCTGCAGCTGCACCGTGCGCGGCGCGTTGCCGCTGCGCACATCGCTGCGGACCAGCAGCCACGCGTGCGGCGCCACCGTCACCGAAAGCAGCAGCACCGCCGCACTGGCCAGCAGCCAAGTCAGTCGACGACGTGGCTGCAGCGGCCGCAGCGCGGGTTCGGCGGTCAGTTCCGGGAGCGCAGCCAGGACATCCGGGCCGGCGGCATCCAGGCCTTGCCAGAAGGCCTGCTGCTGGCGCCAGGCATCGGCATGCCGGGGATCGGCCTGCAGCCAGCGCTGCAGGGCGCGTTGCTGGCGCTCCGGCAACCGGCCCGCATTGCACCGTATCACCCAGCGCAACGCCTGCCTGGCCTGACGCGGCGAGGGTATGGACGTAGTCATGATTGTGGCCCGCGGCACCACCAACGGGTGCGCCTTACAGTTGAGACAACGGTGAGCGGCATCTGCCCACGGCACATGCAGGTCATGCGCGGCTTCCCCGCTGGTGCTGCTGGATGAGCAGGGCTGCGCGCAGCACGTACTTGCCCACCACGCTCTTGGAAATACCCAGACGCACGGCGATTTCGCGCTCGCTCAGGCCCAGGTAGCGGTTGAGCACGAAGCACTCGCGCACCTGTGGCGGCAGCGCCAGGATGGTCTGGCTGATCTCGCGCAGCTGGGCCTGGTCCAACGCCTGCGCCTCGCCATCATTGCGGGCATCGGCCAGGTCGCTGGCGTACTCCGCCATCGCCCGCCGTTCGCGCGCGTCGGCTTGGCTGCGGTTGAGCGCGTGGTGGTAGGCCATGCGGTACAGATACCCGCGCGGTTCCAGGATCGGCGGGTCGCCGGGCACGCTGCTGGCCTTCAGATAAAGGTTCTGCAAGGTGTCTTCGGTACTGGCCGGGTCGAGGTAGCGGGCAATGAAGCGGGACAACGCACGGCGCTCGCGGATCAACAGCTCGATCAGCGCCAGGGCATTGGGAGACATAAGTGCCAAGGCCGGACCGGGGAATGATGGGCGTGATGGCGACGGTCCGTACGTGGATTGTGGGCCGCGCAGCGATGCGCGGCAAGCGAAGTTCCGCACAGCATCCACGCATGGCGTGGATCTACCAGGCGACGACAGGTCCAGTAGATCCACGCCATGCGTGGATGTGGTGCCTACGGTTCCTGCAGCGCATCGAAGCGCTCGGCCAGGTAGTCGATCAACGCGCGCACCGCCGGCAGCAGGCCGCGCCGCGAGGGGAACACGGCATGCACGATGCCGTGCCTGGGTTGCCACTGCGGCAGGATCGGCACCAGTGCGCCGCTGGCCAGTTCGTCGGTGATCATCATCCGCGGCAGCATCAGCACGCCGACACCGGCCACCGCCGCACTGCGCAGCGCGATCATGTCATCGCTGACCAGCCGCGGGCGGTGGTGCACGCTGGCCTGGACCTCCTCTGGACCGGCGTACTCCCAGACATGCATCTGGGCCGGCGATGCCAGGTCCACGGTGGGCATCATCGCCAGATCGGCAGGCACTTTCGGCGTACCCATCTGCTTGAGCAGGGCCGGGCTGGCAGCAGTACACCAGATGCGACGGGCCAGCACGCGCACCACCAGGTCGCTGTCCTCCAGCGGTGGCGGGCGCACGCGGATGGCCACGTCCACGCCCTCGCCCACCACGTCCACGCGCCGGTTGGTGGCATCCAGCTGCAGGGTCACCTGCGGATGCAGGGCCAGGAAGTCGGCCAGCATGCCGCCAATGCGCGCGTGCAGCAGTGCGATCGGACAAGCCAGCCGCAGGGTGCCCCGCGGCTCGGCGCGTGACAGCGCGATGGCCTCCTCGGCCGCCTCGGCTTCCACCAGCATCGCCTTGCAATGCCGGTAGTAGTCCTGGCCGATCTCGGTGACCGAAAAGCGGCGGGTGGAACGTTGAATCAGGCGCACACCCAGCCGTTCCTCCAGCAGGGCGATGCGGCGGCTGAGCTTGGACTTGGGCATGGCCAGTGCGCGCCCTGCCTGCGAGAAGCCGCCGTGCTCGACCACCATGGCGAAATAGAACAGGTCGTTGAGGTCGCAGCGGCGGATGTCGGCGATGAACACGGGACGATCTCCTGCGGCCCTTGCCGGGCCTTCATCGTTCACAAAATAGGACTATGACGGCAAATTCTGCCGACTACCGGGCCCATTGTCACGGCGATATCGTCTCCGCAACGAAAAACAGCGACCGGTTGCCCCGGTCAGGAGATCGCCATGAAGCGTGTCACCGGTACCTACAGCGCCCCCCGCCCGCACTGGGTGGGCGACGGCTTTCCCGCCCGTTCGATGTTCTCCTACAACACCCATGGCCAGCACCTGAGTCCGTTCCTGCTGCTGGACTACGCCGGGCCGTACAGCTTCCCGCCCAGCGAAACCCCGCGCGGGGTCGGCCAGCATCCGCACCGCGGCTTCGAGACCGTCACCATCGTCTACGAAGGCGAAGTCGCCCATCGCGACTCGACCGGCGCCGGCGGCACCATCGGCCCGGGTGACGTGCAGTGGATGACCGCTGCCTCCGGCATCCTCCATGAGGAATTCCACACGCCGGAATTCAGCAAGCGCGGCGGCACGCTGGACATGGTGCAGCTGTGGGTGAACCTGCCGGCCAAGGACAAGATGGGTGCGCCGGGCTACCAGACCCTGCTCGATGCGCAGATTCCTTCGGTGGCCTTGGCCGACGGTGCCGGCCGCGTACGCGTCATCGCCGGGGCATTCGAAGGCGTTGCTGGACCGGCACGTACCCATACCCCCATGGACGTGTGGGACATCCGCCTGCTGCAGGGCCAGCACGCCGAGCTGCCGGTGGCCGATGGCCGCACCCTGGCGCTGGTGGTGTTGAAGGGAACGGTGCGGATCAACGGCGGCCAGGCAGTCGGCGAAGCACAGCTGGTGACCTTCGACCGCAGCGGCGAAGACGTGTTCATCGATGCCGACAGCGACGCCACGGTGCTGCTGCTCAGCGGCGAACCGATCGATGAGCCGGTGGTGGGCTATGGGCCGTTCGTGATGAACACCCAGGCCGAGATCCGCCAGGCCGTCAACGACTTCAACGGCGGCCGCTTCGGCCAGATCGCGCACTGATCCACTGCATTGCGGCGGGCAACCGCCCGCCGCCTTCCGGGCCTTCGCCCCCTCCCCAGGAGACTGACCATGAGTACCCCCGCCAACTTCAACGGCGCCCGCCCGGTGATCGACCCGGACAACGCCGCGATGCTGCTGATCGACCACCAGAGTGGCCTGTTCCAGACGATCGGTGACATGCCGTTCACCTCCGTGCGCGCGCACGCCACCGCCCTGGCGAAGATGGCCACGCTGGCGAAAATGCCGGTGATCACCACCGCGTCGGTACCGCAGGGTCCGAACGGCCCGCTGATCCCGGAGATCCATGACGCCGCACCCCATGCGCAGTACGTGGCGCGCCGCGGCGAGATCAATGCATGGGACAACGCCGAGTTCGTCGCCGCGGTGAAGGCCACCGGCCGCAAACAGCTGATCATCGCCGGCACCATCACCAGCGTATGCATGGCCTTCCCCTCGATTGCCGCCGTCGCCGACGGCTACCAGGTGTTCGCGGTGGTCGATGCCTCCGGCACCTATTCGAAGATGGCCGAGGAAATCACCCTGGCGCGTGTGGTGCAGGCCGGCGTGGTGCCTATGGATACCGCTGCGGTCGCCTCGGAAATCCAGCGCACCTGGAACCGCGAGGACGCCCAGCAGTGGGCAGCGATCTACACGCAGATCTTCCCCAACTACCAGCTGCTGATCGAGAGCTACCAGAAGGCGCAGGACGTGCAGAAGAACCACGAGCAGCTGGATTCTCAGCGTAGCTGAGCCCAGTGCATCCACGGCGATTTCCGCCTGCCGGCGCGCCGCCGGCTCCACCGCAAGCCAACCCCGACCAGGACACCCTCATGGCCAGTGAACCGATCCGTGACCCCGTCAGCGACCACCTGCTGACGCCGCAGAATTCCGCCTTCATCATCATCGACTACCAGCCGGTACAGGTGAACTCCATCGCCTCGATGGACCGCCAGCTGCTGGTCAACAACATCGTCGGCACCGCCAAGGCGGCGGTCGCCTACGGCCTGCCGATCGTGCATTCGACCGTGAACGTGCAGACCGGCCTGAACAAGCCGCCGATCCCGCAGCTGCGCAAGGTGCTGGGCGACTACCCGACCTACGACCGCACCACCATCAATTCCTGGGAAGACGTCGAGTTCCGCAAGGCGGTGGCAGCGACCGGCCGCAGGAAACTGATCATGACCGCGCTGTGGACCGAAGCCTGCCTTACCTTCCCGGCACTGGATGCGCTGAAGGAAGGCTATGAAGTCTACGTGGTGGTCGATGCGGTGGGCGGCACCTCGCTGGCCGCGCATGATGCCGCGCTGCGCCGCATCGAGCAGGCCGGTGGCCAGTTGATCAGCGTGACGCAGCTGTTCTGCGAACTGCAGCGCGACTGGGCACGGGCGGAGACGGTGCCGGCCTTCATGAACCTCTTCATCGAAACCGGTGGTACGGCCGGCATCCAGTTCTCGTACGATCGTACGGAGTGATTCCGTGGCGGCCCCGGCTCCGGCTGGCGCCACCTTTTCCTGCAGCCGGGCATGGCCCGGCGCTACAACCGGGGATTCCCATGGCCTACGCACGCATTGTTTCGACCGCCGACAACTACCTGCACCACATCAGCAACGGCCATTTCGATGTCGCGGCCGATGAGCCCGCCTCGCTCGGTGGCCAGGGCAAGGGCTTTGCCCCGTTCGACCTGTACCTGGCCTCGCTGGCCGCGTGTACCGCCATCACCCTGCGCATGTATGCCCAGCGCAAGGGCTGGGAGCTGGGCGAGTTCCACGCCGAGCTGCGTTCCGAACGCGATGCGGACGGGCGTTTCCACGTGCACCGCGTGCTGCATGCCACCGCCGAGCTGAGTGATGCGCAGTGGCAGCGCCTGCTGGAGGTGGTGGAAAAGACCCCGGTGACGCTGGTGATGCGCGAGGGTGCACGGATCACCAGCGAGCGCGGGGCGGCAGCATAAGCGCATCCACGCATGGCGTGGATCTACTGACCCTTCAACGCCGGGAGTGCAGCACGGTGCGCTGGCGCATGGCGTTGAACTCCTGTTCGACCTGCTGGATGTCCTCGGCCTGGAAGCCGGCGGCATCCAGCAGTTGATCGGCGGCAGCGGCAGCCAGCGGATCATCCTCACGCTGGCGCCAGCAGCGTGCCGGCAGGAAATAGCCGACCTCGCTTCGCCCGCGCATGATGACGACCGGGCGCCCTGCATACAGCAGGAATTCGGCCAGGTGCTGGCGCAACCCCTCCACCGAGACATAGGCCGGCCCGATGCCCAGTGTCTGTGCGGCGGGCTCGGAACTCTCGAACAGCTTGCGACGGCTCATCCACTCCTCCTTTGTGCAACGCGTGGTCTTCCTTCCTTAGACGGGCGCGTCGCCGCGCCCCCGCCACGCGTGTCGTGACTGCGATCACGCTGTCCGATCAGAAACCGGTGTTGAACTCCAGCTGGAACACGTCGATCGACAACGGTGGACCCGACACTTCCTTGGCCGCCATCCACTTGCCGCTGATCCAGCTGCGCGCATCCAACGCATAGGCGCCGCCGACGTAGTAGCCGCGCGCATTGGTACCGCCGAGGTGGAAGTTCGGATCGTTGTAGGCGTCAGGCAGCGCATCGGCCTCGATCCGCTTGTAGCCCAGCAGGGCCTGCCACTGGCCCTTCTCCTTCAGCTCGGTGGCGCCGAAGGTGGCCTGCAGCATCCAGGCGGTGTCGCCGCTGCGGAAGGTGTCGATGCTGGCACTGCCACCGGCGCCGTAGTTGTTGACGATGCCGTTGTTGGCCCGGGCGAACATGGCCTGCTTGCCATAGGCCAGGTTGCGGATGTAGTCCGCGTCCAGGCGCATGCCGATGTCCTGCGCAAGCTGTGTATCCCAGCGCAGGTTGAAGGTCGCCAGGCGGAATGCCGAGGCCAGGCCCACGTACTGTGGCGTGGGCGTATTGGCCGGATCCAGCGGATTGCGGGCGATATCGCGGATCAGCATCAGGGTGTTGCCCTTCTGCATGAACGCCGGCCGCGACCAGTCGGTATCGCACCCGACCGCACCTGCGTACAGCGCGCACGGCGACGACAGGCGGCCACTGATGTTCTTGAAATCGTAGTAGCCCAGCGCTGCACGCAGGCTGTTGTCATCGTTGAAGCGCCAGTTCACCCCCACCTGTGCACCGGACAGCCACTTGTTCTCGTTGGGCGTCTTCACCCGGCTCTGGCTGGGAGCGCTGTCGGAGGTGTACTCCAACGGCACCACCGCCAGGTTGCCGAACAGGCCGACGTCGTCGGCGAGTTCGTACCTGAGATTGGCTGCCAGACCATCGAAATTCAGGTCGTTGGAGAACAGCGTGTCGCTGGTCCAGAACGGATTGCCGAAGCGTCCGCCGCGCACCGTCACCCAGTCGGCCGGGCTGTAGGCGAGCCATGCCTGGTCCAGCCACACGTCCTTCTTGCCCAGGCCGCCGCCAAGCTGTTCGGTGGTGGACACCGGCCCGTTGCTGCTGCCACTGGCCAGGCGCACGCCTGCGGTGGTGTGCTCGCCGATCATCGCTTCGATGCCCAGCCGTGCACGGATGCGCCACAGGTTGCGGCGGTCCTGGCGGGTGTTGAGCAGCGGCGGCAGCTGCAGGTTGGTGTTGTTGTTGGTATCGAAACCGCTACCCGCATTCACCGAGGCCCAGTTGGTTTCGATGTCGCTGTTGCGTTCGGAGTAGAAGCGCGACTCGCTGCGCACGCGCATGTCACCGGTCACCTTGATGCGCTTGGTCCACTCGGCCACTTCGTTCGGCGCGGCCCAGCCCTCGGCTTTGGCCTGCGCCATCACATCCTGGCGTACTTCATCGCGGATGCCATCACGCACGCTCTGCGGCACGTACGGCACACGTACGTCGCCGGCTTCCAGCGCCACGCCGCCGCTGTTGGCTGCGCCACTCGCAGTGACACGTTGCGCAGCCGCCGCCTCTGCTTCGGCCTGTACCAGCAGCGCCTGGCCGTCTTCGGGCTTGAGTGCGCCACTGGCGATCAGGCCCCGGATCAGCTTGACCATGGTGGTTTCGGCAGCCATCGCACTGGCCGGCACGGCCAGGCTGAGCAGTACGGCGCAGCACAGCAGCGCCCGTCGGGCCGGCCGCGGGCGGCGGGATGCGGTTCGAGCGCGGTCGTGGTCGTTCATCACGGTTCTCATCGAAAGAAGGGAAATCACGGAAGTCATCGGTCAAGCGCCGGGGCGGCGCCCCTGGATCAGCACGCGCGCGGGGAAATCCAGCGACGCCGGTGGCATCTGGTCGACTTTGCCGATCTGCCGCAGCGCATCGAGCACGGCCACGTCGGCCTCCTCGTTACCGCTGCCACGCACCAGCTCGACCTTCTCCAGCCGGCCGTCCGGCGCCAGCCACACATTCACCTGCAGCTGGAAGGCCAGGCGCTTGACCCGCGCATCGCGCGAAATCGCCTGTTGCATCAGATAGCCCAGGTAGCGGCCATAGCTGGCATTGCCGGCACCGCCACGGCCGACACCGGACGAGCCACCGCCGCTGCCCGACTGGATGCCGAAGCTGTCTCCGCCGGCCTGCGCATCGGTGTCCATGGTCACCGGGTCGGCGTTGTCCGGCGTCGGCGTCGGCTCTTCGGCCGGCGTTGGCTGGTCCAGCGGTTCCGGCTCAGGCACGGTCTCTTCCGGCGGTGTCTCCGGCTCGGGCGGTTTTTCCGGTGGCGGCGGTGGCGGCGGTGGTGGGGGCAACGACAGCATCGGCGGCTGCACCACCGGCCGGCGCGTGCTGGCGGTGTCCTTGAACAGCAGCCACCACAGGGCAATACCCAGTACCAGCAGCGCCGCCAGTACCAGCGCGATCGTCACCAGCAACTGGCGTCCGCGCGTACCAGGCTCCTGCAGGGGTGGTCGATGGCCGGCCATGCCTCAGCCCTGCGCCTTGCCGGTGACCAGGCCGACCTGGGCCAGCTCCAGCCGCCGCAGCAGGTCCAGCACCTCGACCACGCGCGCGTACTGCACCTGCGCATCACCGCGCACGATCACCGGGAAATCCGGCGACGTCGCGCGTTCGGTACGCAGGCGGTCCTCCAGCTCGGCCATCGTCACCGGGTAGGCGTCCAGGAATACCTGGCCGCTGGGGTCTATGGTGATCGCCTTGGTCTTGGGCTTCTCAAGTGCGGTGCTGTTGCTGGCCTTCGGCAGGTTGACCTCGATGCCGGGAATGGAGGCGTTGCTGGTCAGGATGAAGATCACCAGCACCACCAGCAGCACGTCGACGAAGGGCGTCACGTTGATGCCCTTCTCGCGTTTCTTGATGCCGAACTTCGCCTTGTAGGCCATGGCCGGTCCCTCAGCCCTGGACCGCGGCCGGGCCGCGCCCGTCCTGCTCTTCAGCCAGGCGGGCGGCGAACTCGTCGACGAACACCGCCATGTCGGCGCCGATCGCTTCGGCGCGTGCGCCCAGCCAGTTGTAGCCGAACAGTGCCGGGATCGCGACGCCCAGGCCGGCGGCCGTGCACAGCAGCGCTGCCGCCATGCCCGGGGCCACCGAGTTGATGTCCACCGCACCGGCCATCGCCGCCACCACGAACACCAGCATGATGCCGATCACGGTGCCGAACAGACCCACGTACGGTGCACCCTCGATGGTGGTCGACAGCCAGTTCATGCGCCGCGCCATCGCCTCCTGTTCGCGCACCATCACCGCGTCCATCGACGCGCGGATGGCGGCGATGGTGGCCGCGCTCAGATAGCCGGAGTTGCCGTCGCGCTGATGGCGCTGCTGCATTTCATCGATGGCCACCTGGTAGATGCGCCACAGCGAGCCGTCGTGCATCGCCGTCGGCACCTTGCCCTGCCGGTCCATCTCGGACAAGGTGCGCAGCGGCACGCCGGAGAGCTTGCTGAAGCTCTCGGTGAACACTGCATTGGCCTTGCTGGTACGGCCGAAATGGCGACTCTTGGCGATCATGATCGCCCATGACAACAGCATCATCAGGCCGAGGATGGCCACCACCACCCAGGCGTCGAACGGCATCGCCTTGAGGATGAAGGCGAAGTGGCTCTGTCCGGCCGATTGCTCGTCAGCACCGTAGCTGATCAGGCGCGAATCGGCTCCCTGCGCGGTGGCATCGGCCAGCAGCAGCGCCGCCGGGCGCGCCACGCGTGAGATCCGCAGTTCATCCAGCGCACCATCGAAGTTGGCCAGCGGCTGCGTCGCACCCGGTGCATCGGCACCTACCACCGCAGCGGTGGTCAGTGCCGGCAAATCACCACTGAGCTCGGCCACCACGCGGCCATTCAGATACAGCTGCAGCGACCCCTTCTCGGCGGTAAGCGCGAGATGCGCCCACTGTCCTTCCGGGATCGGTTGTGCCGGCGTGCTGCGCTGACCATTGAGCTGCACGAAAGGCACGCGGTTGTCGATGCCCACCACCAGCTCGGCGGTGCCATCGCGCCGGGCGTAGATCGCCTGCGCGGTGGTCTGCGCGCCCGGTTTGATCCAGGCAGAAACGGTGAGCGGCGCGCCCGCTTCCTGTGCCAGCGAAGCGCTGGCCGGCAGCGGCAGCGGACCCGCGCCCAGCTGCACGCCACGCCCGATCACCGTGCTTTCCGCCGCAGGCACTACCGCACCGGCCGTGTTGCCGTAGGCCGTGGTATCACGCGCCGGCGCATTGGCTTCGGCAAAGTGGTAGACCAGCGTGTAGTCCGGATCGAACACCTGCTGGCCATTGCCGCTGGCCGGTGCTTTCGCGTTGCCGTAGTACATCCAGATCGTCTGCGGCGCGCTGGCGGTCAGCGCCGGAACGTCCACCCATACCAGGGCCAGGCCCAGGTTCGGGTCGAACTGCTCGATCTGATGGGCCAGCACGGTGCGACCGTCGGCAGAAACGAAACGCAGGTCGTTGCCACCCTCCTGGGTGCCATCAAACCCGAAGTTTCCGGTATGCAGGCGCAGCAGCAGCGGGGTACGTCCGGGATTGCCGGCCAACCCTGCGCCCTGTGGGCCGGCGTCGACGGTGATCGGCTTGCGGTACTTCCATTCGGCCTGCCACCAGTTGGCATCGGCCGCGGCGGCGGGCAGCGCGATCAGCGCAGCCAGCAGCAGCAACATTCGGGAAAGCAGACGGTCCATGCAAAAGGTCTCCGGAGAACGCATCTCAAGGGAAGGGTCAGTAGCTGGTGCTGATGTTGAAATGCAGGCGCGGGTCGTCCTTGCGCGTGACCGGGCCGTCGGCGTAAGGCCAGGCGTAGTCCAGGCGCAGCTGCAGGTGTTCGCCCAGGCGCAGCTGCGCGCCCAGCCCGACCGACGCCAGGTTGTACTTGTCGCGCTGTTCCGGCAGCGGCTGACGCAGGCGCAGGTAGGCCGCGTCGGCGAAGCTGTACAGGCGCAGGTCGGTACCGCTCCACAGCGACCACGCCGGGGTGCGCCATTCCAGGTTGGCCAGGCCACCGTAGTCGCCGATCGCTTCGGCCGAGAGGTAGCCACGCACGGTGTACATACCGCCAGCGGCGAACTGCTCGGCCGAGACCAGCGGTGCATCGGTCGCCTGCAGCGAGCCACGCGCATACCACTGCCAGTCGTTGCCGAAGGTGTGCGTATTGGAGACATCCGCCTTGAACGCTACGAAGCTCGGGTCGGCCCAGTAGCGTTTCTGGCCGAAATCGGTGGCGTTGCTGCCATAGCCGAACAGACGCCGGGTTCCCGCCACCAGCTGCGTGTTGATGCTCAGCTGATCGCTCTCGCCCTGGCGCACGCCGACGAACGCCAGCGTGACCGGCGCGTACTTCAACGGCGTCTTCAGGCTGTCCTTGCCCATCTGCGTGTCTTCTTCGGTGTCCTTGAAGTCCACGCCGAGGCTGAGCTGGCGCCACCACTGGCTGCTGCCGGTCAGGCGGTAGTTGAGCTTGAGACCAATGGAATGACCGTTGCCGATCACGTTGGTGCCGGTGCCGGTGCCGACCTGCCCACCTGCATTCAGTACGCGGCTGTCGGACTTGTAGCCGGACGCTTCCAGGCTCCACGGCGTGCCTTCAAAGGGCATCGTGTACGAGGCCGAAAACACCTTCGCCTGTTTGGTATCTTCCGGTGCAAGGTACACACCGATGTTGGCGCTGTGCCCGCGCTTCCACAGGTTGTCGTGGGCCAGCGATGCACTCAGCCGCAGCTTCTCGGTGTCGGCACTGTGGTCGTTGTTGAGTGCCGCGCTCGCGCGCCAAGGCGACTTCTCTTCCACCTGCAGGTCCACATCCATGGTGCCCGGCACCTGGCCTTCGCGCACCAGCGGAAGCACCTGGCGGCGGCCACCTTCGTTCAGCGCAGTCAGTTCCTTCTGCGCCTGGTCGAAGTCCGGCACCCGTCCCTCAGCCAGCGCCGGTACCCGCTCGCGGATGCGTTCGGGTGAGTCATGGCGGGCACCGACCACGCGCAGCTGGCCAATGGGCGTCTGCTGCACCTTCAGCAGCACCACGCCTGCGTTGACCTGCTGTTCGGGCAGCTCCACATAGACCGATTGGTAGCCGGCCTGCTGGTACAACGCGTTGACGGCATCACGCGCCTTCTCGACATCGGCGAGCGTTTTTCCGGGGCCGAGGAACGGTTCGACTGCGCGTTCGATCTGGCGCGCATCGAGCACGGTGTTGCCGCGCACGATGTACTCGTTGATGTTCACCGTGGGCGCTGGCGCGGCGTCCTGCGCGAGCACTGGAAATGGCAGCGACGCCAGGGCCAGCATCAGAGGATGCAGGCGCAGCGGAAGGCGAGCGGCACGGCACGGAACGGGAGTCATCGGAGGCATCGCGTCGTATCGAAGGGAATGGCCAGGGAGCGGCGCGTGGGTCTATCAACAGGACGTGCAGGCCGCGTCAAAACCGCCAACAGTTTTGTGACAGCACTGTCATCTGTTGACGATGCTGAAACAGGCGCAGGCGGACACTGTGCCTGGCACACGTCTTCATTGCAGAGCGCCTGCTGCCTCGGGAGATTCAACATGCACGCCATCCTGCTTGCGCCAAACCGCCCTGCCCTCTGTCTGGCGTTGGTCCTGGGGCTGGCTTCGCCTTGGGCGCGGGCCGACCAGGCTGCCAAACAGGCAGATGCAGCGCCATGCATCGAAGTACAGGTCAACGGCGAGCGCATCCCCGCCTGGGACTGCCTGCAACGCAAGCTGGCGCCGGCGGAGAGCGCAGCCGCCCGCCCTGCTCTTCCCGAGGCCGAACGCGTGATGCGCAAGCCCGGCAACCAGTTGCTGCAGTACAACCTGGAAGGAACCCGGCAACGCATGGGCGATGCGTTCGGGCGTTCGGTGGTGCCACAGCGCCCGGCGCGCTGAGCCGTGTTCAGTGCCGCCCCAGCGCGGCGGGAACGATGCCATCGGTAGGCATGGGCGGCAGTTCGGGCACGGGCAGCGAGCGCGGCTGTCCTGCCTGCTGCAGTTCAACCGCGCTGGCGCTGATCGCTGCCAATACGGTAGATGGACCCAGACGTTGGCCCGGTGCATAGGCCTGGGCAGGCGCCCCATCCACCGACAGCAGCGCCAGCGGCGCCTGTTGCCCGGCCATTACGCCCAGCACGCTCACGTCGGTCTGCACCGCGCCGGGCGAGAGCAGCCGCACCAGCGGTGCGCTCGCAGCGTCGTCGAAGGCCGGGGCAGCGGGTACGGCAACCTGCACTGGGGCGGCGGCAACGCGAACCGGCGCCATGAACAGGGCCATGCCCCAATATCCCGCCACGGCCAGCAGCAGCATGGCCGCCAGCAGGGTCAACGTGCGATTGCGATCCCAACGCCTGCCGTCCATGTTCCGCACCTTCGCCAAGGTCCTGTGCGGCCACGCTAGCAGCTGTCGCTGACGCTTTTGTTTCATCATCCGCACCTACGCTGGCAGGTATCGGCAAGGACGGGAGGCGATGTCCGATGCAACGCAGGCCACGCGGCTTCACCCTGATTGAACTGATGGTGGTACTGGTCATCATCGGCATCTGCACGGCGGGTATCGGCCTTGGCCTTGGCAGCCTGCTCGACCCTGCGCGGCAGCTGCGCCAGGAATCGGAGCGGTTGGCGCAGCGCCTGCAGGTCGCGCGCGATGAAGCACGCATCGATGGTCGGCCGATCCGCTGGCAGGCCAGCGCAGAAGGCTATCGCTTCAGCCGCCGCGACAACGAAGGCTGGGTCGAGCTGCGGCGCGATGACCTGCTGCGCCCCCAGCAGTGGCAGACCCGCGGCATTGAAGTGCAACCAAAGGCCGCCATCGAGTTGAGCCCCGAATGGATCGGCGTGCCGTGGGAGCTGGCGTTGTCGCTGGACGGCCGTCGACTGCGTCTTCGTGATGATGGCAGTGGACAATTGCAGGTCGTGCAGTGAAGCGGAAGCAACACGGATTCACGCTGATCGAGGTGCTGATCGCGTTGGCCATCGTGGCCATCGCCTTGGCGGCGGTGATGCGCTCGGTGGCGGTGGCAACCGATGACCAGTCGCGCCTGCGTGACCGTCGGCTGGCCCTGCTGTGCGCGCAGGACCGCTGGCAGGAGCTGCGCCTGGCCGCACAGCCACCCGGCGATGCACGCCTGCTGTGCCTGCAGGGGCGCACCCGTTTCCTGGTGCAGCAGCACCTGGGCAGCGGTGCCGACGGGCAAGCGCAGCTGGACTTGAGCGTGGTGGCCGAAGATGCACCGAAGCAATCGCTGGCGCGCCTGCAGCTGCCATGGACGGCGGCGCCATGAAACGCGCTGCGGGTGGCTTCACCCTGATCGAAGTGATGATCGCCATCACCATCATGGGCGTGCTGGCGGTGATCTGCTGGCGCGCCCTGGACAGCGTTGCCAGCACCGATCAGCGCCTGCGCCAGGCCGATGCCGAAACCAGCACGGCGATGCGGGTGTTGCAGCAGTTCCAGCGCGATATCGAGATGCGGGCCGACGACGCGCTGATGAACGGCGCGGTGCGACCGGCCGATCAGCCTGCGCGGCTGCTGCCGCCGTCGTTGACCAGTGAGCGCCATCCCGATGGTGGCTTTACCCTGGAGATCACCCGCAGCGTCGGCAGTGATGGGCTGCAGTGGCAGCGCGTTCGCTGGTGGCGGCAAGGCAGCACGTTGTGGCGTGCCAGCGGTGCGCCGTCCGATCATTATCCGCTCCCTGCGCCTGAGCCGACGCGCGGGCTGATGGTGGCGCGTGATGTGCAGCGCTTCGAAGTGCGGGCATGGCAGCCGGGAGTGGGTTGGGCAATGCTGCCCAGCCAGGGGGAGGTACTGCCGGCGACCGGTCTGGAATTGCGGTTGGGGTTGCGTGATGGACGCGGGCCGTTGAGTTACCGGCGGGTGTTGGCGCTCTGAGAGGAGCATCCACGCATGGCGTGGATCTACTGAACTGCATCCACGCATGGCGTGGATCTACTGAACTGCATCCACGCATGGCGTGGATCTACTGAACTGCATCCACGCATGGCGTGGATCTACTGCGCGGCTCCCCGGTCGCCGGGCGCTGTCCCGCGCCCGGCGACGCCGTGTCGGTGGTCCTCACCGCTGATGGCTGCTCCCTGCCCTCGGTGCCGTCCTGGCTGGGGCCGCCACCGTTCCCTGGCAGCTGGCCCGATCCTCTGTTCTGCGCGTGGTGGGTGCGGGCCTTGGTCCGCACCGTTCCTCATCCACGCATGGCGTGGATCTACTGGGTCGGCTGCTTGCCTGCGTCTGCCCGGGCCTGCGGGAACTGGAAGGCGCTGTTGACGTCGTAGCCCGTGGCGGCTGCCGTGTTTCCGCGTGCTGGCGGGTCGATGCTGCTGCTGGCACTGCCGAAGCCGAGAATCTGCACGCTGATCACCGACGGCTGGTTGCGCCGCGCATCGTCCTGGCTCTTGCGCATCACATCCTGTGCGGCCTGGCTGGCGCTGTTGGCCGCAGCGCTGGCCGACGCCAGCGCGTTGACGTTCACCGAGGCCAGTACCGGCAGGCCCTTGCTGTCGCCCTGCACCTGGATGTTGGCGGCGTTGAGCACCTGCAGTGCCGCCAGGTTGATGTTGCCCGACACGCGGATACCTGCCTCGCCCGCGTCGATGGTGCCCAGCGGCGCGATCAGGTCGACATCGCCCGGCGCCACTTCGGCGATCGGGTTCAACGTTGCGATGCCTGCACCGCTGGCAGGGGCCTGCGGCGACAGGATCACGTTGCCCCAGGTGTCGTAGACGCGACGCGGCGGGGTGTACAGCAGCGTGGTCTGCGAACCGCGGCCGGCATTGATGTCGCCCTGCTCGGACCACGCCAGGATGTCGCCACCAAAGGTGGTCATCACCCGCGACAGGCCCAGCAGCACGCTGTCCTGGCTGAACAACCGGATGTCGCCCTGCCCCTGGGTGACCAGGCCCGCGCTGGCCGGAGGCACCACGCCCTGCACACCCACCACGATCTGCCCGCCCGGTGCCATCAGCTCGATGTTGCCGCCCGCTTCGGTGCGCACGCCGGAACCGCCGTACATCACGATATCGCCAGTACGGTTGATGGTTGCGCCATTGGCATCCTTGTCCGGCATCAGCGTGGCGATCGCTTCGCGCCCGCGCAGGTAGGAACCGAAACGCGGCCCTTCTGCATTGGTGTACTCACGACCACCTTCGCGCAGTTCAGCGTAGTAGACCTGGCGCAGGAAGATGCGCTGCTGCTCTTTCGGCAGCGCATCGAACGCGGCCAGTGCATCCGTACCTTCGGCAGCGGTGCCGAAGCGCTGCTGCAGCCACTGCTTCAGTTCCTTGTCGTAGATCTTCACCGCCTTGCCCGGCTGCGAGGCCAGCGACTGTGCCGGGTCGGCCAGGTTGGCGCTGTCCAGGTAGCGCGCGCGCAGTGCATCGAAGTCTATGCCTTGATTGCCAGCCGTCACGGCAATGCTCGCGCCCGGGCGAGTGTCACCCTGAACGACGCCTCCCAGACTGACGATGCTTCCGGCCTCTTCCTGGCGCAGCTGGCGGCCGGCATTCACCTCGACATTGCCGGGGCCGGCCACCGTCAGGTTGCTGCGGATGATGTCCCGCCCAGCGTCGATCCCGCTGATATCGGTACCGCTGGTGTTGAGCGCGGTGACATTCGCGTTGATCACATCGCGACCCGCGCGCAGTTGTACCGCCGATCCCGCTTCATACCAATCAAACAGGGTCCGGTTCGCGATACCGGTGTTCTGCATCAGCTGTCGGCGGCCGCCACTGCCCAACCCGATGATGTCACCGGCAACGGCATAGAAGCGACTTGGCGAAGTGGGGCGGGACGTCAGCGCACCGGTGGTCGGGGTACTGGGGCCGAACGCGAACAATGGCAGGATCGCCGCCGGATCGGCCCCCTGCACCCCATCGTCGGAGAGATTGTGGCTGACCCGGATTCGGCTGACGCCCCGCTGGGCCATGAATGCAGGATCAAAGGGACCAGGGAGGCGGGCATCACTACCGGAACGTGCAATGCCCGTGGCATCGATCGCGGCAAAGATCGAGCCCCCGGCCAGAACCTCGAGCTGGCCGCTGGCCGAAGGCGCGAGCAGCATCACATCGCCCGTGTTCGCGCCCGGTCCGAGGCCTCGAAGCGAGGCACTGATGATGTCACCACTCGCTGCCACCGCGCTGAACCTGGACGGATACAGCCAGTAATTGATGTTGGGGGGAATGGATCGATCCTGCAGCGCGACGCCTTCAGCGAACATGTTGCTACCGGTTGCATGCAGACTTCCGGCCAGGCTTGGTGCGAGATTTCCGCCTGCCGAGAACAGGTCCAGTGCAGTGCCTCGGGTCCAGAGCGAGAACCACGTAGTGCCAGCTGCATGCTGGCCATCACTCAGAACCACGTCGTTGTAGTTGGACGTCGGTACACGCCCCGCATCTGCGGCGCCACCAAGAACAATGTCGCCACGGGCCTGCAGGCGGGCGGTGGAATCACCCAGGATGAGCACCGGCCCCGCCATCGCCACGGGTGCGTCGGCCACGAACGGATTCTTCAGGCCCAACGTTCCGTAGCTGCTTTGTACCGCGCTGAGACCACCGATGCGCGCCGCCTGCAGCAGTGTACTGCCCCGCAGATTGGTCACGGCGCCATTGAGATCCAGATCCTGCAGGAAACCTTCGGGCTGCTGCGCGCTCGCACGCAGGCCCGGGTTGAGCGCACCGCCGCTTCGCAGCGTCAGGTCTCCGCCCCCCGTCAGATGCAGTTCACCGTTGCTGACGCGTCCGGTCGACCCGACCGCAGCGACGATGGCGCTGGAATGGGGCGCAGTCAACAATCCCAGGGCATTGCCCATCGAAGCGATCACCCCCGAGTGGCGGCCTGCTTCCAGGGACAGATTGCCCCCTCCCAATGTGCCGAAGCCAGTGAAGCCGACCATGCGGGGCGTCGCGTCCTGCTCGGCGCCGACGGTGCTGTAGGTGCCGAAGTTGATCCACCAGCTGGTTGCTGTGGTCTGGACACCCTCTGTCGTGCCCGAACCCTGCCGCCACAACCAGTTTCCCACCGCAGCACTTGAATGCCCCGCTTGGTCGCGCTGCACGGTGCCCGATTCGGACCGGCCCGTCCAGACATCGCCGATGATGTCTCGCCCCGCGTCGACCCTGACATCGCCACCATGATCGGGATACCAGGCACGGTAGTTGACCAGCGCCGCATCATAGCTGCCCGAGACTTGATTCTTGCCCAGCAGCGAGGTCTGCCAGGGCGCAGCCGCACGCGCCGGGTTGAACTGCGCGTCGTAGCCATCGCCCAACGACGTCGGCGCACCTGCGGTATACACACCGAAGCCGGACTTCATGCGCACGTCCTGGGCGGCCAGCAGCGTCAAGTCACCCTTGCCCGTTCGCAGCACGCTCCAGGCAGGGGCGCCCAAACGCTTGCCGTAAGTGGTCACTTCGGTCAACGTGCCGCCGCCGTAGCAATAGCCCATCGTCGCGCAGACCTCTTCTTCGGACATGCCCAGTTCGACACCCAGTTCCGATGCCGGCTTGCCGACCCACGACTCATCGCCCCACCACTGCAAGGACCCTTCCTTGTCCACCAGGCGCGGTGCCGCAATGCAGTAGGGGCCGTCGCTGCAGACCGATTCTTCCAGCACCCCCAGAAGCTCGGCGACTTCCTTGGGCGACTTGCCGACCAGGCTGTCATCTCCCCACCAGAACAGTGACCCTTCCAGGTTGAGGAGACGATCCCCTTTCCATTCCGTCGTCGTGGTCACCGTGCCGATGGTGCTGTAGTGGCTGTCCGCCAGCACGATGCTGCCCTCGCTGCCCCAGCGGCGGGTGCGCGGGTCGGCGGCGGTGGTATCCGCACCCGCCACCGCAGTCAGATCCCAGGACGTCGTGCCTTCAGGCAGCATAGCCGCCAGCGCCCAGTTGCGTCCCTGCCGACCGCTGGCATCCGCGGTCCGCAGCTTTACCGGCGCGTCGCCGGCAAGCTCCACCTTGGTCATCGAGGGAATGATCGCACCGGCATGCAGATCCAGTGCGCCGGAGAGTTTCATTGCCATGGGCAGGGCGACACCGGCCGGCCACACCTGTGCGGCCACCGGCGCTGGCGTGCGCAGGCGGAAGCCGGCACCCAGACGGGAGCCGGACTGCAATGCCAGCGCCTGTGCCAGCACGGTACCGGCCGCCATCACCTGCCCGCTGCCTGTCGTTACTGCCGCGCCCAGCACAGTACCGGCCGGCAGCAGCAGCGGCCCGGACAACACCATTTCCACCGGCAGCACGGTTCCCGCCGGCAAGGTCACGCCCTCGAATGGCAATGCATAGTTCAGCGTGGCGCCGGCGCGGAACTCGGTGCCGCGCTGCAGCTGGACACCCTCGCCGGGCACGATCAGGTCGCCGCCGAACGCGGTGTTGGGCGTACCGCTACTGCGCCCCTCCAGCAGCACCCAGCCGTCCTCATCGGGATTGGCCGGCGGCGGCGCAAAGCCGTCATTGATGCTGCCGTAGACATTGATATCGCCCTCGGCACGCAGCACCAGCGCGGCCGATTCACCGAAACCGCGGCGCGCAGGATCGAGCCGGTTCGACTGCGGTCCGTAGCGATAGCCGGACAGATCGATATCGCCGGCCACGACCAGATCGCCACGCGGGTTGTCACTGCTGGTCCGCGCCACGATCTGCACACCCGGGCGCAGGCGGTAGCTCCCCAAGGCCGCAGTGCGCTGCTGCAGGCCGGTGTTGGCCAGCGCGCCGTTCATCCAGACGCTGTTGTCCGGGTCCACCACCGTATCCAGCCAGCGCTGGTTGATCACCTGCGGGCGATGGCCATGCACATCCGGCGCGCTGGCCAGCGGTGCCGAGTCATAGATGCGCACTGCGTTGACCTGGATATCGCCGGCACCGACGATGCGGATGCCGTTGGCCACGTCGATGGCAGCATCATCGGTGCCCACGCGCGGCACATTGAGCTTGACGCTGCCGTGTGCACGTCCATCGTTCTGCCCCGCCGCGGTACCGGCCGGCACCGAGGTGCCCGCACGCAGATCCAACGCCGACGCCCCCCCAAGCTGCAGGCCTCCACTGGCCGACGTCAGCTCGATCGTCGCTCGGTTCGGGCTGTCGATGATCTTGCCGTAGCTGTCCACGCGCAGGGCGCTGCCGTGGGCATCCAGCGCTCCATCCACGCGCAGCACATCGCGTGCCGACAGGCGGATGCTGCCGACCTGTTCGCCGCTGGCATCGATGCGGCCGTTGACCTGCAGGCTGCCACCATCAAGGCTGATATCGACGTGGCGAGCCTTCACTTCATTACCGATCACCAGGTCACCTTCGCTCAACTGGAAGGTACGGCCACCCGTAATGCCACCGCTCGTCAGCCGTGTGTTGAGCCCGGCAAAGTCCTGCAGTTGGCGTGCACGCAACACCAGTTCAGCGCCGTCGTAGGGCACCTCGGTGCCGCCGGCATCGTAGCGCCCGCTTGCACCGCCCAGCAGTGTTCCGGCCAGCGCCACGCGGCCCCCCTGCTTGCCCAGTGCCTGCACCGTCAAACGACCGCCACGGTTGTTGCGTGCCGATACGTCGATGCGCGAAGCCGCATCGGCGCTGATATCGCCCTCGCTGGATGACAACGTGACATCGCCACCCCAGCTGTATTTGTCCACGTCATACAGGCTGACCTTGCGGCCGGCCAGGTCCAGCACGGCGCTGCCGCCCAGCGAAATTCCCTCGCGTGCATTCGCATCGAACCGGCCGGAGGCCAGCGCCACCCGGCTGTCGATCGCGATGCGATCGGCCTTGATCGACAGTTCCGCCCCCAGCGCGTCATTGCCAGCGGTGGCGGCTGCGCCGCGCACCTGCACGTTGCCGCCACTGCGTATCGCCAGTTGCGCGCCCGCATCGCCTGTCAGCAGCGGCGTGACGATATCCAGCGCGCCTCCCGTCAGCTGCCAGCCGCTGCCAGCCACATATCCACCTTGCTGCTGGAAGACATCAAGACTGCCTTTGCCCGAGAACAGCATCCTCTCGGACGCTGCCAGCGTGACCCCGGCAAAGCCGAGGACCTGGCGATCGGCGGCCACCGACGAATTTGGCCGGGTGAACGGCGCTCGCCCCAACTGCAGCGTGCGCGTGTTGATCTCCAGCTGGCCACTGCCGAGACGACCGACCATCGCCTCCCCGCCTGGCTGTGCCTGTTCGCCGCCCGGCAACGTCGTGCCCGCCAGCGTGCCGTCCCAGACCAGCGTATCGGCAGTGATGCGCGCGCGGTCCGTGGTGGCACCGTAGCCATGGATGGCCGGTGCACCCAGTACCAGGCTGCGCAGGCTGCTGCGCCCGGTCGCGCTGTCACGGGTATCCAGGTCAACGCTGCCGAACACATTGATCGCATCACGCGCGGTCAGGCTCAGTGCTTCCAGCGCAGGCGCGCCAGACGCAGTATTGCCGCGCAGCAGCCGCTGCAGGACATCCTGGTTCATGGTCATGCCGGCCGGCAATCCGCCCGTCGCCATTGCCGCTGCAATGGCCTCGGCACTGCCCAGGTTGAGCGCGGACATGCCCAGTCCCAGCTGACGGGTGCCATAGCTCACCGCATCACCGATGTTCAAGGCGCCGTCGGTGACCACATTGATGCTGCCAGCAGACAGCAAACGGGTCTGCCCACTGCAGCCCGCCGCACAGCCACCAATATCGATCGCCACCGCCCCTGCCGCCGAACCGCCCTGTGCGCTCAGCGCCGTCAGGCGCTGGTTGGACACCGCCAGCAATCCACCCGTGACCAGGTAGGGCGCCGTGGCCTGGTCCACGCGCGAGGGATCGGCCTGGGACAGGGTGTCGATCGAGGCGCCCTGCTCCAGAAGGATGCCCTTGCCGCCGAAGGCAGCCGCGAGCAGCACCTCCTGCGCCAGCAGATTGACGCCGCTGCGCACGGCCAGGCGCGTTGCGTTGCCTTCCACCGTGCTGGTGGTCGCATCGCGGCGGAACGTTCCGCCGATCAACAAGGTTGCCGGGCGCAACGCATTGAGCGCTGCGTCGAAGACGGTGGCACCGCGTTCGGTGCTGGTGCTGCTGCCCTCTTTGACAATCTCCAGCGATGCACCGTTCGACGCAACGAGGTTGACCGAGAGAATGCCGCCGCGCCCCTGTGCACTGCCTGGATTGAAGCGCGACAGTCCAGCAAAGGTGACGGCCGGCGTGCCCATGCGACCCGCGCCATCGCCGAGCATCAGGCTGAGGTTGCCGGCATCTACGGGTCGCCAGCGCAGCGCTTCACCGCGACGTTCAGCCACGCCCTGCACGAATGTGCCGTAGGATGTTTCGTTGTAACTGGCATGGCGCCGTACGGTCTCCGCAGGCGTCAGCAGCAGATCGGTGAGCAGCGGCGAGACCGAACCACCGAAGCCTTGGCCCTGATGCCCGCTGAGCCGCCAGGAACCGGTACCGGTCGACACCGGCTGGCCACTGCCGATCGCGTTCTCCGCGCCGATCTCGACGCGGAACGCGCCGGGCTGCAGGGCGTAGCTGGCTGGCAGCAGCGTGTAGGTGCCGGCCGGCAGCCCCGGTACGCCTGCGGGTATGGTGATCTGTTGACCCACACGCGGGTTGGCGCTGCCGTCTGCTGTCGCCAGCGGAGCCTGCACGTCCGATCGCCCCGGCACGATGGCGTAGACCGCATTGCCAGCGTGACTGAAGCCATAGCGCGGATTCGCATCCGCCAACGTGTGTCGCAGGATATCGACCGAGCCGCCGCGCCCGGCCACGAAGGCAGCGCCGGACAACTCACCTCCGCCGGAAACATCCACGACGCTGCCTGTGGCGCCGTTGAACGCATTGGCCACGATGTCCACACCAATCGGGATATTGACCGATCCGGGGTCAAGCATATTGAATTCGGCACCTGCCTTTCGCCAGGTCACACCGTCCACCGTGCCGCCGAATGGCAGCGTCAGGCCGGCGCCACTAATGGAGGTCACGCTGCCGGCAAGCAGATCGACACGACTGGCGCGATCCGAGTTGAATTCTTGGCCGCCCAGCTGCACACGGCCCCATGGCGCCTGCACATTGCCGCCCTGCACCACCGTCGCCGCCACCAGTTCCAGGCTGCCGAACGCAGAATCCGGTGCCGGTCGCGCACCGCCCGCAACACCATGGATGCGCAGTACGGCCTCTGGATTTTCCCAGGACGGCAATCCAGAAGGGCCGATGGTCGGAACGCCTGCAACGATGCGACCCTTGGCCTGGGCCGCCGGATACAGGCGCGCGGCGCTGATATCGATCGACCCCGGGCCTGCAAGGGTGGATTCCTGCGAACTGCTGGCGACCGGGGCCAGCATGCGTATGTCGCCGCTGCTGCGCAGGTCGACGTGATCGAAGCCGGCCAGCCAGGTGACATCGCGCAGGTCGATCAGGTCGGCGGTGACATCGAAACGATGTTGCTTGCCCGCGTCGAACGATGCCTCCAGCGGACGCAGCGTGCCTTCGCCGGCCGGCTGCCACCAACGCCCCTGCGCAAGGCGGACGTAGGGCGCACTCAGCTGCAGGCGGCTGCCCTCGCTGTTGCCCGGTGCGAATCCCAGGGAACGCTCGTTCACGCCGTGGATCCGCAGGCTCTGGTCCATGCGTAGATTGACGTCACCCTGCGCCCGGACATCACCGAACAACGAGAGATGATCGAAGCCGCCCGCCGTGATCTGCTGGACCGACAGCGCGGCGTGACCGTACTCGAGGCGCGCGGGCAGCACCTCCGTCTGCCGCGTGTTCTGGGTGAGCGAAATCAGCCGTGGCGCCAGCACCTCGGAATCTTTTGCCGTGCTGCCATAGGTGCCGCCACCAAAGGCGACGCCCAACGTGCCGCCACGCGCCTGGTCACCACCTGCCGCCGCATCAAGCGCACCGTGCAGATACAGCGCATTGGCCGCACGCAGCACGATGCTGCCGCCGTCACTGTCCACCCGAGTGCGCCCGCTGCCGTCGATATCGAGCAGTGCCGATGCTCCCGAGGCATCCAGTCGCGCCCCGCGCTCGACCACCACGAAGGTGTCAGGTGGCAGGTGGCGCACGCTGCCCTGTTCTTCCCAATCCAGTGCGCCGCCGATCTCGATCGTGCCACCCTTGCGCACCTGCCCGCGCAGCTGCCCGCGCGCATCGGCGGCGGAAACTGCATCGCCGCTCACATCCAGCAGCGCCCCGTCGGCGATCGCCCAGCGGCGTTCGCGCCGTCCGTCGGCACGCACCGTCGATGGATCGAAGGCTTCATCCAGACGGATGCGACCGCCCGCCGCCTTCAGCGTGCCCGCCACATTGATGTCGCCGGAACTGAACAATTCGATCGACTGCCCTGGGTCGACGTTGAGCACGGCATTGCTGCCGATGTGCAGGTCACCGGCCGACAGCAGATGCCCGGCGCGCAGCGTCAGGCTCGCACCCGCGCGCTGGCTGACGCGACCGCTGGCAGGATCCACCATGTACAACAAGGGTGACCATGCCTGCAGACCCTGCTCACGGCTCGAAGCACTCTGCGCACCCTCGGCCAGGCGCAGGACCGGTTGTTCCACATTCAACTGCACGCCGTCTTCAACGGTCAGCCCGTTGTGGCCACCGATGTCGTAGCGGGAAAAGCCGCTGCTGAACAGCGGTGCCTGCAACCGCAGCGCTTCCGACGTCGGCGCTTCACCACCAATGGCGACCTTGCCCCCGGTCGCAAGGGTGAAGGCGCCGCTGCCGCTGCCGAGCGCACTGAAGCGGACGCCATCGCTGATACGCAGCCGACCACTGCCATCGGTGGCGACATCGGTGCTGGCCGCCAACAGGCTGACGCTGCCGCCCTTACCTACCCGGCCCTTGCCCTTTGCATCGATGCTGCCACCCGCATCCACCGAAATACGTGCGCCCTCAGCCACGGTGATGTCATGGCTGACATTGATGCGCAGCTGTCCACCGTCAATCCAAGCCTGCGTGGCGCCGCCATCCGACACGGCAAAGGGATTGCTCCAACCACCAGCAAGATCAAACCCTGCACCAGAAGCAACATCGACCGCGCCACGCCCGGCGGACAGCAACGCGGTGGGCCGACCGAGCACCGGAAGCAGGTTGCCCGCCTCCACCTGCCCACCCGCGATCTGCACGGTGCCGCCGAAGCTGACCCGGCTACCGGTGAGAGCAAGCTGCCCGCCCTCCTGCAGCCTGAGCGTGCCATCCAGTTCAACACGTCCCGCCGTGGCGATGTCGACGCGGCCCCAGCGCTGTGCGCTCAGGACATTGCTGTCCAGCGACACCGTGCTGCGCTGTGACTCTTCCACCGGCGCCTGCAGCGACCAGGGGCGGGCGTCGGTGGCGATCTCGCCAATCCGCACGTGCGAGTCGTACACCGCATTGCGCCCGGTGTTGTCGTAGCGGCCCAGCCAGAGTTGAGCGTTGCGGGCAGCCGCCGTCTGCGCCTGCGCGTATCCATCCTGCCCCTGATCGGGTCGCCGTGTCTGTTGTAGCCCTTGGAAGGCGGCCGTGTCCACCTGCCCCTGCAGAACGGCGGTAGGCGCCGAGATCAGCAACCGACCCGCATCGCGCCCCACGGTGTAGCCATTGTCGTAGCGTTGCGCCGGTGCCACCAGCGGATTGCGGAACGATTCGGTGACGCCCCAGCGCTCCTGCTTCACCTCAAAGCCCCGGTACAGGCCGTCGTACAGCATCTCTGCCGGGGCATCATCAAGACGGTACAGCTGGCCATCGCGGCCACGCAGCCAGCTTTGCTGGACCACGCCGGACTGCACATCAAGGCTGCCACCTGCCAGATTGATACGCGAACCGGCGTGGCTGACGACTTCCTTGCCAGCCAGCTGGACGGTGCCACCCTGCGCGGCCCATTCGCCTATCGAATGTCCCTGGTTGTCGAGGTAGCCACTCACTTCCAGCAAGCCGCCACCGGCATACCAGCGAGTGCCTTCATAGCCCCCTGTCCCCGCAGCCACCTCGGTCAACTGGCGACGGTCGATCCACACCTCGCTGCTGATCAGCTTGCCGCTGTCACGGTTGTCGGGCGAATCGCGCAGTTCGTTGCCCTGCACCTTCACCTTGACGTTGTTGCTCTCCATTGCCACCTGCACACCGACCGCACCGGCCACGTCCACGCGGGCGCCGTCGTCCAGATAGCTGCGGCGGCCCGCATCGGAAATCACCTGACCACCGGTCGCCACCGCCAGCGAGCCGGCCTGGAAGTTCACGTCGCCGCCGGAGACGATCTCGATGCGCGATTGCTCGCGTCGATCCTGCAGGCGCGAGAGGTTGTCGAAGGTGCCGCTGTTGCTGGCCCCGCGCAGCTTGTCCTGTTCACCGGACTCCTTGATGAGCGCATCACGCTGGCTGTCCAGCGCAGTGGTCTTGCCGTCATCTTCGATCAGCACCGCCGTCGTCGAACCCGTGGCCAGAGTCACGCTGCCCTTGCTGTCGGAGGACGAACTCAGCAGATGCACGGTACCGCGCTGGTTCAGCGTCGTGGTGGCAACCGCTACACCGGTCTGTTCGACCGTGCGGCCGGCAAGAGTGACGTCGCCCTCGCGCGCTTGGATCAGACCGCTGTTGCGAACGCTGCCGGCCGTGCTGTCGGTGACGAAGCGCGGCGCGATCTCATTGCCCCGGGTGGTCGAAGCCGTGTTCTGCGCCGTGCCCACGCCGCGACGGATCACGAAGCTGTCACCGGCCGCCAGCTGGGCCTGGCCCTTGCGCGTCTCGATCTGGCCCGCGTTTTCCACGCTGTGGCCGGCCAGCAGCACATAGCCACCGCCACGCGTTGCGCTGGTTGGTTCATGGGTGGTGATGCGCGCGCCACGTTCAACCATGACCTTGCCCACCGCATCGGTGAGCGCAGACGTATTCGCGTCGGCGCTGTACAGGCCGTTGTCACGGAACTGCGCGTCGCTGATCCGTGCTGCGGCGGCGACCAGGTTGCGGACGTTGACCTGGCTGTTGTTGCCGAACACCACGCCGTTGCGGTTGGCAACGAAGACCGTGCCGTTGGCCTTCAGCTGGCCCAGGATCTGGCTGGGCCGTGCGTTGGGGTCGTTGACCCGGTTCAACACCGCCCAGTCCGGGTTCTGCAGGAAATTGAGGGTGGTGTTGCCACCGATGTTGAAGGTCTCCCAGTTCAGGATCGCCTGGTCAGCGGTCTGCTCGATGCTGACCTGCACCCGGCCGTCGGCGCCCTGCGACTGGATCGCTTCGCGGGCATTGATCCAGCCACGGGTCAGCGGATTCTCGTCCACCTTCAGGCCATCCTTGCCCAGCCCATCGGCCACCACGAAGCCCGCCTCGCGTCGCGCCTGCCTGGCCTGCTCCTGCATGCGCTGCTGCAATGCGATGGCCTGCGCGGCCGTGCCGAGGTTGTCGATCGACTGCTGCAGCTTCTGTCGCGCCGCATCCTGCTGCTGTGCAGGCAGCTGGAACTGGATAGGCACGCCATTGGGCATGCGGCCACTCTGCGCTGCCGCGCCCTGGGCGGCGCCGCGGTCGGCGAACCAGCCGGGGCTGAACGCCTGCTGCGCCTGGCTGGCAGGAGCAACCACGGTGCCCAGCGCCACGGCCACGGCCCAGGCCATCGGGTGGCTGCGCCACAGGGAGGCGGAGAAACGGGCAGCGGGCGAATGCGGGTGCGACATCGGGGACCTCGTCAACCTGATGGGCCGCGTTGGCGGCGGCGAGTACGAAGGGGGCCTGCGCTACGCATGCCCTGCACCTGATAGACGGTGGCCGCGGCGTGAAGACGACAGTTCAGCGCGGATGCGGTGCCACCACGAAAGAAAGCGCCGGCATTTCGGCCGGCGCTTCGATCAGCAGGTGTTGCTTTGCAGACAGTTACAGCGGACGGCCGATGCCCGAGCAGGTGCTCGGGTTGTTCACGGCGCCGGCATTGCTGGCGGTCGCGAAGCGGGTACGGACCGCATCACGCCAGGCCTTGGTCAGCGGGATGAACTTGTGCGCGCGGATGGCCGCATCGTTCGGGCCCTGCTCGACGCCGGCGACCACGACGCTGCCGTAATGGCGGGTCAGGAAGCCACGGACGTTGGCGCCAACAGTGGCGTTCTTGTAGCACTGGCCGAACACGAAGTTGGTGTAGCCAGCGATCGGATAGCCCGCGGACGGGTTGCCGAACACCGGCACCCAGTTGGCGGGGTTTTCAGCAGCGGCGCCGGTCGGCGGAGCAGCGGTCTCCAGGGTCGCCTGCACGCTCACTTCATCCGGCGAGAAGCCCTTGACCTTGGCCACCTTGGTGGCGTCGACCAGGCTCGGGATCACGTCCGGGCCAACGTAGCCGACGCGGCCGTCAACGGCGTACACCGCGTTGTACAGCGAGGTGCCACCGGTAGCCGGAGCGGCGATGAAGTTCGACGGCACGGTGGTGAACAGGTTGGCGAAGGTCGACTGCACCGAGAACGCCGGCACGCCGTTGGTCAGCTTCAGGGTGGTACCGGAGACGTCGGCCGGCTGGCAGGCGCTGGTCAGGAAGCGGGCCAGCAGCTCGCTGGTACCGCTGCTCTCGCCACGGTAGACGACCTGGATGTTGCCGCTGCGGTTGCTGTCGATGCTCGACCAGCTGGTGATCTTGCCCGAGAAGATGCCGCAGATCTGCGCAACCGACAGGTCAACCGCCGAACCGGCCTTGTTGAACGGAACGGTGACCGAGGTGGCAACCGAAGGAATCTGTACCAACGCGCCGAAGCGGTTGGTATCGCCAGCCACGTTGTAGGTGCTGTTGTAGGTGTTCAGCTCGGTGCCGCTCAGCACCGAATCACTGCCAGCGAAATGCACGGTGCCAGTGGTCGAGAACAGCGCCGAGTTGTTTTCCAGGAAGGCCTTCTTGCCGGTGCCCGAACCGGTCACGGCGTAGCTGAAGTTGGCCGGCAGGATGCTGTCGGCCTGGCCCTTGTAGAGGTCGGCCGGCAGCGAAGCGCCGCCGCCGGTGACGGCGGTCTGGGCCGAAGCGGCGCCAGCAGTGGCGAGCAGCGCGGTAGCAACCAGCGCGGCCAGGGTCTTGTACTTGTTCATGATCTTCTCCTGAAGGGTTTACTGCGAAGGTGAAACACCAAGGGAGGAACGGTCACTACACGCCTGCTGCCGCCGAGGGCCTCCCAGCCCACTCTGCGGCGACAGGGACATGCTGGTCGCCGCCGATGACAGGCCGCTTAAGAAACCTGTGGAAGATCGAAAAAAGGTGTGGAGGATTGTGTGGAGAAACCGGGCATCTGTAGATCCACGCCATGCGTGGATGCACGTCATTGCACCAGCTGGTTCATTTCCATGATCGGCATCAGCACGGCCAGCACGATGGTCAGCACCACGCCCCCCATCACCAGGATCATCGTGGGCTCCAGCAATGCCGTAAGTGCCATCGCACGGCGTTCGATCTCGCGCGAGATGGTCTGTGCGGCGCGGTCGAGCAACGGCGCCAATGAACCGGTCTTCTCGCCACTGGCCACCAGATGCACCAGGATCGGCGGATACACTTTCTGCACCTTCAACGCAGCGCCAAGCGAAGTACCCTCGCGCACGCGAGCGGCCACATCATCGGCACAGCGCGCCAGCAGCGCGTTGCCCAGTGTCTGTCGTGCGGCGTCCAGTGCGCGCAGCAATGGCACACCGGCATCCAGCAGGATCGCCAGTGTCGATGCGAAGCGAGCACTGTTCACGCCCAGCACGAAACGGCCCACCATCGGTACGCGCAACAGCAGGCTGTCCCAGCGCAGGCGCAGATCCGGCCGCCGCAGTGCCAGCCGCCAGCCCACCACCAGCGCGCCGATGCCCAATCCCGTCCATACGCCCCACGCGCGTACGAAAGCACTGGCCGCCAGCATCACCTGGGTCAGCATCGGCAGCGTCTGCCGTGCCTGCACGAATGCAGTCACCACCTGAGGCACCACGTAGCTGAGCAGGAAGATCACGATCGCCACCGACACCAGGCTGATCGCTGCCGGGTAGATGAATGCCGTCAGTACCTTCGCCTGCAGCGCGTTGCGCTCTTCGATGTAGTCGGCCAGACGTTCCATCACCCGCGCCAGATCGCCGGAATCCTCACCGGCGCCCACCAGGGCACGATAGATCCCAGGGAAATCGCGCGGCCGCGCCGCCAGCGCCACGGTCAGCCGCTGGCCAGCGCGCACATCGGCACGCACTGCGGTGAGCGCCTGCGCAACGTGCGGACGTTCGGCCTGTTCGATCACCGCACTCAGTGCGCTTTCCAGCGGCAGGCTGGCGGCCAGCAGGCTGGCCAGTTGCCGCGTGGCCCAGGCCAGTTCGCTGGCCGATAGTCTGCGTGTGCCCCAGCCACTGCCGGCATTGCGTGCGGCTGATACCTGTACCGGTGTCAGCCCGCGCCCGCGCAGTTGCTGGCGCACGCCGCGCGCGTTGTCGGCGTCCAGCTGTCCCTTCTCGATGCGCCCCTGTGCGTTGGCGGCCTGGTAATCGAACAGTGCCATGCGCGCCTCAGTCGTCACCGGTCACGCGCAGGATCTCCTCCAGCGTGGTCACCCCGCTGTCGACCCAGCGCTGCCCGTCCTGGCGCAGGCTGCGCATGCCGGCACGCCGCGCCGCCTCGCGCAGCGCGGGTTCGCCCTGCCCTTCATGGATCAATGCCCGCACGCGCTCATCCACCACGAACAGCTCATGGATGCCGGTGCGCCCGCGGTAGCCGCTGTTCGCGCAGGCTGAGCAGCCTACGGCCCGCCACACCGTGCGCCCCTCGGTATCGAGTTCGGCACGCCGACACTGCAGGCACAGCCTGCGCACCAGCCGCTGCGCCAGTACACCGCGCAGCGATGAGGCCAGCAGGAACGGTTCCACACCCATGTCGGCCAGGCGGGTCACCGCCGAGATCGCATCGTTGGTATGCAGCGATGCCAGCACGCCATGGCCGGTCAGCGACGACTGCACCGCGATCTGCGCCGTTTCCAGGTCACGGATCTCACCGATCATGATGGTGTCCGGATCCTGGCGCAGGATCGCGCGCAATGCCGCGCCGAAGCTCATGCCGATGCGCGCGTTGACCTGGATCTGGCCGATGCCGGCGAAGTCGTACTCCACCGGGTCCTCCACGGTGAGGATGTTGCTGGTGCTGCTGTCGAGCTGCCCCAGTGCCGCATACAGCGAGGTGGTCTTGCCGCTACCGGTCGGCCCGGTCACCAGCACGATGCCATGCGGCTGGCGGATCAACCCGGTGAAGGTGGCCAGCGTATCGTCGGCCATGCCCAACCGCTGCAGCTGCAGACGCCCGGCATCCTTTTCCAGCAGGCGCAGCACCGCGCGCTCGCCATGTCCCGTCGGCACCGTGGACACGCGGATGTCCAGTGGTCGGCCACCCACACGGATGGCGATGCGCCCATCCTGCGGCAGGCGCTTCTCGGCGATATCCAGGTGGGCCATGATCTTGATGCGCGATACCAGCGCCGCATGCAGCGCACGCCGTGGCTGCACCATGTCACGCAGGGTGCCATCGACGCGGTAGCGCACCACCGAATGCGTTTCGAAAGGTTCGATGTGCAGGTCGCTGGCACCATCACGCGCGGCCTGCGCCAACAGCGCGTTGATCATGCGGATCACCGGCGCGTCATCCTGCGCGTCCAGCAGATCGGTCACCTCGGGCATGTCCTGCATCAGCCGGTCGAGATCGACCTCACTTTCGGCCGCGCCGACCACCGCAGCGGCATCGCCACCGTCACGATACTGTTCGCCCAACCGCTGCTGCCAGACCGCCGCATCCAGCACCTGGAACGGTACCGGCCCGTGCCGGCGGCGCAGCTCGGCCACGGCCCAGGCGGCGGTCTCGGCGGTGCCCAGCAGTACCGGCGCGCCGCCTGCTTCGGCCAGCATCACCCCGTGGCTGCGCACCCAGGCATACGGCAGCAATGGCAACGGCACGGGCATGCTCATGGCCCGATGACCAGTTCCGGGGTGTAGCCCAACCCGCGCAGCTGCTGCAGCGCCGGGTCGAGCGTGGCCGGGTCGCGCGCCACCCGCACCCGCAGACGCTGTCCCGTTTCACCCGGCGTGGTCTCGGCATAGGCCTGCAGGCCAAGCGCGCGCACCTGTGCCACGGCCTGGGTCGCACGCGCCGCATCCAGCCCCTGCGCGTACTGCACCACCTGCACATTGCCCTCGCTGGCCGGATACAACGACGCAAGGCTGCCGTTCTGCAACGGCTGGCCCTGGCCATCACGCGCATTGCCCTGGCCAAGCACCGACAGGTCCTGCGGCGGCAGCTGCGGTGCCGACAGCGCCGGCAACGCCCAGCTCTGCACCGGCTGCGCAGCGGCCTGTGCATTGCGCATGTAGTCATAGCGGTCGCGGGTCAGGCGCTGTCCGGCGGCCGGGTCGCGCACCACATGCGGGCGCAGGAACACCATCAGGTTGGTCTTGGCCCGCTTGCGCGTATCGCTGCGGAACAGCGCGCCCAGTACAGGGATCTTCCCCAGCCCCGGTACGGCGTCGCGGCCGTGGCTGACGCTGTCTTCCAGCAGGCCGCCCAGCACCATGATCTGCCCGTCATCGAGCAGCACGCTGGTATCCAGCGCTCGCTTGTTGGTGATGATGCCGGCGCTGCCCGAGCTCTGCGCATCGATGCTGCTGACTTCCTGGTAGATGTCCAGCTTCACCGTGCCGCCCTCGGAAATCTGCGGACGCACCCGCAGCTTAAGGCCCACGTCCTCGCGTTCGATGGTCTGGAACGGGTTGTTGCTGCCACCGCCACCGTCGGTCACATAGCGGCCACTGACGAAGGGCACGGTCTGCCCGACCATGATGCTGGCCGCCTCGTTGTCCAGGGTCATCAGGTTCGGCGTGGAGAGGATGTTGGCGCCGCCCTTGCTCTGCAGGGCATTGGCCAGCGCCTTCATGTTGAGGATCTGGCCGACGCCCGGCAGGTTGATCGTGCCGTCGATCACGCCGATGTTCAGGCCTTCCTTCGGCAGGACATCCAGCGTGGTGCGCGCAGTGGTGCTGATGCCACTACCACCGGTGGTGCCGCCGAAATGGGTGCCACCGAACGTGCGGCCGTTGCCCAGCATCCATTGCACGCCCAGTTCAGCGGCATCGGTCTGGTTGACCTCCACGATCAGGCTCTCCACCAGCACCTGCGCCCGGCGCTGGTCGAGCTGGTCGATCACCCGCCGCAGGTTGCGGTACACCGGCTCCGGGGCGGAAATCAGCAAGGTGTTGGTGGCGATGTCAGCCTGCACCGAGATGCCGTTCTGGCTGAAACCGCTGCTGCCGGCATCGATCGGATCACGACGCCCCGGGTCAAGCCGCGGCGATTCCAGCGCATTGCCCTTGCTCTTGCCCTGCGCAGGTTGCGCCGGCGTGCTGGCGTTGCGGCTGGTCTCGCCCGGCAATGCGGTGATACCGTCGCTGCTGCCCATCGCCGGCGCATCGCTCTGCCCTGCCACCACGCCACGCAGCACTCCGGCCAGCTGGGTGGCCTGGGCATTGCGCAGGTACACCACATGCAGGTTGCCGGACTCGTCCTGGGCCTTGTCCAGCTTCTCCACCAGCTGCCGCGCCAGGCGCGTGCGGCCCGGGCTGCTGGAGCGCAGCAGCACGCTGTTGCTGCGCGGGTCGGCCATCACCACCACCTTCTGCGCCGGCTCCGCGCCCTGCGCGTCCAGCAACGGTGCGACCATCGCCGCCACGTCCACGGCAATGCCCTGCTGCAGCTTGACCACGTCGGTGTCCATGCCGGCCGGCGTATCCACGCTGGCAATTACCCGCGCGATGCGCTCCAGGTTGTCGGCGTAGTCGGTGATGACCAGCGTGTTGTTGCCTGGGTTCGCGGTGATCGGATTATCCGGGCTGATCATCGGCCGCAGCACCGCCACCAGCGCCGCCGCGCTTTCGTAGCGCAGGGCAAACGTGCGCGTGGTTATCTCGCCTCCCGCACCGCCGGCACCCACACGACCGCCCAGCAGCTTGGCGTCGGCCTGCGGCACCACCCGGCTGACGCCCCCGCTTTCAACCACGGCAAAGCCGCGCATGCGCAATGCACCCAGCAACAGCTGGTAGGCCTGCACACGGCTGACCGGCCCATCGGAGACCACGGTCATCTTGCCGGTCACCCGTGGATCGACCAGGAACTGGCGGCCGGTGAAGCGTGCCGCCATGCGCAGCACCCCGCCGATATCGGTGTCCACCAGGTTCAACTGTACCGGTTCGCCACTGGCGTCCTGCGCCTGCACCGCCGCCGGAAGATGGGCCAGGCCCACCACCAGTGCCAGTACCGCGCTGCAGCCCAGGCTGCGCATCGACTTCATGGATGGCCACCGCCATTGGCGGCCATCACGATGTTTCCGGAAATCCGTGCCGCCGGCATGTTCGCGTCCCCTGTGCGTTGCAGTTGCAGTTGCTGCAGTTCGATGGCCGGGTCGGCCAGCAAGGGCAGCAGCCAGTTCCAGAGCGCATCGGCGGGCACACTGCGCACCTGCAGGTGCCAGCGCCCGTCACGCGTTTCGATATGCAGGCTGCCGGCCAGGCCGGCAGCGGTGATCTGCTGGCGCAGCCCGGCAAGCGTCGGGTGCTGGCCCTGCGCCTGCTGCTGTTGTTCACGGGCACGCAGCAGCGGTGCAAGTGCCGCCGACTGTGCCTGCAGCCGAGGCAGTTCAGCCTGCCAATGGCTGCGCTGTTTCAGCAGCGGCTGCAGCCAGCCCAGCCACAGCGCAGCCGCCGATATCGCGGCAGCCATCAACAGCAGCATCGCGCGCTCGCGCGCCGCCAGCCGCTGCCAACGCTGCTGCAATCCATGCAGGGAGGCAGCTGGGCGCAACCCGGCTGCGGTCATGGCGCGGCCCCGCTGCTGATCCGCAACCGGCCACCGGCTTCGCGCGCAAGCTGCAGCCCCTGTGCCTGCGTCGCCTGTTGCCAGCGCTCCAGCCGTTGCGCGTCCTCGGCCAACGCCTGCGCGTCGGCATCAAGTTCCATTTCCAACTGGCCCGGCTGATAGCGCAGGCTACGAATCTGGCCAGCCAACTCAGGTATGGCCTGCAGCACGCTGGCAACCTGCTGCTGCACGGCAGGAAGCGTCCGTGGCGCTGCCGGCACCGCCAGTGCCCGCCGTGCCTGCAACACCGGGTCGACCACATCGTGGATCTCCGGGAAGTGCGTGCTGAACTGCCGCGCCATGTCCTGCCGCAAGGCTTCACCCTCGCCCTGCCAGCGCGATACCTGCAGTTGCAGACCCAGCGCAGCCAGCACCGCCGCCGCCAACGCAAGGCCGATGGCCAGCCGCGGCGCACCTGCCCCCACGGCCGGCAACGGCAGCGACCAGCCAGGCAGCGGACCGCTGGACTGCGCCGCCTGCGCCAGCACGCTGGCCGGCAGGCGCTCGGCCCAGGCAGGCGGTACGGCATCGATCCACTGCACCGCCTGCACCCCAGCCTGCTGCAAGCGTACGGCAAGCATCTGCATCACCGAGGCCAGGTCACGCCCGCTGCACCACTGGACGAAGCCACGATCACGGCCGCAGCGAACCAGTACATGCTCGCCACACAACTGCAAGGTGGCCTGCCCGGCCGACCACGGCAGCAGCAAGGGGGTCGGATGCAGCGCCTGCAACTGCAGCCCACAGTCCTGCAACTGCTGTTGTACCCGCGCAATCGCCTGCAGGCCAAGCCACGCCACCGCCACCGTGCCATCGGCCGCCTGCGTGCCATGGCCCAGCGCGACCTCCTGCAGATCATCCAGCAGCATCGCTTCCACCTCGCCCTGCAGGGCCGCCTGCAGGCGGCGCCCGGACAGCGGCGGTAGCTGCAGCTCCAGCAGGATCAGGTCCTGCGGGTCCAGGCTCGCATGCACCATTGCCTGCGGAAAGCGCTGGCCCAGCGTCGACAGGCGATCACTGCCCGTTACCAGCACACGTTCCTTGTGCAGCTGCGCCCATTCTACCGCGCTGTCCTTATCCAATCGTTCCAGCGCCGGCAGGCGCATTCTCAGTTGCGTGCTCATGCACCGATCCTTGTCCATACCCGTTGCACACGCACGCTGTCGTCGCGGTACTCGCGCCAGATCAATGCGCGGAAATCCACCGATGCCCCGTCGGCCTCTACCTGGCCTACCGCCAGGAACCATTCGCTGTGGATACCCAGCGGCATCAACGCCATCTGTTCGTTGCTCAGCTGCAGCCGGTTGGCGATGTCACCGCGATTGAGCAGCCAGTGGCCACGATCGCGCTCGCCCAGCAGCGCCTGCAGGCGCCCGGCATCCACCCCGGGTGCAATCGCCTGCAGCACGGCGATATCACTTGTATTGGCGTTGACCAGGGTCTGCGCAGGCAGCACCACCGTGCGCCCCGCCAGTGCCTGTACCGCCACCGGATCGGCGCCGGCCAGTACCTGTTCGATCAGCGACTCGCGCGGCAGCGGTGCGCGCGCCTGCCGCTCGCCATCGCGCAGGCGCGACTGGATCTGCGTTGCGGCACTGGCACAGGCGGCGCGAGGCAGCCCCTGCCCGGCACACAGCGTGGTGAACGCACGCAGTGCCTCCGCTGCAGGCTGGCCGTCTGCCAGCAGCGTGCGCAGGTTGAATCTCGACTGCGCGTCCACCAGCTGCAGGTGCACCGGCAGAGGCACCTGAAGCTGCAGCGGACGCGCCCAGCGTCCGCTGCCAACAGTGGTCAACTGCTCGCGCGCGTCGTCACGCAACTGCTGCGCCGCGCGCTCCAGGGTGGCGTCCACCGCCATACGCACCTGCATGCGCAGCTGATCGCTGCGTACCGCACGCAGCTGCGCCGATTGACGGGTCAGCAGTGCCGTGGCGATCACCGCTACCAGTGCCACCACCAGCATCGCCACGATCACCGCCATGCCCTGCTGGCGGGCAAACGCACCTGGAATTTTACGGCGTGCCATTGTCTGGCCTCACAACTGCCAGGAGCCGATGTCCGCGTTGCCGGCCTCACCGCCGGGCTTGCTGTCGGCCCCCAGTGAGAACACATCGATATCGCTGTGCGTGCCGGGGTTCTGGTACTGGTACGGGTGCCCCCACGGATCATCCGGCAGGCGGTCGAGGTAGGGCGTTACCGGCATCGCAGCACTGCCCTGCGGTGGCTTCACCAACGCCTGCAGCCCCTGCTCGGCACTGGGGTAACGACCATTGTCCAGCCGATACAGCTTCATCGCCTGCATCAGCGCGGCGATGTCCTGGCGTGCCGCCACCACGCGGGCCTGATCAGGGCGATCCATCAACCGGGGCACGATCAGTGCAGCCAGAATGCCGATGATGACCACCACCACCATGATCTCGATCAGGCTGAAGCCCTGCTGCCGAGCCCTGCGACCACCCATCTGCGTTGCCATTGTTCCGCCCTCATCATCCTGGAAGAGACCGCTGCCCCATGGTCAGCGGCGCATGTGTCAGTACGATAAACATCCTGCGGAAATCCGCTGTTCCTGCAGCCGATCACCCACGCGGCGTGCATTGGCCACGCAGGCAGCGTCCAGCAGCGACGACGGAACACGCGCAAGCGTGTCGTCCACGCAGCGCTGCAGCAGTGGCGTGGCGCACGCCTGCAGCAGGCGCATGCACTGCAGGGGCGACCAGGCCATGCCATGGTCGAAGCCGATGAACTGCCGATACACCTGGTGATAGCGAAGATCGTCGTGCAGGCGTTGCACGCTCGCAGGCGCGCGCAGCGCGACCAGCAGCACCGCACGCTGCACCATGCGCACCTCCCCGCACTCCTGTGCCAGCGTGGCCAATGCCGATTCCGGCCACGGCTGCAGGCGCGCGTCCAGCGCCTGCCGCAGCAGCAGCAACGGATGCCCGCTGGCATCCAGCGCTGACCATCTTGCGGCGTCGGCCCAGGCATCGCTGGACAGCATCCACACCCACGGCTGTCCGTAGCGCTGCACATTCACGGGTGCATGCCGTGCCTGCTCCAGCGACTGGCTCAGGTGGCGATCCAGCTCCAGCATGCTGATCCTGCGACTGTCGTTCATCGGCGTCGCCTGCGCTCCGCGACGCGGGAGCGTCGTACTCTGCAGAAGACGTCAGCAAGGCAACCGAAGCGACAGCACGAACGCGATGTTGAGCAGTGCGTGGCAGCATCGCGGGAATGTCACCGCAGCGTCATCCGCCTGCAGGCTTCCAGGTCCAGGCGCGGAGCATCGCCGCCACAGCGTCGGGCCAGCACGGCAACGTCGCTGCGCTGTGCGAATGCGGCCAGTGCGTGCATCGCATCCGGGTCATCCAACAGTACCTCCATCGACGCCTGCAGCAGCGGCAGCTGCCATCCCTCCATCTGCGCATCGGTGGCGGCCACGAACCAGTGCCACAACCGGTGGTAGCGCACGTGATCGTGAAGCGCCGCAAGACCCTCGATGCCATGCATCGCCATCAACAGCAGCGCGCGCGCCAGTGCAGCTGCAGGCAGCGCCCCCGATTCGGACAGCGGCAGTGCCTGCCGCTGCAACCGCAACAGCATCGCCAACGGATGGTCCTGCGGCTCGAATTCCAGCAGCACCGCCTGCTGTCGCCACTGCGCGTCGGACACCACGCATACCCACGGCGCGCCATAGCGGTGCACCATCAGCGGCCGCCGCTGGGTGGTTTCCAACAGCGCCGACAGATTGCGGCGCAGATCCAACACACCGATGGTCTCGTTGCGCATCCTTGGCCTCTCCATGCATGCAGCGGCCGTGCGCGTCGCGCGCAGCCAGGGTCTTACCCCAAGACGGCAATTCCACCCGGAAAGCGACGCAGGCCGAGCGACATCGTCTGCCCGAGCTGCTCCAGCGCCGCATCCGGATCATCGATGCGGAAGCGGCCGCTGACCGGGGCGCGCGCCAGTGCCGATTCGCCCAGCAGCACCTTGCCGCGCCGGTAGCGGTTGATCTCGGCCACCACCTCACGCAGCGGCGCGCGGCGGAACACCAGCATGCCTTCGGTCCACGCGCTGACTTCGGCCGCCACGGCTTCGGCCACCACGCCGCTGAGGCGCTCGTCATACACCGTCTGCTGGCCGGCCTGCAGCTGCAGGCGACCTTGCGGATGCTCGATGCGAACGCTGCCGCGCAGGCAGGTCACACGCACCTGGCCGTCGGTGTTGCGCACATCCAGGCGTGCTGCGCCCTCGTCGGCTACAAGACAGCCCGGCCCGGCGAACAATGCCAGGCGTGTCCCCGCTGCAGCGTCGATCGCAGCCTGTCCCTGCACCAGCTCGAAGCCCTCACCCTGCGCGTCGCTGCGCCGGCGCAGGCTGCTCTGCGTATCCAGTTCGATCTTCAGATGTGGCGTCGGCGCAATCAACAGCCGCTCTCCGGTACCGGTGTGGAAATCGGCCGTCATCGCCGTCACCGAAGGCCACAGACCCAACGGCGGGTGCAGCGCAGCCACCACGGCCAGGCTTGCAGGTGCCGCCACGGCCGCACCAAGGAATGCGCGCCGGCTCCAGCGTTGCGCTGGGGTTGCCGCCTGCGGCTGGCGTGCGGCGGCAGGCAGCTGCTCACCGGCCAGGCGTACCTGTTCCCATTGCCGCTTCGCGCGTGCAAAGGCCTGCCGATGGCCGGGATCGGCCTCGCACCATTGGCGGAATTTCCTGCCATCGGCCGCCGTGGCCTCGCCCGAGGTCAACCGCACCACCCACGCATGGGCCTGGCGCTCCACGGCGTCGAGCGGGCGGTGCGGTTGATCGTCAGCGTCCATGAGGGCTCTTGCCGTCCCCGCACGCTGCGGGGTTCTGCTCGGCGTCAAAGTGTAGACGGATGCCGTGCCTCAGAACCGCACCTGCCGCCCCTGCCCGCTGCGTTCGGCCAGGTAATCCTGCGCGGCTTTCAGCTCACGCTGCACCAACCGCAGCGACACCCCCAGATGCTCGGCCACATCACGCTGCTGCAGGCCGTCCACGCGGATCGCCAGCAGTATCCGGCGGCGGCGCTCAGGCATCCGCTGCAGCAGGCCGACCATGTCTTCCAGTGCCATTTCCTGCTCGGCCGCCTGTGCCGGCCCCGGGCCGGGATCGGCCATGTCCATCAACGTATCCACTTCTTCCAGGCTCAGCAGGCGATGGTCGGCGCGCTGGCGGTCGATCACGGTGTTCATCGCCATGCGCAGCAGATACGCCGCAGGGTTCTGCACCGGGTCCAGGCGGTGTCGACGCGTGCTCAGGCGCATCCAGGTGTCCTGCAGCGCGTCGCCGGCCAGCTCTTCCGAGCCCAGCTTGCGCACCAGTCGGCGCTTCAGTTCGTCGTAGGCGCCCAGCAGATGGTCCATCAGGTCCACCGCCCCAGCCGTGCTGTTGCTCATGTTCGATTCCTTGACGTCATGGTTGGGGCGGGCGCCGGCCACAGTCGTGGCCCGCGCTGGAAGGACGGATCTGCAGGGTCACCGGCTGCGGCAGCGCGGCAGCATCGGCGCCCAGCCGCAGGGCCTGCATCGCCTGCAGAAGGCGCGCATCGCGGCGTGCGCTGCCACTGCCGGCAAGCAGTTCGGGTTCCTGCACCTGGCCATCGTTGGCAATGCGGAAGCGCAGCGTCGCCGCATAGGCTCCCGGCGCCAGGTCAGGGTCGCCACAGAAAGCGGTGCGCAGCCGTTGCTGCAGGTCGCCGAAGCGGCGACGCTGCCCCGGGTCGGCGGCCACATCGGTCAGGGAGGATCCGGTGGCCGCGTGTGCACCGCGGCGCAGCACCACGCGTTGTGCACCAATCAGCTCGGCCTCGACACCCGTGTCCTGCAGCACCACCTGCAGCGCCTGCAGCGGCGGCAGGCTGGCCTGCAGCGGATGGCTGCTGCGGCCCGTGCCGAGATCGCCGGGATACATCACCGACCACCCGCTGACGACACTGAAGCGCTCGACCGCCTGTTCCAGCGGTTGCGCGGGAATGTCATAGGATCGGATGTCGTCCTGTGCGGCAGCAGCGAAGGCGAACAGCAACCCGGCGGCGGCGGCCACCCTCCAACGTCTGATTGCATGCTGTCCATTCAGCCCCCTGACGTAGAACACATGACCCTCGGCAGCGACATCAGCTGCAGCGGCGGAGCGCGGTGCGACCAGGTGGGTCGACCTGCACACGGCCGGCAAGCGGGTCAAACCGTAGCGGCGTCACGTGTCATTGCGATGACGGCGGCGCGCAGGGGACGCGCCGGGCCGGTTCAGACCGGCAGTTCAGTGGTCTGCTTGATCCGCTGCATGGGGATTTCGGTCTTGGTGTTCTGCACCCCGGCGATGCGGTTCAGGTGCTGGATCTGGAACTGCCGGTACGCGTCCAGGTCGGCCACCGCCACCCGCAGCAGGAAGTCACAGTCGCCAGCCATCAGATGGCATTCAAGTACTTCCGGGAAGGACTTGATGCTGTTGATGAAGTGATTGGTGGTGTCTTCGTCCTGGCCGCGCAGCCAGACACGGACGAACACGGTGAACCCCCGTCCGATCCTCGCCGCATTCAGCAGGGCCACGTAGCGATCGATGTAGCCGCCCTCTTCCAACAGGCGAACCCGGCGCAGGCAGGCCGACGGCGAGAGCCCCACCTGGCGGGACAGCTCCAGGTTCTGCAGGCGACCATCGCGCTGCAGGGCGTCCAGGATGCGACGATCCAGGTTGTCGAGCTGGTACTGCATGGAATTCCACTCCTTGACCGGATCACCGCATGATATTGCACATTCGGCCGAACCAATGGCATCAACGCAACCCGATTTCGTGATCGGACCGTTAGCATGGGTCACCCCCACTCGTTGTTGATCCATGGACGCCCGAACCACCCTGCCCCTGCCTGATCCCGCCTGCGACACCGCACCACGCGCCGAGTTCCTGCGCGGCCTGCGCGCCGCCGTACCGGTGATGATCGGCTTCATTCCCTTTGCCCTGGTGCTCGGCGCCCAGGCCGCGCAGAAGGGCCTGTCGGCGCTGGAAGTGCCGCTGATGACCGGCCTCAACTTCGCTGGCGGGTCTGAATTCGCCGCGGTCGAACTGTGGACCTCGCCGCCGCACATCGCGCTGATCGTGGCGATCACCGCGCTGGTCAACAGCCGCCACCTGTTGATGGGCGCCAGCCTGGCACCGTTGTTGCAGCACCTGCCGCGCCGTCGCGTGCTGCCGGCGCTGTTCTTCATGTGCGATGAAAGCTGGGCACTGGGCGTGGCCGATGCGCGCCGTCGCGCACTGGGCTTCAGCCTGGCCTACTACCTCGGCGTATCGGCCGGCCTGTACACCGTGTGGGTGCTGTGCACCGCGCTGGGCGCGATCGTCGGCCCGCTGCTCGGCGACATCCATGCCTACGGCTTCGACATGGCCTTCCCCGCCGTGTTCCTGGTGCTGCTGCGTGGCATGTGGCAAGGCATGCGCGCCGCCCGGCCATGGCTGGTCAGCCTGGTGGTGGCAGCGGGCACCTACCTGCTGGTGCCCGGCGCCTGGTACGTGGCCAGCGGCGCGCTGGCCGGCCTCGCTGCCACCTGGCTGCTGGCGGAGGACGCGGCATGATCTTCAACGGCCTGATCCACTGGACCTCGGTGCTGACCGTCATCCTGATGGCTGCCGCCACCTATCTCACCCGCATCATCGGTTTTCTCGCGCTGCGCAACCGCACCCTGAGCAAGCGCGCGGTAACGGTGATGGAAGCCGCCCCGGGCTGCGTGCTGATCTCGGTGATCGCCCCGGACTTCGTGGCCGACAAGCCGGCCGACCTGGCCGCGCTGGCCATCACGTTACTGGCGGCCACGCGGCTGTCGATGCTGCCGACGGTGCTGATCGGCGTGGTATCGGCGGGGGTGCTGCGGTATGTGATGGGGTGAGCGGCAGAGGACAACCCGCGCCGACAGTCAGCCTCCAGATGCAACACGTCTGATTGTGCGTGCGCCGGGGCGTCTGCAAGGATGCATCCACCGCCTTGGAAGGGTGATCTCCTGCAGATGGAATCCTGGTTGCGGCACGCCACAGGCGCAGCAGCGTTGCTGCTCTGCACCAGTGCGTGCAATACCCTCGATACTCCCCCGCGCGATAGTGTCGGCGCGGACGGAGCGTTTGCGACGCTCCTGCGCGGCAACGCCTCCCAGCTGAGCGTTGGCACCGCGTCGGTGTTGCCCGGCCAGGAGAGTTCCGAACAGACGACGCGCTCGCATACTTGCCAACTGGAAACAATCGCAGTGGTGGTGCGCTGGGTCGAACCCAGCCTATCCGCTGGGCAGGCCGTGAATCTATGCACTGCCGCCGCCCACGCGGCGCGGCAACCGCTCCACGGCGCAGACCTGAACGATACGCCGGTCCGCTATCAGGTCACGATCGTCAGCGACGGTGGCGGCATCTGGCAACAGCCCGCCAGGCCGGCACGACCAGAACTGGTGGTGGCGTTCTGGTTTCCCGCCGGCGACGATGCCGATGCACTGCGCGAGCGCGTGATCTCCACCACCGCGCACGAATTCCACCATATCGCCACCGCGATGGCAGGCCAGCGTCGATGGGGCGCGCACCGGGAACCGGAGGCATACCTCGCCGGGGCATGTGCGCTGCTGGCGATTGAAGGTGAGCTTCGGCGCGAACAGCTTCCCGGCCGCCATGATCCCCGCGCTGACAGCCTGCTGCCGGCGGCTGCACGCCGCTCTGGAAATGCCGGCAACGCGATCGGCCGGTCGTTGCAGGCATTCTTCAGCGGTGATCATATGCAACGCGATGACGAAGACGGGCGCGCACTGCTGCGGTACTGCCAGCAGAGCATCGGATTCCCCGGCATCGCCCGCTAGCGCCGCCCCTTCGCCCCCCCTGCGACAGCCGGTCGCAGCCCCCTCCCGGCGCACGCTTGACCTATATCAATCCGCCCACCGCCACGGGCGCGTATCTCTATGCAGGAACCCAATACGCCGGCGTCACCGGCATCCAAAGGACCTGCGATGAGCCACACCCCCGACAACGCCCAGCTGCTCAACGCCATGCAGAACGTGATGGTGATCTCCACCACCGACCTGCAGGGCAACATCACCTATGCCAACGACCTGTTCTGCACGCTCACCGGGTTCGCGCGCGAGGAACTGATCGGCCAGCCGCACAGCATCGTCCGCCATCCGGACGTGCCCAAGGCCGTCTACAAGGATATGTGGGACACCATCAAGGCCGGCAAGACCTGGACCGGCATCGTGCCGAACCTGGGCAAGGGCGGCGTGCTCTACGTGGTCGACACCACCGTGCAGCCGCTGTTCGATGCCGAGGGCAACATCACCTCGTACATCAGCATCCGCCGCGTGGTGAACGACCTGATGCAGAACTACGACCTGGTCGAGTTCAGCAAGGAAAAGTTCGACGACTTCTACGAGGCTGCGTGAACGCCATTCCCACACGCACGCCCATCAGCCGGCTGCTGGTGGGTTTCGCCTCCGAGTCGGGCAACGCCCGCGCCCTGGCCCAGCGCCTGGGCGCGGACCCGGACCTGCAGCCGCATGGGCCGCAGGTCCTGCCGTTCAATGACATCGATGTGGCCAGCCTCGGCCACGGCGATGTGCTGCTGGCCATCTCCAGTTCGTTCGGCGACGGCGAACCGCCGGCCAATGGCGAGAGCTTCTTCGAGTCGCTGCGCCAGGCGCCCGCCCTGCCCGGACTGCGCTATGCGGTGTTCGGCCTGGGGGATACCGGCTACCCCAGCTTCTGCGGCTTCACCAAGGCGCTGGATGCAGCGCTGAGCGAGCGTCAGGCACAGCCGCTGCTGCACCGTGTCGACGCCGACCTCGGTTACGAGCAGTTTTTCCAGCAGTGGCGGCCGGTGCTGGGCCAGGTGCTGGAGGGTGATGCGACCGCGGGCCAGGATCTGCGCCTGCAGGTGACGGCCTACGGCGAAGACAATGCCTTCAACGCCCGCATCGTCGAACGGCGACGCCTGAGCCATGGTGGCCCTGCCGCCTGGCACCTGCAGCTGGACATCGCCGGCAGCGGCATGGTCTACCGGGCCGGCGACACCCTGCATCTGGTTCCGGAAAACGATCCGGCATTGCTGCAGGCACTGGCCACCTGGTTGGGGGATTCCAGCGCCGTCGACGCCCTGCGCGATCGCGAGCTGCGCCTGCTCAGCAAGGGCGTGCTGCGCGAGCTGGCAAAGCTGGGCGGCAGCGACGTACTGAAGGGCCTGCTGAAGATCAGCCAGAAGCGTGAACTGGACGCCTACCTGCATGGCCTGGACCTGCTGGATGTGCTGCAGGACCACACCACCCCGGACAGCGTGCCGCTGACCCGCCTGCGTGAACTCCTGTCACCACGCCTGCCCCGTGCCTATTCCATCGCCTCGCATCCGCACGATGATCAGCTGAGCCTGTGCGTGCGCGAGGTGCGCTACACCCTGCGTGGCCGCGAACGCTTCGGCACCGCCACCGGCAGCCTGCTGCACGGCGGCGACACAGCCCGTGTGTACTGCCGCTCCAATCCGGGCTTTCACCTGCCCGACAGCGGCGACGCGCCCCTGCTGCTGGTCGGCACTGGTACCGGCATCGCCCCTCTGATGGGCCTGATGCAGGAACTGCAGGCCACCGGCGATGCACGGGAGGTCCATCTGGTGTTCGGCGAGAAGCATCGCGAGCACGACTTCCTGTACCGCGAGCAGCTTCAGGACTGGCAGGCGCGTGGCGTACTGGCTGGCCTGCACACCGCGTTCTCGCGCGATGCCGCGCAGAAGGTCTATGTGCAGCATGTGCTGCAGCAGCAGGCCGCGCAGATGCAGGATGTGCTGGCCCGTGGCGGCCACATCTACCTGTGTGGCAACAAGAGCCACCTGGAAGGTGCGGTGCGTGCAGCCATCGACGCGATCGGCGGTGACGGCCATTGGGACACCCTGCGCGGCGAGGGCCGCACCCACTGCGAGCTGTATTGAGGCGCCTCGCCCAGGGGTAGAGCCGGCCGCTGGCCGGCTGCTCCGGATTCCGTGGTTGCCGGCCAGCGGCCGGCACTACCATCACAGGTCAATCGCCGACGATTCGCCCATCCACCACCCGTGCAACCTGCTGGCCGAACACCGCCACGTCCTGATTGAACCGCCCTTCGGGTAGTGCCGGCCGCTGGCCGGCTGCTCCGGATTCCGTGGTTGCCGGCCAGCGGCCGGCACTACCATCACAGGTCAATCGCCGACGATTCGCCCATCCACCACGCGCGCTACCTGCTGGCCGAACACCGCTACGTCCTGCGGATCGTGGCTGATCAGCAGCAGCGGAATGCCGGTTTCATCCAGCACGGTTTCCAGCTCTTGTCGCAGGTGCTGGCGCAGGTCGTGGTCGAGCGCTGCGAACGGCTCGTCCAGCAGCAAGGCCTGCGGCCGGGTCACCAGCGCTCGTGCCAACGCCGTACGCTGGCGCTGGCCACCGGATACCTGTGACGGCAGCAGATCCGCCACATGCTCGATACGGAACGCCTGCAACCACTGCTCAACTGCCTCGATACGGGTCCCGCGCCGCGGATTCAACCAACCCCGCTCAAGCCCGAACGCCACGTTCTGGCGCACGCTCAGGTGCGGGAACAGCGCGTAATCCTGGAACACATATCCCAAGCGACGACGCTGCGGTGGCAGATCAATCCCAGCACCTGCATCGAACAACGCCTGCCCGTGCAGGCGCACATGTCCGTGCTCCGGGCGCAACAGACCGGCCACCGCTTTCAGCGTCAGGCTCTTGCCGGCGCCCGAGGGCCCGAACAGCACCACCTGCCGCTGCTTACACTGCAGTGCCACGTCCAGTTCGAAGGTCTGGCCGGATGCCTGCAATCGCCGCTGCACCTGCAGGTCAAGCCACATCGCGCAGCTCCCGGCGGCGCCCGCCCACCAGCCGTGCGGCCAGCAGCAGGATCACGATGCATACCACCGACGTCAGGATCACCAGCGCATTCGCCTTGCCATCCTGCCCCGCCTGCACCGCTTCATAGATGGCGATCGACAAGGTCTGCGTGCGGCCCGGAATGCTGCCGGCCACCATCAGCGTGGCGCCGAACTCACCCATCGCCCGTGCGAACGCCAGCAGCAGGCCAGCCAGAATTCCGCGCCATGCCAGCGGCAGGGTAATGCGGAAGAACACCGCGGCTTCGGACACGCCCAGCGTGCGCGCGGCCTGCTCCAACTGACCATCCACTTCTTCGAATGCGGCGCGTGCCGGCTTGAACACCAGCGGCAGTGACGCTACCGCGGCAGCGATCACCGCCGCCTGCCAGGTAAATACCAGGTTGATACCGAACCACGACTGCAGCCAGGCACCGATCGGGCCATTGCGCCCGATCAGCACCAGCAGGTAGTAGCCCAGCACCGTCGGTGGCAGCACCATCGGCAGGGTCAGTATCGAATCCAGCAGTTCCCGACCGGGAAAACGCCGTCGCGCCAGCAGGGCGCCAAGTGCCACGCCTGCTACGAGATTGATCGCGGTGGCCCAGCCGGCCACTTTCAACGACAACCCCAATGCGCTCCAGTCCAGGTCCATCCGTCAGGGCTTGCCGAACCCGTGCTTCTGCAGGATCGCCTGGCCCTGCGCCGAGCGAACGAACGCCGCGAAGCGCTTGGCTTCCACCGGCTGCGTGCTGGCCTGCACCACCGCGAGCGGATAGGCGATGCGTCCGGCAACCGGAACGTCGAACGCGCGCCGCACGCGATCCGGCATCGCCTGCGCGTCGGTAGCGTAGACAAAGCCCGCATCCACCTCGCCCCGTGCCACGTAATCCAGCGACTGCCGCACGTTCTGCGTACTGATCACCTTGCCCTGCACTGCCGGCCACAGCTTTGCGGCCTGCAGCGCACCCTGCGCGTAGCGGCCCACCGGCACGCTGTCCGGGTTGCCCAGTGCAATGCGCTGCACGCCGGCACCCGCCAGATCGGCCAGTGCGCGCGGCGGCGCCTTCGCCTGCGGCGGCACCACCACCCACAGCGCGTTCACTGCGAAGACCGCACGCGTACCCGCTGCCAGCAGCTTCTGCTGCGCCGCCTGGTCCATCGTTGTTTCATCGGCCGAGGCGAACACATCCACCGGCGCGCCCCGCGCGATCTGCTGCAGCAGCACGCCGGAAGCAGCAAAGTTGAAGTCGACCTTGCTGCCCGGGTTTGCCTTCTCATAGGCGGCGCCCAGCTCGCGGAAGCTCTCGGTCAGGCTGGATGCCGCCGACACGGTCAGGTTGCCCGCCCACGCAGGCAGCGAGACCAGCAGCCCCAGAAACACCATTGCGCATCGCTTCATCGTCGCCTCCCAGGCCAGGTTCAATCGGGGTCGTTCTCATCTGCAACGGCCAGCGCCGCCAGCCGGTCGGGTTGCAACAGCAGGATCTCGCGCTGCTTCACCGCAATCACACCGTCATCGCTCAGCCGCCGCAGCACCCGGCTGGCCGTCTCCGGCGCCATCCGCAGATAGTTGGCGATCTCGGTGCGGGCCATGGTCAGGTTGAAGCGGGTCGCGGAAAAACCACGCCGTGCATAACGGGCCGACATATCCAGCAGGAACGCCGCCATCCGCTCTTCGGTGCGGTGGTTGGCCGCCAGCGTGGCGACCTTGCCAATCTCCGCACTGAGCAGGCTGAACAGCTTCGCCTGCAGCCCCGGCATGCGGGTGGCCAGCAGGCTCAACTTGGGGAACGAAATGCGGCACAGGTGCACCGTATCCAGTGCCACCGCGTTGCAGGGGAAACGCGAGCCATGAATCGCGTTGAGCCCGATCACCTCGCCCGGCAGCGCAAAGCCCAGCACCTGTTCGTTGCCCTGGCTGTCATCGACGAAGGTCTTGACCATGCCTGCGCGCACCGCCGCGATGGAATCGAAGGCCTCTCCCGCGCGGAAAATGTAGTCGCCCGCATGGAACGGCCCTACATGGTCAACCAGCACATGCAGTTCGCCCAGCGCCGTCTTGTCATAGCCCTGCGACATGCACGCATCGGAGAAGGCACAGGTGCTGCAGAAATGCAGCGCATCGCCATCATCGGCGGCGGCGGGATTCGGCGTGGTGCGGCCGGGTCTGGCCTGGGAAGGCGGAGTCGAAGACATCGGGACAGCACTCAAGCGATGGCGGCCGCCGGCCGGAAGCATGCGGCCATCATACGCCACAGCAACCGCCCTTCCTCGGCCAGGCGAAGCACGCCGCCGTCCCAGCGCGCCCAGCCACGCGCGAGCAGCGGTGCGAGTGCGGGCAGGGTCTCGGCGAAGCATTCATCGAACGGAACATCATTGCGCCACTCGAAGGCGGCAGCATCCAGCGCATGGTCGCAGGCGATGCTCTGCGCGACCTCGGCAGCCAGGCGTTCCCCCTCGGACAGGATCAGGCCCGCGGCCACGCCCATATGCCCCGCGTGCAGGCGGGCCTGCCAGCGCGCCAGGTCATCTTCCGTCCGGTAGAACACCTCACCGATCTGGCTGCATGCCGCAAGGCCGATGCCGATGAAATCGCTGCGATCGCGGCGCGGCACGCCGGCCAGATCGCAATGACGCTGACCGTCACCCGGGCCGTTCGGATCCGGCAGGTCGCCGCGCTGGTGATGGTCACCACCGATACCCACATAGCCCGCCTCGCGCAGCAATCGCCACGCCTGCAGCCAGCGTTCCGATGAGGGATGCTCAGGCAGCGCGCATGGCGCCGGCAGCAGCACGCGCTCGGGCGCATCTGCCAGCACGGCCTGCAATCGCCCGATGAATCCCGCATCCTCCGCCGCAGGTACACGCAACTGGTAGTAGCGCGCGGTAAAGCCCGCGTCGCGCGCCTGCGCCAGCACTGCCGGGCCAGGTGCATCGGCACGATCGATCACGTTCAGCCGGGTGCAGCCCACCGCGCGCAGTTGTGCCGGCGCCACGGCGCTGCCGGCATCCAGCCGCACCTCCACCTGCGGCCGGGCCACGGTGCGCAGGTGCCGCGGCACTGCATCCAGCAACTGCCCCAGCAGCGCCGGCGGCAGTGCTTCGGCAAGGCCCAGCTGCAGCACCATCGCCACCACCTCACGGTCCTCGGCCAGAACATCAGCCTGCAGGCGCAACGCGGCCAGCAACGTGTCCAGATAGCGTTCGGCCGGCACGTCGCGGCCCATGCGGCCGGTCTGGAAACCCAGCGTCAGTCCACGCGGAATCAGGTGCTCGTTGCTGGCGCGCACGGCGGCACGCCAGCCGCTTTCACCGAAGCCGGCACTGAACTGGTCGGGCGGCGGAAACAGCACGTGGCGGGGTTGCCGCAGCAATGCCGCCTGCAGCGCAGTGTCCTCGCTCGCATCAACATGGAAGCTCATGGCGGTCATCCTCGCGCGTTCCTCTTCGCACAGCCCTGATCGAAATCAAGCGTGACGCATTGCCCTGAGGTTGCCGGCCAGCGGCCGGCACCACCATTCAGGTGCCGCGCGCACGATCGACCGCCGCCGCATCGATGGCCTCCGGCAGGTCGGTCTCGCGATCGATCTGCGGGAAGTGTCGACGCTCCATCCGGCGGATGGCGAAGTGCATCCACGCCAGCGCGGCGGACACCACCACGAACAGCAGCATGAAACAGCTGCTCCAGATACCCAGCGCATCGTTCAACGCACCGAACACGATCGGCAGGATGAAGCCACCAAGGCCACCGATCATGCCCACCACGCCGCCCACCGCCCCCACGTGCCGGGGGTAATACACCGGGATGTGCTTGTAGACCGCAGCCTTGCCCAGCGACATGAAGAAGCCCAGCACGAACACCAGCACGGTGAACATCACCACGCCAATGGCCAGGTGGAAGTGGATCGGACCATGGATGCCCTTCACCACGTACTCGGTATCCGGATAGGCCAGCAGGAACGTACAGATGGCCGACACACCGAAGGTCCAGTACATCACCCGGCGCGCCCCCATCCGGTCCGACATCCAGCCGCCCACCACGCGGAACAGGCTGGCCGGGATCGAATAGCACGCGGCCAGCATGCCGGCGGTGCCGACGTCCATGCCGTACGCACCCACCAGGTAATGCGGCAGCCACAGCGCCAGTGCCACGAAGCCACCGAACACGAAGAAGTAATACAACGAGAACCGCCATACCTGCAGATTCTTCAACGGTGCCATCTGCTCGGCGAACGGCACCGGCTTCACCCCATCACGGCGCCGCTTCTCCAGCGAGGGGTCTTCCTTGCTGAACAGGAAAAACAGCACCGCCGTGATCGCCAGTGCCACTGCCCACACCTTGGCCACCATCATCCAGCCCGCCGCCACCATCACCATCGGCGCCAGCAGTTTGGTGACTGCCGCACCGATGTTGCCGGCACCGAAGATGCCCAGCGCCGTGCCCTGCTTGCTGGCCGGGAAGAACTTGGACACGTAGGCCACGCCTACCGAGAAATTGCCACCGGCAATGCCCACGCACAACGCGGCGAACAGGAATTGCGGGTAGGTGTGCGCGTAGGTCAGCATCCAGGTGGCGACTGCGCCACACAGCATCACCAGCGCCATCACCTTGCGGCCACCGAACTGGTCGGACCAGATGCCCAGGAACACACGGCTGACCGAGCCGGTCAGCACCGGGGTGGCGATCAGCAGGCCGAACTGGGTGTCGGTCAGGCCCAGCTGCTCGCTGATCTGGATACCGATGATGGAGAAGATCATCCACACCGCAAAGCACACGGTGAACGCGAACGTGCTCAGCCACAGCGCACGCTGCTGCTGCCCGGCACTGGCGGGGGCAAGGGCCTGGTTCATGCAACCTCCTTCCTCAAGAGTGGGTCAGCCGATTTCGGCTTCGGCTTCGATCTCATCCAGCCCGCGTACCGGGTAGCGCTCCTGCAGCTGCAACAGGTAGGCCTGCACTTCGCGCTGGCGCACCTGCAGCTCCAGGTAGTCACGGATCTGTGGCAGCACTGCGTCGAACGGCAGCGGCTGCCCTTCCTCGCGCCCATCGATGCTGACCACGTGGTAGCCCCAGCGTGATTCCACCGGGAAGCCGGCCAGGCCCTCGCGCAGGCGGAACACCTGGCGATCGAACTCCGGCGTGGTCTGCCCACGCTGCAGCCAACCCAGGTCACCGCCCTCGCTGCTCGACGGGCAGCGCGAATGGCGCAGGGCGAAGTCGGCGAACAGGTGCGGCGCTTCCTTCAGTTCATTGGCCAAGCGCTCGCCCTCGGTGCGCGCCTCCAGGCGCCCGGCCACATCATCGGCCGGCGCGGCCAGCAGGATATGGCGCAGGCGCACGCGGTCCGGCGAGCGGAATCGTTCCGGGTTCTGTTCGAAATACCGTTGGCAGTCCTCGTCGGTCGGCACCCGGTCTTCAATTGCGTCTTCCAGCAGTTGCTGGATCAGCACTTCCTCATCGCTTACCCGGCCGCCGGCTGGCGCCAGCAGGCCCAGGCGCTGTGCTTCCAATCGCAGCAGTTCACGCACCACCAGTGCGCGTGCCGCCTCGGCACGCGACTGTTCCGGGCGCAGCGCCCGATGGTGTTGCATCTCGCGGGCGATGTCGGCCTCGCTGATCGCCGTGTCCTCCACGAACAACCGGCACGGTGCCGGTTGCCCAAGCGAGCGCGGACCCTGCTCTGCCCCGTCATGCTGGTGCTGGTGGGCCTCGGCCGGAACAGGCTGGGTGGAATCGATCACGGTGATCGGCAGGAACTTCGGCAGGCTGCCCATGGCTTACTCCCGCGGTCCGTAACGCAGCGCCGCCTGGCGACGGCGCACCACTTGGTATGGCCGCCACAGATAGCTGACCGGAATGCTCCAGACGTGCACCAGACGGGTGAACGGCGCGATCAGGAACAGGGTCAGGCCCAGGAAGATGTGCATCTTGTAGACCCAGCTGACGCCCTCGATGTAGTCAGCGGCACCGGCACGGAAGGTCACGATGTGCTGCGCCCACTCGGCCAGCTGCACCATCACCCCACCGTCCAGATGTCCAGCCGACACGCGGATGCTGTACAGGCCAAGACAGAGCTGGGCGAACAGCAGCACCAGCACCAGGGTGTCGCCGAAGCTGCCGGTGGCGCGCACGCGGGCGTTGGTCAGGCGGCGCACCAGCAGGATGCTGATGCCGATGAAGCACAACGCACCGAACACGCCGCCCACCACCATCGCCAGCATCTGCTTCTGCGAGGAGGTGATGAAGTGCTCGTACACCACGTGTGGGGTCAGCAGGCCCACCAGATGACCACCCAGGATGGCCAGGATGCCGATGTGGAAGCAGTTGCTGCCGATCCGCATGCCCTTGTCCGACAGCATCTGGCTGGAACCGGTGCGCCAGGTGTACATGGCCTTGTCATAGCGCGCCCAGCTGCCGATCAGCAGCACCGCCACGGCGATGTATGGGTAGTACTGGAAAGCGAATTGATGCAGGTAGTAGTTCATGGCTGGACCTCTCGATGCACAGGGCGGGCCGGTGAGCGTGTCGGTGGCTTGCAGTCTTCGGCAGGAGCTTCGGCGCCGAAACGCACGGCTTCCTCTTCCCACAGCTTGTCCATCGCCTCGGCCGTATCGTCGCGGGGCTCTTCGCTGGCGCGTTGCCGCAGCGCCTCCAGGTTGACCTTGCCGTCGCCGGCCTCCACCAGGATCTCCAGCAGCGGCACATGTGGCAGCTCGCGCTCGGCGGCGCGCGCGGCCAGCATCCCGGCGATGTGGCCGATGTGGTGCAGCCACTCCCGCGCCTCTGCCTCAGGACGATGCGCCAGGAACTCCAGCAACAGCGGCAGGTAGTCCGGCAGTTCGCGTGCATCCAGCTCGAAGCCGTGCTTGCGGTAGGTTTCCACCAGATCGACCATGGCCTGGCCACGGTCACGCGATTCGCCGTGGATGTGTTCGAACAGCAGCAGGCTCATCGAACGGCCGCGGTCGAAGGTTGCCAGCCACGCGGCCTGCGCATCCAGCGGATCGCTGTCCAGCAACTGCTGCACGAAGCCGCGCAGCTGCCTGCGCCGCGTCGGCGTCAGTGCCACCTCGTCACAGGCCGCCAGCAGTTCCCCGCCGTGCTGCCACAGTTCCTCGCGGGGGTAATCCAGCAGCACCCCCACCAGCTTCAGAACGCTCATCAGACCACCTCCTTGCGGCGGTGGTTGGGCCCGTTGTTCACCACGAAGCTGGTGCTCTTGCGCTGCCCGAACAGGTCGGCCGGGCTGTCGCCGTTGCAGCCGTTGCCGAAGGTGAAGCCGCAGCCGCCGCGTTCGCCGAACGCGTCGTTGGCGTACTCGCGGTGAGCGCTGGGAATCACGAAACGGTCCTCGTAGTTGGCAATGGCCAGGTAGCGGTACATCTCTTCAACCTGGGCCACGGTCAGTCCGGCCTGGTCCAGCACAGCGGTGTCCTCAACGCCGTCCACGTTCTTGGCCCGGCGCCAGGCGCGCATCGCCATCAGGCGTTCCAGCGCACGCACCACCGGTGCCTCGTCACCGGCCGTCAGCATGTTGGCCAGGTAGCGCACCGGAATGCGCAGCGAGGCCACGTCCGGCAACTCGCCACTCATGCCGATGCGGCCACGTTCGGCGGCCGACTGGATCGGCGACAACGGCGGCACATACCAGACCATCGGCAGCGTGCGGTACTCCGGGTGCAGCGGCAGGGCTAGCTTCCAGTCGATGGCCATCTTGTAGACCGGCGACTGCTTGGCCGATTCCAGCCAGCTGTCCGGAATGCCTTCCGCACGTGCGGCGGCAATCACCGCCGGGTCATGCGGGTCCAGGAAGATGTCCAGGTGGGCCTGGTACAGATCCTTTTCGGCGGCCACCGATGCGGCCTCGGCAATGCGGTCGGCGTCGTACAGCATCACGCCCAGGTAGCGGATGCGGCCGACACAGGTTTCCGAACAGATCGTCGGCTCACCCATCTCGATGCGCGGGTAGCAGAAGATGCACTTCTCAGACTTGCCGCTCTTCCAGTTGTAATAGATCTTCTTGTACGGGCATGCCGACACGCACATGCGCCAGCCACGGCACTTGTCCTGGTCGATCAGCACGATGCCGTCTTCTTCGCGCTTGTAGATCGCGCCCGATGGGCACGCCGACACGCACGCCGGGTTCAGGCAGTGCTCGCACAGGCGCGGCAGGTACATCATGAAGGTCTTTTCGAAGGCGCCGTAGATCTCCTTCTGCACTTCATTGAAGTTGTAGTCTCGCGAGCGCTTGCTGAACTCCGAGCCCAGGATCTCCTCCCAGTTCGGGCCCCACTCGATCTTCTGCATGCGCTCGCCACTGATCAGCGAGCGCGGCCTTGCGGTCGGCTGGTGCTGGCTGTCCTTGGCGGTGTGCAGGTTCTGGTAGTCGAAGTCAAACGGCTCGTAGTAATCGTCGATCTGCGGCAGGTCCGGGTTGGCGAAGATCTTGGCCAGCATCCGCCAGCGACCGCCAGCGCGTGGCACCAGCTTGCCGCTGCCGGTACGCACCCAGCCGCCGTTCCACTTCTCCTGGTTTTCCCATTCCTTCGGATAGCCGATGCCCGGCTTGGTTTCAACGTTGTTGAACCAGGCGTACTCGACACCCTCGCGCGAGGTCCAGACGTTCTTGCAGGTGATCGAGCAGGTGTGGCAGCCGATGCACTTGTCCAGGTTCAGCACCATCGCGATCTGTGCACGGACCTTCATCACACCACCTCCTTGGCGGCGGCCGGGACGGCCTCGCCATCCAGCCAATCCACCTTGTCCATCTTGCGCACGATCACGAACTCGTCGCGGTTGGTGCCGCAGGTGCCGTAGTAGTTGAAACCGTAGGCCAGCTGCGCGTAGCCACCGATCATGTGGGTCGGCTTGAGCACGATGCGGGTCACCGAGTTGTGGATGCCGCCGCGGGTACCGGAAATCTCCGAACCCGGTACGTTGATGATGCGTTCCTGGGCGTGGTACATCATCGCCATGCCCGGCATCACGCGCTGGCTGACCACCGCACGTGCGGCGATCGCGCCGTTGACGTTGAACAGCTCGATCCAGTCGTTGTCAACGATGCCGGCACTGTGCGCGTCGTCCTCGCTGATCCACACGATCGGGCCACCGCGCGACAGCGTCTGCATGATCAGGTTGTCGCTGTAGGTGCTGTGGATGCCCCACTTCTGGTGCGGGGTGATCCAGTTCAGCACGATCTCCTTGTTGCCGTTCGAGCGCTGGTTGAGCAGCGGCTCGATGGTGCGGGTGTTGACCGGCGGCCGGTAGCTCATGAAGGCCTCGCCGAAGTCGATCATCCACTCATGGTCCTGGTAGAACTGCTGGCGGCCGGTCACCGTGCGCCACGGAATCAGCTCGTGCACATTGGTGTAGCCCGCGTTGTAGCTGACGTTGTCGTCTTCCAGCCCGGACCAGATCGGCGAGGAGATGATCTTGCGCGGCTGCGCCTGGATGTCACGGAAGCGGATCGCCTCGTGCTCCTTGCCCACCGCCAGATGGGTGTGCTCGCGGCCGGTGAAGCCGCCCAGCGATTCCCAGGCCTTCACCGCCACATGGCCATTGGTTTCCGGGGCCAGGTGCAGGATCACTTCGGCCGCGTCGATCGCGGTCGAGATGGCCGGCCGGCCCTGGCTGACGCCCTCCTCGTGCACGGTGTGGTTCAACTTGCCGAGGAACTCCACCTCGTGCTTCGTGTCCCAGTTCATGCCCTTGCCACCATTGCCGTGCTTGTCCAGCAGCGGCCCCAGCGAGGTGAACTTGCGATACAGGTTCGGGTAATCGCGCTCCACCACCGTCATCGACGGCATGGTCTGGCCGGGGATGGCCTCGCACTCGCCCTTCTTCCAGTCGGCCACGCCGAACGGCATGCCCAGCTCGTTGGGGGTGTCGTGCAGGGTCGGCACCAGCACCAGGTCCTTCTCCACCCCCAGCACGCCGGGCGCCATTTCGCTTACGGTGCGCGCAACCTCCTTGAAGATGTCCCAGTCACTGCGCGATTCCCACGCCGGGTCCACCGCCTTCGACAGCGGATGGATGAACGGATGCATGTCCGAGGTGTTGAGATCGTCCTTCTCGTACCAGGTGGCCGTCGGCAGCACGATGTCCGAATACAACGCGGTGGTACACATGCGGAAGTCCAGCGTCACCAGCAGGTCGAGCTTGCCTTCCGGCGCCTCGTCGCGCCACTTCACTTCCTCCGGCTTCACCGCCCCCATCTCGCCCAGGTCCTTGCCCTGCAGGCCGTGGCGGGTACCCAGCAGGTGCCGCAGCATGTACTCGTGGCCCTTGCCCGACGAACCCAGCAGGTTCGAGCGCCAGATGAACATCATCCGTGGGTGGTTCTGCTGCGCGTCCGGATCGGCAAAGGCGAAGTCCAGCGAACCGTCCTTGAACTTGCCCAGTGCGTAATCGGCAGGGGCCACGCCGGCCGCTTCGGCCTCGCGCACCAGCTGCAGCGGATTGCGGTCAAGCTGCGGCGCGCATGGCAACCAGCCCATGCGCACGGCGCGCAGGTTCAGGTCGGCCAGACTGCCGCTGTACTTGCTGGCGTCGGCCAGCGGTGACAGCAGCTCGTCCACCTGCAGCTTCTCGTAGCGCCACTGCCCGGTGTTGAAGTAGAAGAACGACGTACCGTTCATATGGCGCGGCGGCTTGCTCCAGTCCAGGCCGAACGCCAGCGGCTGCCAGCCGGTCTGCGGGCGCAGCTTTTCCTGGCCCACGTAGTGCGCCCAGCCGCCACCGGTCTGGCCCACGCAACCGCACATGATCAACATGTTGATCAGGCCGCGGTAGTTCATGTCGTTGTGGAACCAGTGGTTCATGCCCGCGCCGACGATGATCATCGAGCGGCCATGGGTCTTGTCGGCGGTACGCGCGAACTCGCGGGCGATCTCGATCACCTCGCCACGCGGCACGCCGGTGATGCGTTCCTGCCAGGCCGGCGTGCCCGGCACGTTCTCATCGAAGCTCGTGGCGACATTGGCGCCGCCGAAACCGCGGTCCACGCCGTACTGCGCCAGCAGCAGGTCATAGACCGTCGCCACCAGGGTCTCGCTGCCATCGGCCGTGGCCAGGCGGCGCACCGGGATGTTGCGGTCCAGTACTTCCTCGGCCGGGGCGGCCGTCCAGCCGTCACTCTCGATGCCACCGAAATACGGGAAGCTGACCGCCTCGATGCCATCGTTGGCATCGGACAGGCTCAAGCGCAGGCGCGTATCCGCCCCGTTGCTGGCCTTCTCCTCGATGTTCCAGCGACCCTTTTCGCCCCAGCGGAAACCGATCGAACCGTTCGGCACCACGATCTGGCCACTGGTCTCGTCGTAAGCGAGGGTCTTCCAGTCCGGGTTGTTGGCCTCGCCCAATCCACCCAGCTCACTGGCGCGCAGGAAACGCCCGGCCACCAGGCGGCCGTCGGCGCGACGCTCCAGGCGCACCAGCATCGGCATGTCCGAGTACTGGCGGCAGTAGTCCTGGAAGTACTGCGACGGTGAATCGACATGGAACTCGCGCAGGATCACGTGACCAAAGGCGAACGCCAACGCGGCGTCGGTGCCCTGCTTCGGGTGCAGCCAGTGATCGGTCAGCTTGGCCAGCTCGGAATAGTCCGGGCAGATCGAGACCGTCTTGGTGCCGTTGTAGCGCGCCTCGGTGAAGAAGTGCGCATCGGGTGTACGCGTCTGCGGCACGTTCGAGCCCCAGGCGATGATGTAGCGGCTGTTGTACCAGTCAGCCGATTCGGGCACGTCGGTCTGCTCGCCCCAGACCTGCGGCGAAGCCGGCGGCAGATCGCAATACCAGTCATAGAAGGACAGGCAGGCACCGCCCAGCAGCGACAGGTAACGCGCACCGGCGGCGTAGGACACCATCGACATCGCCGGAATCGGCGAGAAGCCGACCACGCGGTCCGGTCCGTACTGCTTCACCGTATACAGGTTGGAGGCCGCGATGATCTCGTTGGCCTCTTCCCAGTTCAGCCGCACGAAACCACCCATGCCGCGCCGGGTCTTGTACGAGCGCGCCTTTTCCTTGTCCTCCACGATGCTGGCCCACGCATCCACTGGCCCCTGGGTCCTGCGCGCTTCGCGCCACAGGCGCAGCAGCGTGCCGCGGATCAGCGGGTACTTCAGTCGGTTGGCGCTGTAGAGGTACCAGGAATAGCTGGCGCCACGCGGGCAGCCACGCGGTTCGTGGTTGGGCAGGTCCGGGCGCGTGCGCGGGTAATCGGTCTGCTGGGTTTCCCAGGTCACCAGGCCATTCTTGACGTAGATCTTCCAACTGCACGAACCGGTGCAGTTCACACCGTGGGTTGAACGCACGATCTTGTCGTACTGCCAGCGCTGGCGGTAACTGTTCTCCCAGTCACGGCCTTCGCTCTTGGCAAACCCATGGCCATCGGCAAAGGGCTGGGGGTCACGCTTGAAGAACTGCAAGCGATCAAGGAAATAACTCATCGGGGGTCTCCCTTTGCGGACATCTGCATCGTGGCTGTGTGTGTCATCTGGCTGCGGTGCGTTTTCATGTCAGCAAGGCGTCTCTGCGCCGCGCCGGTAGTACCACCACCAGGTCACGGCCAGGCAGGTGACATAGAAAACGACGAACCCGTACAGCGCCATGTCGGGGCTGCCGGTCAACGTGATCGAAGAGCCGTAGCTCTTGGGAATGAAGAAGCCGCCGTAGGCACCGATCGCACCGGAGAAGCCCACGACCGCGGCCGACTCGGTGCTGGCCTGGTGCGCCGACGCGGCCTTGCCTTCCGCATTGGCACCTGCCGACAGGCGCTCATGCAGCGTGCGGAAGATCACCGGGATCATGCGGAAGGTGGTGCCGTTGCCGATGCCACTGAGCACGAACAGCGCCATGAAGCTGAAGAGGAAGCCGTAGAAATTGCCGCCCTGGCCATCGCTGGGCAGGAAATGCAGCACGCCGAACACCGCTGCGATCATCAGCGCGAACACCCAGAACGTCAGCCGCGCACCGCCCCAGCGGTCAGCCATGCTGCCGCCCACCGAGCGCATCAGCGCACCCAGCAACGGGCCGATGAAGGCGTAGGCCAGCGGGTTCACGGCGGGGAACTGGCTCTTCACCAGCATCGGGAAGCCGGCCGAGAAACCGATGTAGGAACCGAAGGTGCCGATGTACAACCAGCACATCAGCCAGTTGTGCTTGCGGCGGAAAATCACCGCCTGTTCGGCGAACGAGGAGCGGGCGCTGGTCAGGTCATTCATGCCGAACCAGGCCGCCACCGCGCAGATCGCAATGGCCGGCACCCAGATGAAGCCGGCATTCTGCAGGTACAGCGGAGCACCCCCCTCCACCACCGGCTGCGGTGCACCACCGAGGGCACCAAACACGCCCACCGTGATCACCAGCGGGATCACCGCCTGTGCCACCGACACGCCGACATTGCCCAGGCCGGCATTCAGGCCCAGCGCCAGGCCCTGCTTCTGCTTGGGATAGAAGAAGGAAATGTTGGACATCGACGAGGAGAAGTTCGCCCCACCAAAGCCACACAGGATCGCAATCACCACGAACACCCAGTAAGGCGTCGCCGGGTTCTGCACCGCAAAGCCAAGCCAGATCGTCGGTGCCAGCAGTGATGCGGTGGACAGCGCCGTCCATCGGCGACCGCCAAAGATCGGAATCACGAACGAATAGAAGATGCGCAGCGTCGCGCCGGACAGGCTGGGCAGTGCCACCAGCCAGAACAACTGATCGGTGCTGAAGCCGAAGCCGATCTTCGGCAGGCTGATGGTCACCGCCGAGAACAGTACCCAGACCGAGAAGGCCAGCAGCAGCGAGGGAATGGAGATGACCAGGTTGCGGGTGGCGACCCGCTTGCCGGTGCGCTCCCAATAGCCGGGATCTTCCGGCGTCCAGTCGCTGATGACGCGACCAGGACTGGCAGTGCTGCGGACAACAGGATCGCTACCGACGGTCATACATGGCTCCAAGGCTGTGGAATGACGTGGGTACTGCTTTCAAGTTGTAACCCGTCGTCATGCAGCCATTAGGCCGTGCAGCAGTAACGACGGGGTTGATCTGGATCAATCAGGCGCGGGTTTCCCCCTCGCCCCTGACAAATGTCAAACCGATGATGCGGAACTGCGGCGCGTCACCCCGCGCTGGCGCACGCTGTCGCGCACATCCACATCGAACTGCAGCTGCAGCGTGGTGCCGTCATCCAGATACAGCGCAAAGGCCAAGCCATCGCGGCACGGCAGGCGCCCGGCAAGATCCTCCACCGATGACCGTGGCAGCACCAGCCGGCAATCGGTACCGCTGTCGAGCAGCACGGCCGATTCGCCACCATGCAGCGAAACAGCCGTACCCCAGCCGCCACTGCCGCCGAACCGGGTCACGTTCTCCACCGTCTCACCGGCCAGCAGCTGGGCCAGTTCGGCTTCGTCCAGGCGCAGGCGCATTGTCTGTTCTTGCAGCTGCACCTTCATGAGGCAACGTCCTCCCATTGGGTGGGGGTATTGCAGTTGACCAGGGCGCTTTCATCAGCGTGGGCCAGGCGCAGGGTCTGCGCGTCCAGCCGGTGTTGCAGGGCCTGCAGGGAACGCGGACCGAGGGGATCGTGGATCATGTTTTCGAGGATCGTGCGACTTTCATTGTCCACATTAAACAGCATCGGAAGCGGATGCCCGTCAAAGATCGTGCAAGCGCTGCGATGCCCGTCACGCAATTGCCGCAGCAGATCCGGGGTCAGACGGGGCGTATCCACCGGCACCACCCAAGCGGGGCCATCGGGCATCTGCATTGCCACGCTGAACAGGCCGCCCAGCGGCCCGCACCGTGTGATCTGGTCGGGCACGCCGCCGAAGGCCGGGTAGCGTCCGCTCACCCAAACACGGTCTGCCCCGGCCAGCCGCAACGTGCCGCGCATGTGCTCCAGCAGCGTGCGCCCCTGCCAGGGCAGCAGCGCCTTGTCGCGGCCCATGCGGCTGGACAGGCCACCGGCCAGCACGATGCCGGCGATGGTCGTGTTCACGCGGAAAACTCCAGTAGAGCCACGCCATGCGTGGCTGCCCCTGCCGGGCGCGACGGGAAGGCCCCATCCACGCATGGCGTGGATCTACTGGGGTCAATGGTGGTGCTCATGGGCCGGTTCACTGTCGGCGTGGCACAGGGTGCAGCCTTCGCTCCACTCGCTGTCGCCGTCTTCGTAATGTTCCTGTTTCCAGATCGGGCACTGGTGTTTCACCGCCTCGATCAACTGTCGGCACGCGCGGAACGCTTCATCACGGTGCGGGCTGCCCGCGGCCACCACCACCGCCACATCGCCAATGCCCAAACGGCCCTTGGCATGTGCCACGTACAGTTTCAGCTTCGGCCCGAACGTCGCCTCGATCTCCGCCGCCAAGCGCTGGATCTCGTTCACCACCAGCGGTTCGAACAGGTCGTAGGTGATGCCGGTCACCGGCCGCCCCACATTGAAGTCGCGCACCTTGCCGATGAACACATCGATGCCGCCGAATGCCGGGTCGGATACCGCCGCAATGCCTTCGGCCGGATCGATGGCGCGCTGCGCGCGGTCCACCACTTTCGCAGTCACGTTGCTCATGGCTCAGCCCCCACTCACCGGCGGCAGGATCGCCACCTTGCCATCGGCGGGCAGCGCCTCGTGGTCACGCAGCACGCGCTGCTGGTCGGCGAAGGCCGAATAGTCCAGCAACCCGGCGCGGAAACCGGGAAAGCGCAGCGGCAACAGCTCACGCAACGCCTGGCGCAGATCGGCCACGGTGCCACCGGCCACCTCCAGCGCGATCTCGCGGCTGGCATCCAGATCGGAAAACGCACCGAACAACTGCAGATTCACCTGTTTCATCATGACTCCTGGTTCGCCAGCTGCAGCGGGTCCTGATGGCCCCAGCCCTGCACGCGCACCGGCGTGCCGGCCGTGGCAAGGTCACCCTCGCCCTCCAGCACCACCCAGGCGTTGGCCTGCAGCATGGATTTCAAACGGAACGATTCCTGGCCGGCCAGCACGCGCGCGCTCAAGCGCCCCTGCGCGTCCACTTCCACCCGCGCCCGCGCGTGAAAGCGCAGACCCGGCGGCTTGCGCACGTCGGCCTGCAGCGGCAGCTGCAGCAGCGGCTCGGCGGCCAGGCCCAGCATGCGACGCAGCACCGGTTCAACGAAGAAGCGCTGCCCCACTGCCGCCGACACCGGGTTGCCGGGCAGGCCAAAATACAGCGCGCCGCCCGGCAGCACCGCGAACAGCAGCGGCTTGCCCGGGCGGATCGCCACTTTGTGAAACACGATGCGGGCGCCACGCGCGCGCAACGCATCGGGAATGAAGTCGTAGCGGCCCGCCGACACCGCACCGGTGCTCACCAGCACCTGCGCCCCTGCCGTCAGCGCGTCATCCAGCGCTGCATCGAAGGCAGCCACCTCATCGCCCACCGTGCCCTGCCACACCACCTCGGCACCGGCGGCCTGCAGGCGGCCGATCAGATAGGGCCGGTTGCTGTCACGGATCTGTCCGGAGTCCAGCGCCTGCGCCGCTTCGGTCACCAGCTCCTTGCCGGTGGCAATGACAGCGACCTTCGGCCGTGCCACCACCGCCACCTCGGCCACGCCGATCGCATGCAGCAGGGTGCGCGCATTGATGTCCAGCGCCTGCCCGGCCTGCAGCACGCGCTCGCCCTCTTCCACATCCTGTCCACGCAGGCGCACGTTCTGGCCAGGCTTCACCGCGCTCTTCAACGCAATGCGGGTCGGCCGGCCATCCTCGCTGGCAAGGATCTCCACGTTCTCGATCGGCACCACCGTATCCAGCCCAACTGGCATGCGCGCGCCGGTCATGATTTCCCAGGCACCTTCGCCGCCCTCGGCACCGGCATCGCCTGCGGCCTGCCAGCCCTGCACCGCAAACCCGGTACCGCTTTCGAAGGGCATGCCCTTGGCGCGCAGCGCGAAGCCGTCCATCGCCGAATTGTCGAACGGCGGCAGCGACTGCCCGCTGATGATGTCTGTGGCCAGGATGCGACCACCCGCCTCATGCAGTGTCAGGCGCTCGGCCGGCAGCGGTGTGGCTGCCTCCATCAGGTGCTGCAGCGCTTCGCTGTAGGCGATCATGCGTGGGCACCGCCATCGACCATCGCCAGCGCGTGGCCCAGCACAGGCGCCAGAATGTTCAGGCACTGCGCAGCGGCACGCGGGCTGCCCGGCAGCGCAAATACCAGCATGCCATCCAGCTGCACCACCTCGGCACGGCTCAGCCAGGCCATCGGCGTGTGCTGCGCGCTCAACGCACGCACCATCTGCGCCAGCCCGTGCACCGGTCGCGCGCTCAACGAACGCAGCGCTTCCGGGGTCAGGTCGCGCGGGCCAAGCCCGGTGCCGCCGGTACACAGGCACAGGCGTACGCCCTCGCCCGCCAGCGCACGCAGGCGACCTGCAAGCGGTTCGACGCCATCGGGCAGCACCTCGGCAGCCACCACCTCGCCACCGAGCGACTGCAGCCCGCTCACCAGCCTCGGCCCGGACTCGTCGGCATAGGTGCCCTCGCTCGCGCGATCGCTCAGGGTGATCACCGCACAGGCCGCACCGTTGAGGCCCTTGGGCGGGCGCGGCCGGAAGCGCTCGCGCTCACCCTCGTCCATGCCATCCGGATGCAGCCACAGGCCGCGCTTGCCGCCTTCCTTGAACAGCAGGCGGATGCCCTCGATACGCAGCGCCGGCTCCACCGGCTTGCTCAGGTCGTACAGGGTCAGCAGTGCGGCGTTCACCCCGGCCAGTGCTTCCATCTCCACACCGGTGCGGGCCTCGCTGGCACACTCGCACCACACGCGGATCGACTGCCGTTCCGGCACCGGCGCGCAGTACACCTGCACCAGCTCCAGCGGCAGCGGGTGGCACAGCGGCATCAGCATCGAGGCCATCTTCGCGCCCTGCAGGCCGGCAATCTCGGCCATCACCAGCGCATCGCCCTTGGGCAGGCGGCGCTCGACAATCAGCGGGTAGGCCACCGGTCCGGCATGCAGCTCGCCCACCGCCACCGCGCGGCGGCGGGTAACGCGCTTGTCGCGCACATCGGCCATGTGGAAGGCCGCGTTCAATTCACCACTCATCGTGTTCCTCATCCTCCGATCGACGCCAGGTGCGGGGTCAACCCGGTCTGGCCCTGATGCAATCCGTGCCCGGCCGCTTTCAGGCCGAGCTGTGTGGTGATGCGCGCCAGCAGCGCGTCCTGGTCATCGTCGCTCTGCAGCAGCGGGCGCAGTGGCACGCCGAATTCGCCGAACAGGCACAGCCGCAGGTCGCCCTTGGCGGTCACGCGCAGGCGGTTGCAGCCCTTGCAGAAGTCACGCGAATACGGAGCGATGATTCCCACCGTGCCGCGATGCTGCGGGTGGCTGAACTCGCGCGCCGGGCCGGCATCGGCCGCGCGCGGGCGCTCATGCCAACCGGCGGCATGCAGCTGGTCGATCACGTGTTCGGCACGCAGGTGGTGCCGCTGGAAATAGGCCTCGTTGTCGCCGGTACGCATCAGTTCGATGAAGCGCACGCTGAAAGGACGGTCGCGCAGGAAGTCCATCCACTGCGGCAGCTCGTCGTCGTTCAGGCCGCGCAGCAGTACTGCATTGAGCTTGATGGCCGGCAGGCCCAGTGCCTGCGCCATCTCCAGCCCCTGCTGGATTTCTGGCAGGCGGTCGTGGCCGGTGATGTTGCTGAAGCGCTCGCGCTGCAGGCTGTCCATGCTCACGTTCAGCGCGGTCAGGCCGGCGCGGTGCCAGCCCGGCAGGCGGCGCGGCAGCAGCGTGCCGTTGGTAGTGATGGCCACCTTGCGGATGCCCGGCACGGCTGCCACCGTGGCGATGATTTCGTCCAGATCCTTGCGCAGGCTGGGCTCACCGCCGGTAAGGCGGATCTTGGTCATCCCCAGCATGGCAAACGCGCGCACCAGGCGCACGATCTCGTCCACCGCCAGGAAGCGCGGGCGGCCATCGGCCTGGTAGCCATCGGGCAGGCAGTAACTGCAACGGAAGTTGCAGGCCTCGGTCAACGACAGGCGCAGGTAGGGAAAGCTGCGCCCGAATCCGTCGGTGAGTTGGCTCATGGCTGGTCCACCTTGTTGTTCCACCGTCTTGCCTGTGCCCGGAACGGCCCGGATACCCTCGCCTGCTGAGACTGACGCCAGCCTACGCGGCAGGCATTGGCAACGGGATGACTTAAATCAATCGCCGCCGGCCACGCCGCGCGGGCGTTGTGGCAGCATGCGGCTTTCCGTGCCGTGTGCGTGTGACAGCCATCATGATGATGAACGATTTCCAGCAATTGCTGCAGGCCGCCGGCGAACAGGCCGAACCGCAACGCCTGCTGTTCGTATTCGCCCGCGCCGACCTGCCCGAATCGCCCACCGACGACCAGCGTGACCGGCATGACCGCCGCGAAGGCGGCACCCTGTCGCCGGTGCTGTGCGTGGACAAGCTGCCGGCCGAGGTGCCCAGCTTCCAGGCGTTGGCCAGCGAGTCCACCACCACCGGTGTGGAGTGGGACATGGTGTTCGTGGCGGCAATGGATGGACGTGCGGGCTTCGCACCCACCACCGACGAGGCCACGCGCCCGCTGCGACTGATGGTCAACGCCATCAACGACGGCCAGATCGGCCGCTTCGCCGCCTTCGACCGCAGCGGTGAGCCGATCCAGTTCTATTGAGCCACCAGCTGCAGGGTCAGGAAGAAGATCACCAGCACCGTGTTCAGGCCCCAGGCCACGGTCAGCCCGCGCGCAGCAACGCCCAGGTTCGGGGTGCGCGCGGTCGGTGCCGCCCGCCACACTGCCGGAATGATCCAGCCGGTATAGAGCAGCAGCACGGCGAACACCGCCAGCACCAGCGTGGTGCGCTGGTTGGCCAGGGCCCAGAGGGCAACGGCCCAGAGAATGTTGCTGGGGACGACCCCTTGCAGCCAGAAGACGTTCCAGAGGCGTGAACGGCCTTGGCTGTCGGGCGTGGGGTGCAGAGACGCGGTGGCTGTCATAAGTCTCCTTTGTGTTTAGGAAACGTGCCGGGCAAGCCTGCGCTTGGTGGGTGGGGAACGTCAAGGCACGACGGAATCGGTAGCGCCGGGTCGTGCCCGGCGGAATGCATCCGGGTTCACTGTGATGTCGCCTTCGCCCCGGCCGTCCTGCTCACTCCATGCACCCAACCACGACACCTGTCGCAGATTGCCTGGTCGCGCTGGACCAACGCGGCAGCCAGCGCTGCCGGAACTTAACAGCGTGGTTCAATGCCGAAAGCGTCTTCAATCGCGAGCTATTTACAACTCGTCTGATTGGCATTGCACAGCGACGCGGGCTCAGATGGCGTGCCACCGAAAGCGGGTGGCCGGGTTTCGAATCCCGTGTTGACCTTGAGTGATTGCGCTTGCCAGTCGGCGTCCACATTCCGTGGCGCCGGCTGGCAATCCGTCTGCCGGCTATGGCGGGCGGTGCGTGGGGGCGTTCGCGCCCGCCGGCTTGAGGTCAACCCGGATTCGAACCACGTACCGTCCGCCACCTCTGTGTGGCGGCTACCGATTGCCTTGCACGGAGCCTCGCCATGAACGGATCTGACCTTCCCCATCTGCACGCCTACCGTGACCCGGCCAATGCCGATGACCTGGCAGAGGCTGTGTCCTGCGCGGATGCGAATACCCTGATTGCCAACCTGAAGCGGATCGGCAAAGGCGCTGCCGCCGACGGGCAGCCCTGGCCGGAGCGGCATCAGTTGCCCGGGCGCTGCATGGCGCTGGCCGATGCGGATTGCGCGTTGGCCGGGTTGCGGGTGGTACAGGAGGTGCTGCTGGCGGCAGAGCGGACCCGGCAGAACGGCGAGCCCGAGGACTATGTGGGCGACCGGGTGATGGAAGGCTGATGCTGGCGTGCCTGGCGTTGAGTGCGCAGGCTGTGGGGCGGTTGCAGGTGGAGGGGTGAATGCCACACGCAACGCTTCAGCGAAGAGCGCTTTCAGCAGGCGTCAGTGCCCGCTGAAAGCGCTCCTCGGATCGAGGCAGATGATCGGTGAGAAGTCCACCGCCCACAATTCGAGCTCGAAGAGCTGATCGTGATCGTCCACATACAGGGTGGCCATCACCGGCATACCGCGACATCGACAAGCGTTGCGGTGGCAGCGTCACGGCCAAGGACCTGAGTCTTGCTGGAGAGAAACAGCACGCCCCGAGTCCGAGGACATCCGCCTGGGCGAGCGCCAGATCCTTCAACAGCTGCTCGGACAACTCGGTAGTCCCAGGCAGCATCCTCTGGATGAGGGAGACCTCGTCGGAGGTGAGCAATCTGGGCATCGGACGTCCTTCAGAGAACCGTATGCGCCATCGACAGGTTCTCGACCCGCCATGTCCTTGCATAGACGAGAATGACGCTTCCGGTCGAGCAGGCCTCGATACGGAAACACTTCAACCCGGACGACGGGTAGCCTACCGCCTTCCAACGATCAAGAAGATCGATGAGCCCCGGCTCGTCATCGTCAACCGGGGGGAAATCTATTCTCTATTCATCTACTGGAATTTCGGATCGCGATCCCCAGGCGCAGGGCTGAAATGCTCACATTTCTGGTCCAATTGGTAGTGGGAGTACTTCTGCCCTTTGGTACCCGGCGGCGTCGCCGGATCTATACGCAGTCGCTCTTGACACTTGCCACCCACCATCTCACCGAAGCTTCCAGGCCCATGGGGATTTTGAACGCAGCGGAACGCACCCGGCAGAACGGCGAACCCGAGCCGTACGTGGGCGGCCGGGTGATGAGGGGGTTGGTCATCTTCTGCCAATCGTTATGCGCGCAGGCGGCGGGGTGGTTGCAGCGGGAGGGGTAGCGTAGTGCATACCGCTCCCAGCGGCGTCAGCCAGCATCTCGCGGACGAGAGGCATTCCTGCCAATTCTTCGCCCACTCTCCTTCCCGCCACAGGATCTCTTGAGCTTCAACCATGCAGCGCAGAAAGAAAGTGCCCCAACAGCCCAGCTGCCAAGTAGCAGCGATACCGGGACGTCCCAAAGAGCAGCAATTGCCCCATATCTTTCGAAGCTGACAACGAGCCGCTGAAAGCCATCAACGATTACCAAATTGGACAGCGTAATGGCGAATGTCCCGCCTACAACGCCGGCAGCAGCCCCGATCCCAGCAACCGCGAGCACCGTCCATTCTTTGCGAATCAATGCAAAGCCATAGAATGCGAAAGACAGAATTAACGAAATCAGCACGACGTATGGAATCCGCATCCCCTCAATCTTCACAAATGCCGAAACCCATCTCCATGCCGCAATGTTGATAACAACACAAAGCATGAAACAAACTGAAGATGCCACCAACCTATCTTTCACTTGACCGGGCATTCGGCCTCCTTCGCCATATCATTCAGGACACCAGGACGGAACGTTTGAGTGATACCACACATTCCACTCAACGCACCCGACACAGAGGCTGCACACCCGAAACCACGAGGATCGCCCCATTCCTCTGCATTCTGGACCAGAGTAGCTTCCTGCTCCGGCGACAGGTGAATAACGGTGAACTCAACACGGCTTCCAGTCGCGCGCTGATACCTGCTGTATCCAGCCAAGCTAGCATCATCCCCCTCGAAAAGCCCACCAGTTCCCCGACGTCCACCGGGCGCGTACGAACCTGCTGGATCGTATAGGAAGTCGGGTTGTCCGGGCCTTGCGACATGGATCGCAGAGTGACTCCCAATTCCAAAATCGTAGGTGGTTATCAAGGTGGTCTTTAGCCCCCTCGGATCGGTGAAATTCATCGGCCTTGAAAATACATAAGCATATGTATTCACACCAGAATTCAACCCAATCGGATCACTCTGGGAATAGCGTCCCACTGCCGGGTCGTATTCCCGCTGGTAGTTGTAGAACAGCCCACTCGCATCCGTCGACTGTTGCCCGGGGAAGCGCAGCGCCAAGTCGAACGCCACGCCATCGCCATCCGGATCAGCACTAGGAATCTGATCACCGAACACTTCGCTCTTGTTGCTCCACTCCCAGATCGCAACATCGCGCACGGAGTCGATCACCACGCGCGGCGTGCCCAGGTGGTCCGGCTGGATGTAGGCCAGCTCCGGCACGCCGGTGCCCGGCACATTGATCAGTGCCACCGGATAGTTGTCCAGCCAGATCGCCTGTTGCTGCGCCTCCCCCGTGGCCGAATAGTTGCCCAGCCACTGCCCTGCCTCGCCATACAGCGTGAGCTGTGCTGCACCACCGGCTGGGGTGCGCAGCACGCGCTCGCCGCGATGGTTGTACGCATAGCTCTCCAGCACGGCGCTACCCTGCTTCACCGCGTTCATCCGGTTGGCATCGTTATAGGTGAACACCTTGCTGCCAATGCTGGTGGTGTTGCCCGATGCGTCGTGATTCCGCACCTCGCCATCCACCGCAGTCAGCCGGTGGCTGGTTGCCGGATAGGTATAGGCGGCCGTTCCAGCCGACGTAGTCAGCGAGGTCCGGTTGCCGGTGGCGTCGTAGCCGTAGGTTTCAATCGGCGTGCCGGTCGTACCGTCCTGGGTCTGGGTCAGGCGGCCGAGCGCGTCATAAGCGTACTTGGCCAGCACTTCGGACCCTGCGCCGTTCTTCAGCTCGGTGATCGAACCCACCGGATCATAGCCATAGCTCAGCGACAGGCCCCCTGCGGCCGGGTCATGCACGACCTGCGGGCGGTAGTCCAGGTCCAGCGGCCGCTGCAATTGACGGCCGTTGCCATAGGTCCAACCGGTCGCCGGGCCGAAGGCTGCATAGCTCACGTTGTTCACCACGATCTGGCGCGCTTGGCCAGGCCGGGTCAGTCCGATCTGGCTGATGCGCCCTTGGGTATCGCGCAAGTAGTCAGCCACGCTGCCGTCCGGGTAGGTCAACGACGTCAAGCGGCCCGACTTGCTGTAGGCGTAGCGCAGTGTACTGGCGACACCGTTGACAGCCTGCACCTTGCGGGTGATCTGGCCGAAGCGGTCGTAGCAGTACTGGGTGCTGCCACTGGCGTGCAGCACCTGCCCCAGGCGCCCCTTGGCGAATCGCTCATCAGCCACGCAGACGGCCGGCGCCACATCATAGCTGTAGCCCACGTCCAGATTGGGGTCCGGATAGGCAATACCAGTCAGGCGGTTAAGTGCATCGTAGTGATAGGTGGCAGTGATACCGCGCGCGTCGGTGGCGGTCTTGCGGTTGCCTGCCGCATCCACGGTGAAGCTGCTGGCGCCACTGTCCGGGCTGACCTGGCCGGTCAGATCGCCAAAGCCGTTGTAGGCGTAGGTGGTGTGCAGGCCCTTCGGGTCGGTCACCTGGGTGACCTGGTCCAGCGCGTTGTACTGGCTGCGGATTTCCGCAGCAACACCTCCCACGTCCTGCAGGGTCCGAGCCAGCCGGTTCAGGGGATCGTACTGCTGGCTGGAGACGCGCTGCAGGGCGTCGGTTATCGTCTGCGGGTTGCCGTTTGCATCGTAGGTGAAGCCAGTGGCGTGGTTGCCGGCGTCTTTCAGCGCCTTAAGCTGGCCAATCGTGTTGAAGGTGCGTGCCAGGGTGCGGCGCAGGGTACCGCCCGCATCCAGGGTGTCCTCCTTCAGGCGATTGCCGACATTGTCCAGCGTGTAATGAATGGTGTTGCCTGCGTTGTCCTCGATATCGGTCAGTCGCAGTGCTGCGTCATACACGTAGGTCACGCTGCCGCCATCCGGCTCGGTGATCTGCTGCACCTGGCCGGTGGGCCAGTAGCTGATCTGGGTGGATCGATCCTCGGCGGTGGTGGCGCCGCGTACGGTCACCGAGGTGGGCCAGCCGCGGGCATGGTAGGCGTAGTCGGTGACCACCCCATTGGCATCCTTCACCGACAACGGTCGCCCGTAGGCGTCGTAGGCCAACGTCTCCACCGTCTGACCGAGTGCATTGGTGACGCTGCGCAGGTCGCCCTTGCGATAGGTGCAGACCCCATTGGTCGCGCACCCTGCGTCGTCTGCGGCGTAGTAGGCATAGGTGCTGACGTCGGCCACGTCGGTACGTGCGCCGTCCACGCTCTTCAGCAGCCCCTCCACGGGGCAACTGCCGGCTGCGGCTACATCCGCGGCCTCGCAATAGGTATACGTGGCCGTACGCGTCTGCCCGGACGCCAGGTCCTTCAGGGTCACGCTCACCGGCTGTCTACGGGCGTTGTAGGCGGTACGCGTCTCACGCTGAGCGATGGTCGTAGCCAGCACCGCGTTGGTAACACTGTCGCGCGTGGTCTGCACCACGCGCTGCTCAGGCAGGCCGACCGCATCGGTGATGGTATGGGTGTTGACCGGTCGGCCCGTCACCGCGTCGACGCCTTCGCTGTAAGTGTGCTTGGTCTGGACGCCGCGCCGGTCCGTATAGGTATCCAGACGCCGGCGGAAATCGACCGCGCCGTCATAGTAGGTGCGGCTGATCGAACCCTGGGCATCGGTCGTGCCCGACACCTTGCGGGGAGGAGCGCTGTCGCCACCGGGCGTCAGCGTGTAATCGGTCTGATGGCCCAATGCATCGGTGACCACCGCACCGCCATTGGGGCTGTAGGCAAGGGTTACGCCATCAGCGCCACCCGCGTGCTGGCTCGAAATGACGCGACCGATGGTGTCATAGGTGAAGGTGCTGTAGCGGCGCCCATCCTCGGCGGTAATGCCGGTCAGGTGCTGGGGGAAATCCTGATTCTCGTAGTGATAGGTGCGCACCCCGCCGCCCGCGTAGGTGACGGTAGCGACCTGCCCATGCGCGGTATAGGTGTAGCTCGCCTGGGGTACGCCCGCGACCAGAACGGAGCTGATCAATGCTTCGTAGTCGTTGGACTGGTAGACGAATTCAAGCGTACGGCCACTGCTGTGCACAACGGCAGCGAGGCGCTGGCTGTCGTCATAGACGAAGGTGAGCGAGGTACCGTCCACAAAGCGCTTCGCGGCGAGCCGACCCGCATCGTCGAATGTCGAAATGGCGTCGGACGCGTACAGCGTCCAGTTCCCATTCTGGACCAGGCGAGCGCCACTGCTGTCAGCAGCCTCGTAGACCTGGCCGATCTTCTTGAAGGCGCGCTGGAAACCGGTGGCTTCAACGATGCCTGCGCCACCCGCCCCATCCAGTGCCAGTTGCGCTCCAAGCGAATGTGTCCAGCCGTAGCCGAACCCTCCGGACGAGGTGGATATTCCCGAATGGTAATAGCGCGTCAGTGCAATCCAGCCCAGATCGAAGTCCTGCGCGATCTCGTACTTCTCGCCGGTCTTTACGTCGCAGGGGTTGCCTACGGTGCCAGTGCACGGAGGCTCCTGCGATGCCGGAGTGCTGGAGGGGTTCGGGCTCATGCCACTCATGGCGCTGTTACCCGAGGTCGGGCAGTTGCCGTTCCCGCCATCCTTGTCGCACTGCGTCGTCTTGGAGGTGATGGTTGCTACGAACTCTTCGCTGACACACGCTTCATGCTTGTTGGACCACTGGGTGAGGGGGACCGGGCAGTTCAGACGCCGGGTCCGCGTCATATGGGCATCGCTTGGATAGGGCGTGCACGGCGACTCGGCTGTGTTGTCGCCGATCATGTACGTGGCTTGGAAATCCCGGGTCTCGATCGTCCCCTCCATGTCGGGGCTGAGTGCATACCATTCACTGGTCGGGGTGACCGCCGCTCCGGGACATACAGGATTTGCCTCCTGAACTTTGGCCAGGTAGGCGGCAACCATCGCCTCTTCGGTCGGGAATATAGCGGTACTCAGATACGACCAATCAGGGTCGGAGGGCTGGGACTTGCCCATCCAGTACGTGATTGAGGTATTTCCCTCCAGGTCCACGACCTTCGACTTGATCGAATTGACGGACTGCCAACCGAACTGGAGCTCAGGCGGGAACGGACTCGGCGCGGGCAGGCTCTTGATCGCCTGCACTGCCTCCTGCTGAGTCTTGTACTGGGTCGAATTCCCGCTTGGCTGGGAGATGCGCCAGGTTGTCTTGCTCTCCTGCGCCTGCGCGGCTAGGGGGGCCGCGCAGCCAAGCGCGGCCATCGTCAGCGCCAGACACGCCAGCTTCATTGTCCGTCCGAACATCCGTGTTCTCCTTCCTGGGCGAATACCGCGCCGGGAGGGACGAAGGCGCACAGGCGGATCACCGCCCTGTCGCGCCCTGCTTCGGATCGTCCCTGTTCCGGAATGCGGCAATGCCGCATGGCGCCTTTATCGCGCAAGACCATTACATAATCAAGTCAAGCCCTGAGATATAGGTCACGGTTATCGATAGCGAAAATGGCGGTCGACCCAGGTCGGGAGCAGCCCCCTTCCAAGCTACGTCCCACCCAACATCCGTGATAGCGTGCGCCATCAAACTTTCCAACAGGTGCAAGGATGCGCAGCAGGATTGGATATGGCCTGGTCATCACCTCCGCCTTCCTGGCGACGGACGCTCCGGCAGCACCGCCGGCCGCAACTCCCAGCGATCGGGCCCAGGACTTCGTGCAGACACAGGCGATCTCGGCGCGCTGCCAGAAGATCCTGCCTGGCCTGAAACTACAGTTGCAGGACGGCCGCGAACGTTGGCTGTCGACCTTCGATCCCGCGCAGCTTCAGGTGGCGCAGGCCTACGCTGCCAGCAAGGAGGGAAAGAGGCTCGGCAATGAGGTCGAACGTGATGCCTCCCGAGCCTTTGGCCGCAATACGCTTTCTGCCGCCGCGACCTGCATCAGCCTTCTGGGCGAGTACTCGCCGGCCCATCCCCTGCCGACTGGCTCGGCAATGCCGGCCGAGAGAGTGCAGCATTACATGTTCCATTTCACGCCGATGGCACTGGCAAGGCTGCAATGCGCGCGCCTGGACGGGATCGATGTGGCAACGCAAGCGGACGGCTCGGAGACTTGGCAGTACCGGGCCTGCGGCCGGGTGGAAACCGTGCGCATGGCGCCGGTCGGTCAATCGTGGTCGATGACCGATGCGGATCGAAACCGTCTTTTCGAGGCATTGACCCGGTAGATCGCGAGGCAACGCATGGCAGCAATGACGTTCCGACAACGTGCCAGAAGCAGCATGAGGCTGCCCATCCTCTTCGCACTCTGCTTGATACTCACCTCCTGCGATCTGGATCTGGTGATGGACAGTTCTTTCGCCACGAAGCAGGAAGCTGTTGATGCCGAGATGATTACCAAGGGCTGGATTCCCGCGTGGGTGCCCGAGGAGGCGACCGACCTGCGCGAGGTGCACGACCTCGATTCAAACGTGAGCGCGCTTGCCTTCAGCAAACCACGCAGCAAGCAGTTGTTGTTGCCGTCCGGTTGCCGGCCCGTCGACCACAGCGCTACCCAGCCGGCACTGTTCAATCGAAGCTGGTGGCCGAGTGAGGCGGCTCTGAAGCGCTCCTACTCCTTCTTTCGCTGCGAGCACGAAATAGACAGGTCGGTCTTCGTCGCAACAAGCAGAGCGGGCGATCATGTGCTCTTCTGGCGCACGTACGCTCGCTGATGCGTGTGCCCGCCCTCTCCTTCAACCCGACACTACAGATGCACATTCCAGGAACGGTCCTCACCACCCTCGCCCTTTGCCTGTTGCCCAGCCTTCCGGCTTGCGCAGAGCAAAGCACGCCTGCCGATGTGGAAGCGATCGAACAGGTGATCGAGTCCTTCCGCACCTCGCTGATCAACAAGGACAAACCGACCTACATGAGCTTGTTCTTCTCGGATAGACCGGAAGACATCGGCTGGCAGTTCGTGTCCGAAGACCGGCGATTGGCGGACATCCGCAGGGCCAAGCCCGATGCGATCAAGGCACGAAATATCCCATCGAACAACTTCATCTCGCTCATCGATGAGGCCGTGGCCACTGCAGAGCCACGAGAGGAGAAGTTCTTCAACACGAAGATCGACACAGACGGCGATGTGGCATCGGTGTCGTTCGACTACAGCTTCCACGCCAATGGCGCGAAAGAAAACTGGGGCAGGGAAATGTGGCAACTGGTCCGCACCGAGCAAGGCTGGAAGATCTTTTCAGTGATCTATTCGATACGCGACAAACGCAGTTCCGCGGAGAGCTGATACTTCCTTTCAGCCAGTCAACGTCAATCGCCACGAGCAGCAGAATCCTGATTCCGCAGCCGCGCGACAAAATACCGCGTAGGCGACTGCCCCAGCGCTTTCTTGAACATCGTGATGAACGCTGTCACCGACTCGTAGCCCAGGGTTTCAGAAACCCGTTGCACCGCTGCGCCGCCGGCAAGCTCGCGAATCGCAACCAGCAGATGCAGCTGCTGTCGCCAGCGCCCAAACGACAGACCGGTTTCCCGATCAATCAGGCGCGTCAACGTGCGCTCGCCCAGCGCCAGGCGTTTGGCCCATTCACTGATGGTGCTGCGGTCCGCCGGATTGGCCGACAGCGCCGCAGCCAGCGCACGGATCTTGGGGTGATCGCTCACCGGCAGGTACAACCGCTCGGCCGGCATCTGCACCAGTTCGTCCAGCAGCACCCGCGCCAGCCGCTCGACGTGCCCGCCGCGCGGGTAGTCCTGCGGCACATCGGCCAGGTGCAGGATCATCTCGCGCACCATCGGTGAGATCGACAGCGTCACGCAGTGCAGCGGCAGGTCGACGACGCCCGGCTCGACGAACAGATAGCAGAGGCGCGCGTTCGCCGTGGCGCGATTGCTGTGCGGCAGGCTGCCGGGAATCCACACGCCGCATTGCGGCGGCACGATCCACAGGGCATTGGCCACCTCGCAGGTCACCGCGCCATGAAGCGCCAGGATCAGTTGTCCCTTGCGGTGGTCGTGCACCGGAATCTCGGCATCGTGGTCGGCCACCTGCAGGCGGCTGGCCACTGCAGGTCGATCCGTCGCGTCCGGGTCCAGATCAAAGCCAGGCAGCGAGATGCGAGTCATTCTCAATGACCAGATTCAGCGATAGACTGGCATTCTAGCGAAATTCGGCTGCAGGTCTCGCTGAATACGATGGCGGCATGCAGATTCCCGCCCCTACCCTCCCCTGGCTTTCGCGCCCCAGTGCGCTGCTGACGTCGCCCGCATTGAAGGTCGACCGCGAAGCGGTGCTGTTCTCGCTCAAGTGCCTGCTCGCTGCGATCCTCGGGCTGTATGTGTCGCTGCGCATCGGCCTTACCCGCCCGTTCTGGGTGATCGGCACGGTCTACCTGGTGTCGCAGCCGATGTCCGGCGCGACACTCAGCCGGGGCCTGTTCCGCCTGCTGGGAACCGTCGGCGGTGCGGTCGCTACGGTGTTGCTGGTGCCGCGGTTCGCCAACGCGCCTTTGGTACTGAGCGTGGTGCTGGCGGCCTGGATGGGCCTGTGCCTGTACCTGGCCATGCTCGACCGCACACCGCGTGCGTATGCCTTCCTGCTGGCCGGGTATACCACCAGCCTGATCGGTTTCCCGGCGGTGATGGTGCCCGGTGAAGTCTTCACCATTGCCATCACCCGCGTGCAGGAGATCTCGATCGGCATTCTTGCGGCAACGCTGGTCCACGGGCTGGTGCTGCCACGCCGGGTCTCGCCGCGTGTGCACGCGCGTGTGGCGTCGATCCTCGGCGATGCGGAACGCTGGACGCAGGACATGCGCGCAGGCGCCAAGGAGACGGTACTGGCGGAGGATCGCTCCAAGGCAGCCGCGGACCTGCTCGAACTGCATACGTTGTCCATCCACCTGCCGTTCGACAGCGCGCACGGCGTTGCCCAGGTGCAGATCCTGCGCGCACTGCATGACCGGATGCTCGATGTGCTGATGCTGTCCAGCGCGGTGGATGAATCGATGGCCCAGCTGCGCGCGCAGCCTGTTGGCACGACAGACACAGCATGGCCTGACCTGCTGCGTGCAGCACTTTGCACACGTCAGGCCGAACTCGATGCTGCGCATCACGACTGCCGGCTGCTGGAAGAGCAGCTGCACGCCGCCCGCCCGGACTGGCGCCGGCGTGTGCCCGCGCACCTCGCCAGCAAGGCGAATGGCCACGTGCTGCACCGTGATCACCGAATCGCCCTGCGCAGCGCCTTGGGTGCATTCGTCGGCATCGTACTGAGCTGCGCGCTGTGGATCGCCACGGCGTGGTCCGATGGGGCAACCGCCGTCTCCATCATCGGCACGGCCTGCGTGTTGTTCGGGACCGCCGAGGCACCTGCCGGGCATGTCATGCGCTACCTGATCGGGTCGACCATCGGCGTGGTCGTCGGGCTGCTCTACGCGCTGGTGATCTTTCCGGGCCTGTCCGATTTCGTCGATCTGGCCATGGCGCTGGCGCCCGCGCTGCTGCTGTGTGGCTCGTTCCTCGCACGCCCACCGTTCATCATGGCGGCGTTGGGCGTAGTGCTCACCTTCCCGCTCATTGCAGGATTGGGCGCCACCAATGCCAGCAACATCGTGGGTGCACTCAACAGCGGCGTCGCGCTGTTCGTCGGCACGGCGGCGGCGCTGTGCAGCATGTCGCTGTTGCAGACCCTGGACAGCAATCGCAGCCGCGCGCGCTTGCAGGACGTGATCAGGCGGGACATCGCGCGTCGGGCGGCCGGGCAGGTGCGAAATGCCAGCGACTGGACCAGCCGCATGGTGGATCGGCTTGCGCTGCTTGCTCCTCGCCTGCGCGGCCATCCGGATGCGGCCCGCACATTGCGGACGATGTTTGCAGACATGCGCGCGGCCAGTGCCGTGGCCGAACTGCGCGTGATCGGCAGGACGCTCAAGGACCGGAGCAGCCGCGAGTGTCATGCGCTGCTGATGCACAGGGCCACCGCCCACTTCCACACTCCCACTCCGCGCCCGGTGAATGCGCCGCTGCTGGAATCGCTCGAACGCACACGTGACGCCGTCAGCACTGGCAGCCCACCCGAAACCGAGCGCGTTCTCGCGCTGCTTTCCGGCCTGCGCCGCGACCTGCTCGCTCATGAGGACTGATGCGATGTTCTCCGATATCTCCATCGATGGCGTCTTCGTTCCCGGCCTGCTGGCGGTGGCGCTCATCGCGCTGGCCCTGTCGATGATGGCCTCGCGGCTGCTGGCAAGCCTCGGGCTGTACCGGCTGTTCGCCTATCGCCCGCTGGTGGGCCTTTCGTTGTTCGTGATCCTGGCGGAGCTGCTGATCCAGCTCGCGCCCTTGTTCGAGAAACTGAAATGAAACACGTGCTGAGTGTTCTTGGCCGCTGGAGCGCAACGCTCTGCCTGTTCGCCGTCGCCGTCATCGCGGCCCTGTCCCTCTGGAACCGATACGAAACGCAGCCCTGGACGCGCGATGGCCGGGTACGCGCGGATGTGATCCGCGTGGCATCGGACATGGGCGGACTGGTGACCCAGGTGCTGGTGCAGGACAACCAGCGGGTGAAAGCCGGGCAGCTGCTGCTGGTGCTGGACCAGCCGCGCTACGCCGCTGCGCTGGAGAGGGCCGATGCCGCTGTGAGCAGCGCGCAGGCCACACTCACTCTCGCCCGCCGTGAATCGAAGCGGGATCTGGCGCTGGGCAACCTGGTCGCCTCGGAGACACGCGAGCGCAATGCGGCCAAGGTCGATACCGAAGTGGCCGGTCTGGCGCAAGCCCGTGCAGAGCGGCGGGTGGCACTGTTGAACGTGCAGCGCACCGAAGTGCGCGCCAGCGCCGATGGCACCGTCACCAATCTCGACCTGCACCCGGGTGACTTCCTGCAGCCCGGCGCGCAGGCCCTGGCCCTGATCGACAGCAGCAGCCTGAGGGTCGAAGGCTATTTCGAAGAAACCAAGCTCAACTGCATCAACGAGGGCGATGCCGCGGTCGCCCACCTGATGGGCGATGGTCGCGACGTGCGTGGGCATGTGGAGAGCATCGCCGCCGGTATCGCCGACGACCAGCGCTCGAGCACCCACAACCTGCTGCCGTCGGTCGCGTCGACCTATACCTGGGTGCGGCTGGCGCAGCGGATACCCGTCCGCATCCGCCTGGATGACGTTGCACCGGCTACCCGCCTGATTGTCGGCAGAACCGCCAGCGTGACCATCACTCCGCGCGCACAGGGGGCCTGCAAGTGATATTCACCGCATCACGTGTGGGCGTGCTCGCCTGTGCACTGTCGCTGGCGGGCTGCGTGTCCGGCCCCGACTACACACTTCCGGCCAACGCGGTCGCCGCGGCCCCGGCGGCCCGCCGCACATTCGTATCGGGGCACGAAGCTGCCTACATACAAGCCGAGCCGCCGGACCGCTGGTGGCAGCTGTACGACGATCTACGGCTCGATGCCTACGTCAGCGAAGCGCTGCGGGCCAACACCGATCTGCGCGCGGCCGACGCCAACCTGCGGCGCGCCACGGCGATGGCGCTGCAACTCCGGGCCGAGGGCTCAGTAGGCACCGACGCCGACGCATCGGCTACGCTGGCCCGCGCCGGGGGATACACCTCGCCTTCCTCGCCACCGCAGGTGTACGCGCTCGGCATCCACCTGTCCTACCCGCTGGATCTGGCCGGCGGCATCCGCCGCGGTATTGAAGCAGCCAGCGCGGATGCAGAGGCTGTCGCTGCAGCGCGCGACCAGGTTCGGGTGGTTGTCGCCGCTGCCGTCACCCGCGCGTATGTCGGCATCTGTTCGACCAACCTCACCCTGGCGGCGACGCAGCGGGTGCTCGATACGCAGCGCGCCACGTTGGACGCCACCACCCGCTTGGCCAACGGCGGACGCGGAACCGAATTCGACGTGAGCCGGGCGCGCGCGGCGGTCAACCGCAGCGCCGCGGCGGTGCCGCATCTGGTTGCCGAGCGGCAGGCGGCCCTGTTCGAACTGGCAGCGCTGATGGGCCGACTACCAGCGGACTACCCGCAGGAAGTCGCCAACTGCCAACAACCGCCGCGCCTGCAGCAGCTGATTCCTGTCGGCGATGGCAGCCAGCTGATCCAGCGTCGCCCGGATATCCGTTCGGCGGAGCGCAGCTTGGCGGCCGCCACTGCAATGATCGGCGTGGAAACGGCGGCGCTGTATCCACAGGTGAGCATCGGCGCGTCCGCTGGCATGGCAGGCTCACTCAAGAAGTTGCTGAGCAGCGACAGCATCGGCGCGTCCATCGGACCGCTGCTGTCGTGGCGCTGGCCGAGCCGCCGCGCAACCCACGCACGGATCGACGCTGCCGGGGCCAACACCGATGCCGCGCTGGCTTCGTTCGACGGCGCGGTGCTGGATGCGTTGCGGCAGACCGAAACCGCGCTGTCGGCGTATGTGCAGGAGATCGATCGCGAGCGCAGCCTTGCCCTGGCCCGCGACGACGCGGCGCGTGCGAGCGACCAGGCCGGGCAACTGTACCGGTTCGGCAGGATCGGCTTCCTCGATGTGCTGTCTGCCGAGGCCGCGCTGGCCGATGCAGAATCCGCGCTCGCAGCGTCGCGTGCGCAGCGGGTGGACCGTCAGGTGGATCTGTTCCTGGCGCTGGGTGGGGGTTGGGCCGAGGCAGGCAATCGGACACTCGCCCCCGGTGGTACACAGGACTGATGGACGAGCGGTTCACGTGCAGCCAAGCATGCCTGCCGGAAACTTCCGCAACACACTTGCATCGAGCGTACCGCGCGGCGACGATGCGGTTCGGTTTAGGGGAACCCTGCATGGAATTGCTGACGCTCGACCATTTCGCCCGCCACGTCGATCAGACCTTCTCGGCGGTCATCAACGACGGCGAGGTTCCGTTTGTGCTTGTGGAGGCGCGAGCGTTGAATCCATCGCAACTGCCACCGGGCGCGGCGCGTGTGCCGTTCTCACTGTTGTTCCGCAACGGCTCGGCCTTCCTGTTCCCGCAGCAGATCTATCAGATGCGCCATGACGACATCGGTGAGGTGGGCATATTCCTGGTGCCGGTAGCGCGTGAGCAGGCCGGATTCCTGTATCAGGCGATCTTCAACTGAGAATGTGAGCCCGCGGCCAGGCTTGCGGCGGCGTGTCGCCGGCTCAGCCCGGTGCCCAACGCAGCAGCAGATGCGAGCCTTGATCGTGGATCAGGGCAAAGCCCGCACGCCGGTACAGGCGCTGCGCAGCGACGTTGTCAGCCTGCACGTGCAGGGTCACGCCGCGACCCAGCGCGGCGGCCTCGCCCTGGCTGTGAGCAATCAGGGCCGCGGCCACACCGTGACCGCGCTCACCGGGAAACAAGCAGATATCGACGATCAGGTGATCCGGCGCACTGCGCTGCAGGTAGTAACGGCCCACCACCACGCCGTGGCGTTCGATGGCCAGGAAATCAGAGTCGCTGTAGTGCGCCTGGTAGTGCTGGTGCTGCAGTGCGAACTGGCTATCCAGAAACGCGCGCTTGCTCGCTTCGGGCCAAGGCACTGCCGCCAGTTCCTCCGCGCGGGTGCTGGCGTACAGTTCGCGCAGCCAGCTCAGGTCATCGTCGCACAGCGGCCGCAAAGCGTACCCGCGCTCGCCAAGGAGCGCGGGGACGGCCAGGTGGTCGTTGCGGCCCGCCGGAAACGAAATGAGCTGCGACATCGCTTGCATGTTGTCAGCCAAAGCTGGGGAACACCCCCTCCAACGCGATGCAGAAGTTCGTCGCGAGGTAGGGCTGGCGGTTTTCGTGGGGCTGGCCGCCGCCAGACGGACCGATCATTTTGGGACTGAACTGTGCGTTGGCGGTGGCGCTGGGCACGAACGGTGCACCTGAGGTCGGCAGACCCAGGTAGTTGCCCGCGACCGGGGTGCCGGTGCGCTTGGTCTGGTCAGGCTGGTTGTAGATCGTCAGGGAGTGGCTGTGCGACGGCATCTCCACAGTGTTCAACGTCACCGAATTGCTGCCATAGGCCTCGCCGATGGTGTGCGGGGTCAGGCCAGGGCCCTGGCCCTGTTCGGTAGCCGCGCGGTTGACGAAGTTGGGCAGCTGGAAATTCGTTCGTCCGTCGCCACCGTACTGGGTGCCCAGCAGCGAAAACAGCGCAGTGTTCTGCTGGATCGGCAGGGTGACGCCATTGCAGCTTGCCCAGCCACGTGGCGGGAAGTTGAAGCCGAAGATCTGGATTTCGCCGATGAAAGGTTCGGTCATGGTCGTGTCCTGGAAGCGGGTATGCGCGGGTGACGACTCAGCTCTGCGACGGGAAGATGCCCGCCCACGCGATGCAGAACTGCACCGTGAGCGTAGGCATCTGGTTGTCGTGCGGCTGGTTGCCACCCATGCTGACAACTGCATTGGGCGACATGACCGCAGCATTGGCGCCGGTGATATCGGTGACATACATGGTCTCGCCCGACAGCGCCGCCGGCAGCACGGTAGCGCCAACCGCACCGGTGGTTGCCAAGGCCGTGGTGGCCATCAGCGACGGGGTATGCTGGGGCAACTGCGTCTGCAGCAGGGTGACACTTTCGTTGCCCGCCTTCTGCCCCATCACGTAGGCGCTCAATCCCGGGCCGCGGCCTTGATGGATCGGCACGCAGCCGCGCAGGTCGGGCACACCAAAAGTGGTGACGCCGTTACCGCCGTACGTGGTGCCGATCAAGGTGTACAGCACTTCGTACTCGGCAATCGATTGAAGCGAACCGTCGCATGCGAACCAGCCGTTGGGCACGCGCGCAAAACCGAACATCCGGATTTCTCCGATGTAAGGGGTGCTCATGGGGAACTCCTGTAATGGGCTTCGGAAGAATCAGTTGCGCGACGGGAAGATGCCGTTCAGTGCGATCACGAAATTGATCACGGTGTAGGGCTGCAGGTTCGCGTGCGGCTGGTTGCCACCGCCCGGCCCCACGCCATTCAGCGGAACCAGGGTGCCGTTGGCAGGTCCGAAGATTGCACTGCCGCTGGTGCCATACAGGCCGCCGGTAGGATTGCGCGCCGTACCTGCAGTGGTGGTGCCATTGACCACCGGGCTGTGGGCCGGAACCTGAGTGGGCAGCAGGGTAACGCTCTCCACGCCGCCCACTTCCCCTTGGACGTAAGGCGCAGGATTCCAGCCCCCATCCGCCGAAGGGCCGGCGCCCACCGGGGTACGCGATTGCAGATTGGGCAAGGCGAACGTGGTTCTGCCGTCACCGCCGTACATGGTCCCCAGCAGAGAAAACAGCGCCTGATTCTGGGCAATGGAAAGCAACTGTCCGTTGCAAACGGCAAATCCCTTGGGCGCGAACGCGAACCCCGTGAGCATTATCTGCCCGAGGAATACCTGGGTCATACCTTTTCCCCCGAAAGGTTGGTGGCACGGACGTCATGTCCGCTGCCGCCGCTACTCTCGCTCACACTCCACACGCCGTACAAGCGAAATCTTTGTGCGAATGCAACATTAACCATTCATGAATATATAGGCACTTTCTTTTTCACGCTGAATCCTGCTTGAATGATTGGCAGCAGTTCGCAAGGGGTGCGGTGCCGGGTCCAGCCCGGTGTCCGCGGACAGGGGTAAGGTCTCGCCGTTCTGGCTCGATGTCCCTGGGGACGGTCGAGCCCGTGCGGTGCCAACAGGGGCAGAACATGCATCAGTCATCAGCGCAACGCGTGGAGACGCCGCGTGCGCGTTCGCACGCTTTCTTTTCATCGTTCTGCTCCTGGTTCATCGTCGCGCTGTTGTGCGCGGGCAGCCTGTGGCCGCAGTTGGCGACGGCAGCCTCATCGACGTTCTGCCCGACGCTGAGCATGTCGGTGGCCAACAGTGGCTCGCAGACGATCGACATCAACCACTGTCACGGCGGCTTTGGTATCGCCGCAGGCACGGCAGCAACTCCGCACGGCAGCCGCACGGTAGGTTTGCAGTCGGGTGCCAACCTGCCGCTGACCTACACCCACAACGGCGACAGTGCCTCCACCGATACCTTCGTCATCCAGGACGACTTCGGCGGTGACATCACTGTCACCGTAACGATCGCTCCGGCGTCGGCCATCACCCTCGTCGCCACCCCCGCGGTCAACCTGACGGTGGGCGTGCCTTTCAGCACCAGCCTCAGTGCCAGTGGTGGCACCGGCCCCTATACCTACAGCCTGGACAGCGGCTCCATTCCGCCGGGGCTGAGCCTGAGCGGAAACATCATCAGCGGTACGCCGACCCAGCGCGGCGCCTACGCCTTCACCATCCGCGCCACCGACAGCGCCTCTGCCAGCGGCGTGCGCAGCTTCAGCGGTTCGGCAGCCAACCCGACGCTTACCATCGCGCCGTCGTCGCCGTCTGCCGCGCTGAACCTTCCCTACTCTGTCACCTTCACTGCCAGCGGTGGCGTGCCCGGCTACACGTTCGCGTATGAAAACGGCACCCTGCCACCCGGCCTGAGCCTGAGCGGCGCGACCCTGAGTGGCACGCCCACCACCCAGGGCAGCTACACCTTCGGCATCCGCGTCGCCGACAGCAGCACCGGCACCGGCAGCTATGCGGAGGTCAAATCCGTGACCCTGCAGGTGGTTGCGCCGCCGACCATCGTGATCAACCCGGCCACCGTTCCGGGTGCAACCGTCGCTGTGGCCTACAGCCAGACCTTTAGCGCCAGCGGCGGCACTGCGCAGTATGGCTTCGCCATCACCGCAGGCGCCCTGCCCGCAGGGATGAGCCTCAACACCAGCACCGGCGCACTGACCGGTACGCCCACCGCGGCCGGCACCTTCAACTTCACCGTGACCGCAACAGACGCCAATAGTTTCACCGGTTCCAACGCCTACACCCTGGTGGTGGCGCCTCCGGTGATCGTTATAGCTCCGACTACGCTGGCAGGCGGCACAGTCGGCGCAGCCTACAGTCAGAGCTTCAGCGCCAGCGGCGGCATCGCCTCGTACAGCTATGCGATCACCGCCGGCGCCCTACCGGCGGGGGTGACACTCAATGGCAGCAGCGGCGTCATCAGCGGTACACCCAGCGCAGGCGGCACCTTCAACTTCACCGTTACCGCCACCAGCAGCAGCACCGGCGCCGGCGCGCCGCACACCGGCTCGCGTGCCTATTCGACGACGTTCCTTCCGGCAACGGTCCTGCTGCCGGCCACCACTCTGGCCAATGGCACCGAGGGCGTGGCGTACAGCGCTGCGCTCAATCCCGCCAGCGGCGGCACCTCGTCGTACACCTATGCGATCACTGCGGGCAGTTTGCCGGCGGGCATCGCGCTGAACGCCAGCACGGGAGCCCTGTCGGGCACCCCCACATCAGCGGGCATCTCCAATTTCGCGGTAACCGCCACCGACAGCAGCACCGGCAGCGGGCCCTACAGCTCGGCGCCACGTGGCTATTCGCTACAGATCATCAACAGTCCGCCGGTTGCCAACCCGGTGTCGGCGACCGTGGCCTACAACAGCAGCGCCAATCCGATCACGCTGAACATCACCGGCGGCGTGCCGACCTCGGTGGCCATCGGCACTGCGGCGGCTCACGGCAGTGCCGTCGCCAGCGGCACCACCGTCACCTACCAGCCCACCGCGGGTTACGCGGGCCCGGACAGCTTTACCTACACCGCAACAAACACTGCCGGCACCTCGGCGCCCGCAACGGTCAGCATCACGGTCGGCAATCCGACCATCACCGTGACTGCGGGCGGCCCGATGAGCGCCCAGGTCGGCGCAAGTTACAGCCAGACGTTCACCTGGAATGGTGGAACCGCACCCTATAGCGGATTCACTGTCACTGGCCTGCCAGCGGGTGTGGGCATCAGCGGCACCACCGCCAACAGCGTGACCGTAAGCGGCACGGTGAGCGCGGCGGGCAGCTTCAGCCTCGTCGCCAGTGCAACCGACAGCAGCTCCGGCAACGGTCCGTTCACCACCGGCCAGGGCTTCACGCTGACCGTTGGTGCGCCGACCCTGAGCATGACCCCGGCGCCGGGCAACCTGCCGATGAACTACGGCGTGGCCACCACCATCAATTTCGCCAGCAGCGGCGGCATCGCGCCGTACAGCTACGCACTGGTCGCCGGCTCGCTGCCGGTGGGGGTCACCCTGACGTCGGCCGGTGTGCTCAGCGGTACGCCGACCGTCCCTGGCAACTACAACATCGCCGTGCGCACCACCGACTCCAGCACCGGCGCGGGAGCGCCGTTCTCGCTGCAGCAGAACTACACCATCGTCGTTGCCACGCCGGCAATCGCCATCGATCCGCCCAGCCTGCCCAACGGCAGCGCAGGGGTGGCCTACAACGCGCAGTTGAGTTCCAGCGGCGGTATAGCCCCCTACAGCTACGCGCTGCTCAGTGGTGCGCTGCCGATCGGCATGTCCTTCACCTCCGCTGGCGCACTGGCCGGCATCCCCCGATCGGATGGCAACTTCAGCATCACATTGGGTTCCACCGATTCCAACGGCCAGACCGCCAGCCGCGTGTACACCTTCACGATCACTCCGGCGACCGTGGTACTGACACCCGCCACCCTGCCCAGCGGCACGGTGGGCACGGCCTATTCGCAGAGCCTGAGCAGCAGCGGTGGCATCGCGCCGTATACCTATGCGATCGCCTCCGGCACCCTGCCCCCGGGCATTGCCTTCAGTTCGGCGGGTGTGTTCAGCGGTACGCCGACCACGGCCGGCAGCTATACCGCAGTGGTGCGTTCCACCGACGACGCCGGCTACAACGCCACCCAGAGCTACAGCGTCGTCATCGCTGACGCGGTACCGGTGGCAGTGGATGACAGCGCCACCACGCCATCGCAGCAACCGGTGACGATTCCGGTAACGGCGAACGACGGCGGAGTGATCACCTCGATCGCCGTGGCAGGCGCGCCGGCACATGGCACCGCCACCGTCAGCGGCGTGACGGTTGTCTACACACCAACAGGCACCTACTTCGGCGCGGACAGCTTCACCTACACCGCCACCGGCCCAGGTGGCACCTCGGCCCCGGCCACGGTGTCGATCACCGTCAACGCGCTGCCGGTGCCTGCGGGGCAGCCGCGCGCGGCTGTCGCCACCGTGGCAGGGCAGCCGGTGACCATCGACACCACGGTGGGTGCCACCGGCGGTCCGTTCACCGGTGTGACCCTGGTGACGCAGCCGGCCACCGGCACCACGACGGTGACCGGTACCAACATCACCTACACGCCGCTGGTCACCGCCTCGGGCACCGCGAGCATCGTCTACACATTGAACAACGCCTATGGCGCTTCGGCTCCGATCACCACCACGATCACCATCAACCAGGTGCCTGTGGCGGTCTCGCGTCGGGTCAGTGCAAATGCGGGTGTTGCGGCGGTGGTCGAGCTGACGACCGACGCCACCGGAGGCCCGTTCACCGCAGCCACCCTGGTGTCGCTGTCACCGGCCACTGCCGGCACTGCCACCATCGCACCGTCCGGTAGCGGCGCCAGCGCGGGCTATCGCCTGACCTTCATCCCGGCGGCTACGTTCGCCGGTACCGCCACGGCCACCTTCACGTTGGCAAACGCATTCGCGACCTCGGCGCCGGCGACCATCGACTTTGATGTGATCGGCCGACCGGACCCGACCCTGGACGCGGAAGTGATGGGCCTGCTGGGCGCGCAGACCGCTTCCACCCGTCGCTTCGCCACTGCGCAGATCGGCAACTTCCAGCGCCGCATGGAAGGCCTGCATGGTGCCGGCAGAGGCACACGCTTCGAGAACGGGGTGAGCTTCGGCGTCGACCGCGACCGTCGCTGCCAGGATGAAGTGCGACGCATGCCCGGCGGCGATTGCCGCCAGGTCACCGCGCTGGACGAATCTGTTCTGAGGGACGACGTTGCTGTCGCGCCCGTCGGCGGGGATCGCGGCAAACGTAGCGGCAATGGCGATAACGGCGCCCTGACCCTGTGGACCGGCGGTTCGATCAACAGCGGTGATCGCGATGGTCGCTCGGGCAGCGCCGGCTTCGACTTCCAGACCAGCGGCATCAGTGCTGGTGCCGATACCCGCGTGAACCAGTCGTTCGCCTTCGGCGCCGGTATCGGCTACGGCCGCGACACTACCGACGTCGGTCACAACGACACCCGCAGCCACGGCGAGAGCTACACCCTGGCTGCGTACGCCAGCTATCACCCGGGCCAGTACTTCTTCGTTGATGGCCTGCTGGGTTATCAGTTGCTGTCGTTCGATTCGCGCCGCTACGTGACTGCCAATGGCGCGATGGTGCAAGGTGACCGCGACGGCAAGCAGTGGTTCGCCTCGCTGTCGGTCGGTGGCGACTACCAGCGCGACCGGTTGTCGGTGAGCCCGTACGCGCGCCTGGATCTGGCCCGCGCCACATTGAACGGCTATACCGAACGCGGCGACGCCATCTACGCCCTGCGCTACGAGGACCAGGATGTGGATACCACCACCGCCAGCCTGGGCGTGCACATGGACTATCGCTTCCCGGTCCGCTTCGGCACGCTGTCGCCACAGGTGCGGTTCGAGTACCAGCACGACTTCCAGGACGCCAGCTCGGTGACGATGGGCTACGCCGATCTGCCGGGCGGTCCGTTCTACCGCGGCGAAATCGACGGGCTCAAGCGCAACCGGTTCGTGTTCGGTCTGGGGGCGGTGCTGCAGACCGAGCGCGACCTCAGCCTGCGGATCGAGTACCGCGGCCTGTTCGGCAGCAGCGAAGACACCGACCACGGTGTGCAGCTGAACCTGGAAAAGAAGTACTGATCACGTGGGGCGCGGCGACGCGCCCCACCCTCCCGCCGGTCGTGCATGTCGAAGGCACCGGCTGATCCTGCCGCCGATCAAGCCGGCCGGGCATGGGCCCGGCGCTACGGCACAGCCCTCAATTGGCCAGGGCGAAATCCAACCCCGCACACACCGCCGCCACCTGGGCGTCGTTGCATTCCTGCGGATTGGTGCGCGGGCTGTCCGGGTACACCTCGGTGGTGGTGGCATACAGCGCATCGGTGAAGCCGGCACAAGCACCGATGGAACGCGACTCGCCCCACACCACGCCCGGCGACTGCAGCGGCATGCCCACCAGATTGCCTTCGGCGTCGGCCGGGGCAATGTGGGTGATCGGGGCCACCGCGGCGATCAGTGCCTTTTGGAATTCGTGCTGCGGGTCTTCGCTGTTGCCGATCACGTAGAAGCCATCGGGAATGGTGTCGCGCTCGAACGGCTTGCCGTCGCGGGCGCAACGGGCCGGGTCGAACTCGTGCAGGTCGCTGTCGGTGGTTTCGTGCAGGTCCAGGTGGACCCGGATGTTGGCCTTGCGTTCGGCCACCCAGCGCATCAACGAGGCGGCTTCTTCGATCAGGCCGCCGTCACGGAAACTACGGTTGGGGTCGATGGCATTGGGATTCCAGCGCTGGATGCGCTCGTAGCCCCACGGGCTCACGCACGGGGCCACGATCAGGTTGAAGCGGCCCAGGTAACGCTCGGCATGCTGTTCCAGGAACTGCAGGGCGCCATGCACGCCGCTGGTTTCATAGCCATGCACGCCGCCGGTGACCAGCGCGGTGGGCAGAGCCGGGTTCCAGTCGTGGTTCACCACCGCAAACAGCGGGTAGTGGTCCGGGGCGTAGTCCAGCTGGCCGTACTGGACCACGTCGAAGCGCTCGTCCAGCCGTTCCAGCGCGGCCACCACGTCTTCGTGGTAGCTGCGCTGCCGCTGCTGGCGGGCCCGCCACTGCGCTCGTTCGACGTCGCCCCAGGGCTGTCCGGGGGTGCCGATCGGGTAGAACTGCGCAACGGTCATCTCAAGCTCCAGAAGTCGGGGTACGGTGGTACAGCCGACCATTTTAAGCCCTGTGGCCCGATCGTTGCTGCCCCCGCGCCCCGCCTTCATACGGCCGCCCTCATCTGGTTGTAAAATCAACGGTTTTTGGCCCCCACCCCCTTGATGGCGAACGCAGCGCAGCCGGTCCTGGGTGGACCGGACTTCCTCCGTCTGCTCGCCCGTCTCAGCGACGGCGCGATGCCGGCCTCCAGTCCCGCCCTGACCGATCGCCTCGGCCAGTGGGTGGATTGGAGCCGTGCCGTGGCCCTTGCGGGGGCGCTGGATGACCGCCTGGCTGAACCGGCCGAGGCCGCCGAAGCGCTGGATGATCTGCTGGCCGACTGCGCCCAGGCCGAAGCGAGCCTGTTGGCCTCGCTGAGCGAGGATGCCGAGGCCGAGCGCCTGCTGGACCTGGCCGAGGCCGCTGCGGCACCCAACTTCGCTTCGCTGCGGCAGCGCTACCGCGTGCTGCAGCAGGCCATCCAGACCGCCACCGGCCGCCTGCGCGGCCGCCTGCGTGACCAGCTGGTGCTGGCATCACCGGAGCTGGCGCGGCTGGCCGAGGTCGATGCGGTGATGGAACAGACCTTAAGCCCGCGCGAGCACAGCCTGCTCGCCACCGCCCCAGCAGTGCTGGGTGCCCGATTCGAACGCGTGCACGGCCAGCCCGGCTGGCGCGCGTCCTTCCGCCACGACATGCGCACGCTGCTGCTCGCCGAGCTGCAACTGCGCTTCCACCCGATCCAGGGGCTGCTTGCCGCCCTGCGCTCACACTGACCGGAACACCATGTCCAGAACTGTTTTCCACGTCCTTGTCTTCCTTGCTGGCCTGCTGGCCGTGTGCTGGATCGGTGTCGGCTATGTCTCGGTTCACCCGCTGGGTGCGGCCGTGGCAGCGATCATTGCGGCCTGCTACATCGCCGGTGGCGTGGAGCTGTACCGCTACCGGCAGGCCAGCAATGGCCTGCGCGCCGCGCTGAATGACGTTTCGCTGGCCAAGGACAGCCTGGCGCCGTGGCTGGAGCGTGTGCCGCTGAGCCTGCGCAACGCCGTGCGACTGCGCGTGGAAGGCGAGCGCACCGCCCTGCCCTCGCCGGTGCTGACCCCCTATCTGGTGGGCCTGCTGGTGCTGCTGGGCATGCTCGGCACGCTGCTGGGCATGATGGACACCCTGCGCGGCACGGGCCTGGCCCTGCAGAGCGCTACCGACATGGCCGCCATCCGCGGCTCGCTGGCCTCGCCAGTGCAGGGCCTGGCGGTGGCGTTCGGCACGTCCATCGCCGGTGTCGCCAGTTCGGCCATGCTGGGCCTGTTGTCGGCGCTGCTGCGCCGCGACCGCCTGCAGGTGGTGCAGCAGCTGGACCGCGCCATCGCCACTGACCTGCATCCGTATTCGCAAGCCTGGCAGCGTGCCGAGTCGCTGCGCCTGCTGCAGTCGCAGTCCGCAGCGCTGCCTGCGCTGGTCGATCGCCTGCACGCGATGACCAGCACCTTCGAACAGCACAGCGCGGCCGCCAATGAGCGCCTGCTGGCCGGTCAGGCCGAATTCCTTACGCAGAGCCAGGCGTTGCAGGAGCGCCTGGCCACCTCGCTGCAGCAGTCGCTGCGCGAAGGTGCCGAAGCCAGTGCCGCCGCCATCGGGGGCGCGCTGCAACCGATGGCCGAAACCACGCTGGCTGGTCTGGCCAGTCACGGCCAGGCGCTGCATTCGCGCGTCGAACACGCGGTGCAGCAGCAGTTGAAGGGCCTGACAGAGGGCTTCGAGCGCAGCCGCCTGGCCACCGAGGCCAGCTGGGCCAACGTCGTGGCTGAGCAGACCGGCGCGCAGCAGACACTGGTGTCTGAACTGCGCCAGCATCTGCAGGCCTTCAGCGAAGGCCAAAGCGCACAGAGTGAAGCGCTGGTGGTGCGCATCGGCGAGCGCCTGCAGGCCGACGCCAGCGCCAACGCCGACGCCTGGCATGCCGCTGCCGAACAGCAGCATGCGTTGAACAGTGAACTGGTCGAGCGTCAGCAGCAGGTACTGCAGCGTGCCAGCAGCCATCTGGACGAACGTGCGCAGACGCTGCTGCAGGCGCTGGATGAGCGCCACGCCGCCGGCCAGTCGCTGCTGCAGGACCACGAACAACAGCGCCTGCAGGACTGGCAGGCTGCACAGGCCGCCACCGCCACGGCGCACGCCGAACTGCAGGCGGGCCTGGATGCACGCGAACAGCAGCGCCAGCTGCGTTGGGACGCGGTGAGTACCGAGCTGCAGCAGGCGCATGCCGCATTGCAGGCTCAGCTGGTGGCCGCTGACGAACAGCGCCTGCAGCGCTGGAGCGAGGCGTTGCAGAGCGTTTCGACCGAGCTGGCCGAGCGCCTGCAGGCCAATGGCGAACGCTTGTCCGCGCAGCAGCAGCAGGTGTGCGACACGCTGGCGCAGACCGCGCAGCAGATCGGCGAGAACGGCCGCGCACAGGCCAGCGCCACGCTGGCCGAAGTATCCACCCTGCTGCAGACCGCGGCCGAGGCGCCGAAGGCCGCGGCCGAGGTCATCAACGAACTGCGCAGCACCCTGTCCGAAAGCCTGGTGCGCGACAACGCGATGCTGGAGGAGCGTGGCCACCTGCTGGCCACCGTGCAGACCCTGCTGGAGGCGATCAACCACGCCTCGCACGAACAGCACACGGCGGTGGACGCGCTGGTCGGCGGTTCGGCTGAGCTGCTGGAACGCGTCGGCAACCGCTTCACCGACCACATCGCCGCCGAGACCGGCAAGCTCGATGGCATCGCCACCCTGCTCAACGGCAGTGCCGGTGAGGTAGGTCAGCTGGCCGCCACCTTCGGTTCTGCGGTCGAGCAGTTCGGCAGCGCTTCGGCGGAGCTGTCGGGACGCCTGGAGCAGATCGGCGGTGCGTTGGATGCCTCGCTGGCGCGCAGCGATGAGCAGCTGGCGTATTACGTGGCACAGGCGCGCGAGGTGGTCGACCTCAGCCTGCTGTCGCAGAAACAGGTGATGGAAGAACTGCAGCAGCTGGCCGCGCGCCGCGGCAAGGCCGGCAGCGCATGAGCGACGAGCTGGAGGTCGACGGCGGCTCGCACGCCCCGATCTGGGCGGCATTCGGCGATCTGATGTCGGTGCTGCTGGGGGCGTTCGTGCTGATCCTGGTCGGCGTGGTTGCGGTGCAGCTGGAGCTGTCACAGCGACTGGACCAGGAGGTCAAGCAGCGCCAGGCCGAGGCCAAGCGCCTGCAGACGCTGGAACAGGCGTTGGCCGGCCCGCTCGCCGCCGGAAGGGTGACGCTGGTGGATGGCCGCATCGGTATCAGCGGCAACGTGTTGTTCGCGCTGAACTCCGACCAGCTGCAGCCGGAAGGCCAGGAGCTGCTGCGCAGCCTTGCTGCGCCGCTGGCGGCGTACCTGGGTTCGCGCGAAGAAATCCTGATGGTCAGCGGCTTCACCGATGACGCGCCGGTGCGCGAAGGCAACCGCCGCTTCGCCGACAACTGGGAGCTGTCCGCACAGCGCTCGCTGACGGTGACCCGGACCCTGATCGCCGACGGCGTACCGGCCGATGCGGTGTTCGCAGCTGCGTTCGGCAGCGAGCAGCCGGTCAGCTCCAATGCCAACGAGGAGGGCCGCGCGCGCAACCGCCGCGTGGAGATCGCGCCGATTCCCAAGCCCAAGGCTGCTGCGCCGGGTGAAAAGAGCGGCGATGGCAGCTGAGTCCTCGCCATTGGATGGATTGCGTGCGCTGGTGCGCGATCTGGATGCCGGCTCGCGTGCACTTGCGCACTATCCGCAGGTGCCGATGCTGGACGACGTGCGCCGCGAGTGGTCCGAACTGCGCAGCGAACTGCAGGTGCGCCGCTCGCTGCGCACCGAGGCCCCGGCCGACGGCGGCCCACTGAACTCGGCAGTGCTGGTGCAGCGCATGCTGGACACGATGCAGGCGACCAGCCCCGGGTATCTGCGCCACTTCATCGACTACGTCGATACGCTGTCGTGGCTGCAGGCCTTGCAGGATGGTGCAGCCAGCAGCGGTGACGCAGCAAAGCCCAAGCGCACGCGCAAGCCACGCAAGGCGGATTGAGCGCGCGTTGACGCCGATCTCGAACCGCGCTTCTGGACACGACATTCCTGATCCGCGCTCCTGGTAGATGCCAACCTTGGTTGGCGCTCCACAAACCGGGTAGCGCAGCGTCCATTCGACGCTGCGCAGGCCAACCAAGGTTGGCTTCTACCACAGCAGTGCGCCGGTCGTTCCAACGTTCAAAGCAGTGCCGCCACCCGGCCCAGTCGCAAGCACAGATGACCGTGTCACCAGACAGTCATCTGTCTAGCGCACCATTTTCACGTTGATCGAACGGCGCCTCCGGCGTCTGTGATCGCATCGCGTGTTTCCCCTTTCATCTGCCTGAGCTCCGTTTCCATGCGGCGGCTCGCGCCTGCCTGAGTGCCTGCTCCATGACCAAGACCCTGTTGGCTGCTGCGTTGTCCCTTGCCCTTGCGCCGACCGCATGGGCGCAGCAGGCGCCATCGGCCACCGACCTCGATGCCGTTTCAGTCATCGGCAGTGGCGAGGCGCGCCAGGTGCAGCGCATCACCCGCGAGAACCTGGACATCCTGCCGCCCGGCACCAGCCTGCAGAAAACGCTGAACCTGCTGCCCGGCGTCAACGCGCAGTCGGCCGATGCGCTGGGTACCAACGAACAGTCGATGACCCTCAGCCTGCGCGGCTTCAACGCCACCCGCCTGGGCTACACACTGGACGGCGTGCCGCTGGGCGATGGCGCGTACAACAACTACAACGGCCTGACCATCAACCGTGCGCTGATCAGCGAGAACATGGCAGGCGCCGAACTCGCGGTGGGCATCGGCAGCCTCGGCACGCCGTCCACCAGCAACCTCGGCGGCACCATTTCCTATACCTCCGACCGACCGGCGCAGGAACTGGGCGGCCGCGTGGTGCAGACCTTCGGCAGCGATGCCAACCGCCGCACCTTCGTGCGCGTGGACAGCGGCGAATACAACGGATTCTCCGGCTACGTGTCGGGCATGAACGCGGTCTCGGACCTCTGGAACGACCAGACCGCCTACAACAAGTCCACCACCAAACAGTTCAACGCCAAGGGCGTGTGGAACTTCGGCAGCGGCCAGATCACCGGCTTCGTCGACACCTCGCGCACCAGCCAGGCCGACTACTTCTACCTTTCGAAGGACGAGATGTCCCGCGGCCTGGGCTGGGACTGGGGCGGCTACGCACCGGACTGGAACAAGGCCGTGGCCAAGGCCTACTGCAACACCGCCAGCCTCAACGCGAAGAAGTGCGACAACAGCGGTCCTGACAAGGACGCCGACGGCGCCTTCACCGCCGGGCAGATCCTGCGCGATGACAACCTGTACTACCTGACCGGCGACTTCTTCCTCGCCGACGGCTTCACCCTGCGGGCGCTGGCCTACCACCACGACGATCGCGGCGAAGGCCACAACTGGAACAGCGGCGCCTGGTCGAACAAGGGCACTGCGCAGGAAATCCCGATCATCTTCCGCAACACCATCTACACCATCGATCGCGATGGCGGCACGCTGTCGTTCGATTGGGAACTGGGTGCGCACCGCATCGAAGGTGGCGTCTGGTACGAACGCAACACCAGCAGCGCCGAACGCTACCAGACTGCGGTGGACGGACCACGTGACCTCAGCGGCATGAACACCCTGCCCTCGGATGTGGGTGTGTTCGCCCAGCGCACGCGTTGGAAAACCCACCAGTTCTTCCTGAAGGACACCTGGCGCCTGCTTGACGACCGTTTGACCCTGGAATTCGGCGCCAAGAGTCCGCATGCCACCTCCGACGCGCAGGCACTGCCCGGCGATGCGAAGACACCGATCTCGCCAAGCTCGAACAACCAGTTCGCCACCGGTTCGCTGAAGGCCAGCAAGAACTTCCTGCCCAGCGTTGGCGCCAACTTCCGCCTCAGCGAGCATCACGAAGTGTTCGCCAGCTACGCCGAGAACATCGCCATGTTCCAGGGCGGCTTCAAGCTGGGCCCGCAAGCGGTCAGCCAGGCCACCTGGAACGCGCAGGGCAACCTGAAACCGGAAGAATCGCGCTCTCTGGAAGCGGGCTACCGCTTCGTCACCGACACGCTGCAGGCATCGGTCGCTGCCTACAGCGTGCGCTTCGACAACCGCCTGCTGCAGTACAACCCCTGCGACTCGCGGCAGCCGGTCGGACCGACCTGCGGCAACCGCTTCTACAACGTCGGCGGCGTCGACAGCCGCGGTGCCGAACTGACCGTGCTGTGGACACCGAACGAGCACTTCAGCTGGTACACCTCGGCATCGCTGAACCGCTCGACGTATGCCTCCAACTACGTCCAGGCTGGCGTCGAGCAGCAGATCAAGGGCAAGATCCAGACCGACACGCCCAAGCAGCTGCTGGCCACCGAGATCACCTGGCGCGACAACGGCTGGTTCGCCAGCCTGCGCGGCAAGTACACCGGCGAACGCTTCTACACCTATACCAATGACCAGGGCTTCGGCGGCTTCACCGTGTTCGACCTGGCCGGTGGCTACGATTTCGGCCAGGTCGGCTTCGCCAAGGGCATGCGCCTGTCGCTGAATGTCACCAACCTGGGCGACAAGCGCTACGCCAGCAACCTGGATTCGAGCGTGTTCGCACCCAGCGACCCGTCGGGCAAACTGTATGTGTTCCATGCGTCGGCACCGCGCCAGGTGTTCGGTACCATCGACGTCCGCTTCTGATCGCCGGCCGAGGAGTCCATCGATGTCCGCTACTGCCCTGCTGCTGGCCGCGCTCTCGGTCAGCGGCTACAACGCACCGCATGAAGCCCGCGGCATGCCACCACGCGCGGTGGACGTAGGCAGCTTCACCTACGTGGATAAGGGATTGGTCGCCGCCGGGCGATTGCCGGCAGGCACCGTGGACTTCCTCGGCGATACGCTGGGCTCGTTCTCGTCGTTGGCGATACAGCCGGGCACGTGGCGGCGCACCGCGCGTGGCTACCAGGGGGTGCTGTGGACGCTGCCCGACCGCGGCCGCAACGATCCGGAGGCCGGCCTGTTCTACGACTACGCCGGCCGCCTGGAACGCATGAAGCTGCGCATCGACTGGCCGCAGGGAACGTCCAAGGGCTTCGGCGTGGTGGCGATGACGCCCGACAAGGGCCTGGTGCTGAAGGACTACAACGGCCAGCCCTTCACCGGTGCCGACCCCGGTGATAACACGATCAACCAGCGTGGCGTGGTGCTGCCCTCGCCCGCCGTGGGCGCGGGGGCCGGCAAGGTCGCGCTCGATGCGGAATCCCTGCAGTTCACTGCCGACGGCCACTTCTACATCGGCGACGAGTACACCGCCAACGTCTACTACTTCGATGCACAGGGCCAGCTGCAGGGCGTGATCGTGCCGCCGCTGGCGATCCAGCCACAACGTGATGGCAAGCCTGCCGTTGGATCGTTGACTCCGCCGCAGACCGGGCGCCGCAACAACCAGGGCGTGGAAGGCATGAGCCTGTCGCCCGACGGCACGCGGCTGTTTGTTGCCCTGCAGAGTGCGCTGATCCAGGACAGCGCGGTGGGCAATGCCGCCGGCCGCATCAATACCCGCGTGCTGGTCTACGACGTGTCGGACAACCCGACGCCGACGCAGCCGGTCGGCCATCACGTGATGGTCCTGCCCGCCTATGCCCATGACGGCAAGGGCAAGCTCGACCGTACCGCTGCACAGAGCGAGCTGCGTGCGCTGGACAACGCGCGATTCCTGATGCTGGCGCGCGATGGCAATGGCCTGGGCAAGGATGGCGATGACCCGATCGTCTATAAATCGGTGCTGCTGGTGAACGTGGCGCAGGCTTCCAATCTGGTGGATACGGAATATGAGACCGGCACGGCATCGGTGCTGGCCGATCCGGCTGATGCGATCTTGAAGACCGGCATCGTGCCCGCCAACGTCAAAGAGGTGCTGAACCTGCTCGACCGGCCACAACTGGCCCGGGCCGGGCTGGACCTGGATACAGGGCGCGGCCCGCACCAAGGACTGCTGTCGGAGAAATGGGAAGCGATGGACGTGTTGCCGGCGCTTGATCCAGAGCACCCGAACGACGTACTGCTGCTGATCGGCAACGACAACGACTTCATCGCCCGTACCTGCCGCATGCAGGGCGAGCACTGCGACAGTGCGTACGACAACGACAACCGGGTACTGGTGTATCGGCTCACCCTGCCGCAGCCACTACCCGTCACGCCACGATAGATTCTGTAGAGCCGAGCCCATGCTCGGCTGCGTTGCACGGAATGTTCCCGCATTGCGTAATAAGCCGAGCATGGGCTCGGCTCTACAGATGCTCACCCACGCAGGGTGGCCCCCCCATCCACGTACAGGTCGCTCATCGCCACGTGCCCAGCCTGCTCGGACAGCAGGAACATCACCGCCTGTGCGATGTCCTCCGGCGTGGCCAGCTTGCGCAACGGGATGCCAGCCTTGTAGGTCGCCGGATTGCCTGCAATCACCTGCGCCGCGCCCTGCTCGTCTTCCCACATGCCGGTCTGCATCGGGGTCAACGTGGAGCCCGGCGCCACGATGTTGCAGCGGATGCCCAGTGGCGCCAGCTCCAGGCCCAGGCAGCGGGTGAACATCGTCGCCGCCGCCTTCGAGGCCGCATAGGCGGCCATGCCATGCCGTGGCACGCCCGCCGCGTTGGAGCTGACGGTCACGATGGCGCCTTGCCGGCGCGGCGACATCACCCGCGCCAATGCGCGACCGACATGGAACACACCGTCGGCATTGACAGCGAATACCCTGCGCCAATCCGCGTCACTGGTGTCCACGACCTCGCCGACATGCAACACGCCGGCCACGCTGGCCGCCAGCATGATCGGCCCCACCGTGGCTTCCACCTGGTCGACCAGGGCGTCCACGGCCGCGCCGTCGGTGACATCCAGTGCGAAGGCCTGCACGCGCCCATCGTCGGTCGCCGGCGCAGGCCGCTCACGATCGGTCGCCACCACCCTGCATCCTGCGTCCAGCAGCTGCGCCACCAGCGCCGCGCCGATACCGCCGGCTGCGCCGGTGACCAGCGCCACGTTTCCTTCAAAACCAGTCAACTGCACGTTGCATTCTCCTGTTGCCTGTCCCACTGCTGCAGACGTGCCGACAACCACGGGGCCAGCAGTGCCACAGCATCGCGGCCGGTCAGTTCGGCGTGCAGGAACGGCAGCTCGATGGCATCCACCTGCAGCGCATGGGCCTTCCACAGTGCGGACTGCAACTGCGGCCGTGCCTGATGATCGCGTCCGGCGCGCACATGCGCCAGCGTTCCCACGAAGGGTCGGTGCTGGTGTTCGCGGATCAGTCGATTGGTTCCGGTCACCGCCCGCACCACACTGTCGAGCACCACCTCGGGCAGGCTGCCCAGCGCGCTGCCGCCGCGCCGCAGGAAGGCGAGGATGCGCGCGCGGTCGTCCAGCTCGGGATGCGCGTCAGGATCGTGCCCGGCGATGGCCAACAGCGCCCGCAGCGCCGCGATCGGGTCGGGCTCCGGTTCGGCACGCCAGCATTCGCTGGGATAGGCATCGAGCAGCACCAGTTCGCCGACCTCGCGGCCGATGTCGTGCAGACGCACCGCCATCGCCTGCGCAAGGATGCCGCCGACCGACCAGCCGAGCAGATGGATCGGCCCCTGCGGCTGCAGCGTGATCACCCGCTGCACATAGTCGTTGGCCATGGCCTCGATGCTGCCTGGCAGCGGTTGCGTGGGATCGAGTGCAGGTGATTGCAGCCCGTAAACCGCGCGCGTTGGCTGCAACGCCCGCGCAAGCGCGCGGTAGTTCCATGCAATGCCGCCGGCCGGGTGCAGCACGAACAAGGGCGCCACGGTTGGCTCGTCGGACGCAGACAGCGCAATCACCGGGCCCAACGCGTGATCGGCACGTGCGGGCGGCTCGGCGATGCGTGCTGCCAGCGCGGCGACGGTTGGCTGCGCGAACAGCGCGCCGAGGCCCAGCTCGCAACGCCAGCGCTGCTCGATGGCCAGCAGCAGGTGCACGGCCGAAAGCGAGTCGCCACCGAGACTGAAGAAATCCACATCGACGGCCACGGGCGATTCACGCCCCAGCGCCTGCGCGAACAACCCGGCCAGTTCCTGCTCCAGCGGCGTGCGCGGTGCCTGCCCTGCGACTTCCTGCTGCGGCGGCTTCGGCAGCGCAGCGCGATCCAACTTGCCATTGGCAGTCACCGGCCACTGATGCACGCCTACGAACGCAGACGGCACCATGTAGTCGGGCACCCGCGTCAGCAGATGACTGCGCAGCACCGCTGCATCCGCCTGAGTCGACGGCACATAGGCGACCAGCCGCGCCTCGCCGGGAAGATCATCGCGCAACAGCACTTCCACCCGGTCCATGCCAGGCAGCTCGCGCAACGCCGCTTCGATCTCGCCGAGTTCGATGCGCAGGCCGCGCAGTTTCACCTGGTGGTCGCTGCGCCCCAGGTATTCGACAGCACCGTCGGCCCGCCAGCGCGCCACGTCGCCAGTACGATAGATGCGTTCACCCGGCAGGAACGGATCGGCCAGGAAGCGCTCGGCCGTCAGGTTGTCGCGGCCGAGATAGCCGCGCGCCAACTGCACACCACCAAGGTAGAGGTCACCTGCCACGCCCACCGGCACGGGCTGCATCCGTGCGTCCAGCACATACAGGCGGGTGTTCCAGACCGGGAAACCGATCGGCACCGGGCGCGAGCAATCATCGGCCGACGCCGGCCACCAGCTCACATCCACAGCAGCTTCGGTCGGCCCGTACAGGTTATGTAGTTCGGATTGCATCCTCGCGTGGAAGCGATCACGCAGGGCGGCATCCAGCGCCTCGCCACTGGTGAACACGCGCCGTAGCTGCAGGTCCTGTGAGGCCGGTGCAGCCAGGAACGCATCCAGCATCGACGGTACGAAATGCGCGGTGGTGATGCCATGCACGCGGATCAATCGCGCCAGCTCGGTCGGGTCGCGGTGTGCGTCCGGCCCCGCCAGCACCAGCGTCGCGCCACACAGCAGTGGCAGGAAGAATTCCCAGACCGATACGTCGAAGGTTGCCGGGGTCTTCTGCAGAATCCGGTCGTCGGCACCGATGCCGTAGTGCTCGCGCATCCATAGCAGGCGATTGACGATGGCGCGGTGCTCGATCACCACGCCCTTGGGCTCGCCGGTCGAACCGGAGGTATAGATCACATAGGCCGGATCGTCGCCCATCGGGCCCGGCCACGGTGCGGCGAAGCTCACATCGGTCCACTGCTCCGGCGGCAGCACCGGTACGTCTGCCAACCGGGATTGTGCGCTGGCCTCTGCCAGGATGCAGACAGGTTGCGCCGACGCCAGGATGCGCGCCAGTCGCTCCGCCGGATGGGCGAGGTCCAGTGGCAGATATGCGCCGCCTGCACGCAGTACCGCCAGCAGCGCCACCACCAGTTCCAGCGAACGCGGCAGCGCTACCGCGACGATGGTGCCCGGCCCCACGCCCAGCGAACGCAGCTGCGCGGCCAGGGCGAAGCTGCGCGCCTCAAGCGTGGCATGGTCCAGCGTCGTCTCACCGAACACCAGCGCCGGTGCCGACGGATCACGGTCCATGCCCTGCTGCAGCAGTTCGACCAGGGTGGTGTCAGGCAGCGGATGGGCGGTGGCATTGAATCCATGCAGGACATGCCTGGATTCTTCCGGCGTGGCCAGCGGCACCGCCGCGATGTCTTCGGCCTGCAGCGCCGCCGACACGAAATGCAGCAGCCGCCGGGCATGCGCCTTCACCTCGTCCAGATCGTACAGGGCGGGGTTCGCTTCAATCTCCAGATCCAGCAGGGTCTGTCCATCGCCACGGAAGCCCAGTGTCAAATCGTCCACCGGCCCGGTGCTCAGCACCTCCAGCGAGGCCTGAACACCCGGCAGCGCCAGCGGCTTGTAGAAGGGCTGTACGTTGATCAACGGCCCATGCAGGCGGTGCTGTGCGCCGACCAGCCCAAGGTCACGACGCAACTGCTCGCCACGGTAGCGGCCATGCTTGCGGCCCTGGCTGAGCTGGCGCCCGATGCGCCGGCAGAATTCCTCGACGCTGTCCTCGCCGTCCGCCACCCGCAGCGGCAGTACGTTCATCACCATCGCCGGCACCCGCGCCGCAACGCTGCCCAGCCGCGCCATGTAGGGCACGCCGAGCACGACTTCCCCGGACGCGCTCATGCGGCGCACATACTCGGCGGCCAATGCAGCGAGCACATCCGGCCACGGCTGCAGCCACGATGCCGAAACCTGCAGCAGGCGCTCGCGGAAAGCAGGGTCCACCGGCTGCACCCAACGCACGGCATCGTCGCTGGCAGCGGCAGTTCCGGCCAGGCCGGTGGAGGCCGGCGCGCCCTGCAGTGCCTGCAGCCACCACTGCCTGTCGGCGTCGCGGCGCGCATCGCGGCGGTAGCTGGCATCGTCGGCCAGCACGCCCGCCAGCGCTGGCAACGCGCTACCGGTGCGGCCCGCATACAGTGCGCAGACACGGTCAGTAAACAGCGCCATGCCATAGCCATCGGTGGCCAGGTGATGCACGCGCAGGTACCAGGCCCAGCGCTGGCCGCCCAGGTTGAACAGCACCTGCTGGCTCAGTCGGTCGCGGGTCGGATCAACTACGCTGGAGCGATCGGCCTGCATCGCGGCGCATGCCGTCTGCTGCGGATCGGCCGCAGCAGCAACATCGCGCAGCTGCAGTGATGGCACCCGCGTGGATTCGTGCCATTGCACCGGCTGGCCGTCCTCGGCCTCGGCGAAACGCAAGGCCAGCGCCTCGGCCTCGGCGGCGGCCTGATTGGCGGCGGCAGTGAACGCCGCCACATCCAGCGAACCCTCGATCCACACCGCATGCGCGGTATTGAATGCAGGGTTTTCCGGTGCCAACCGCTGGGCGAACCACAGCCCGGCCTGCGCCTCGGTCAGCGGCAGCGGCAGCGGCAGTCCATTCATGCTGTCTGCGCGGCCTGCAGCTGCTGCACCACTGCCCACCACTGGCGAAGCGTGGTGTGTTCGGCCAGCTGAGAAAATTCCAGTGGCAGCCCGGTGTTGCCCCAGGCCAGCACCAGCCCCAGCATGCGCATCGAATCCAGATCCAGATCGATCAGGTTGTCATCGTCACCGATGTCGGCCGCCTGGCAGTCCAGTACGCGGGCGACGTCGGCGCGCATGCGCTCCAGGGTCAAGGTTTCGGTCGTCGCGTTCATCACAATGCTTCCAGCAGCTGGTCGGTGGTCATCGGTACGCCGCAGGTGCGGGCGATCCAGTGCAGCGCCTGATCATGGTCGGCACGCGAGAAATCAGCCACGGCATCGGCAGCGATGAAGGTCTCTATGTCGCGCTGGAACGCCTCCACCGCCGTGGCGGTGCATCCGATGTGCGCGTACACGCCGGTGATCAGCAGCTGGTCGCGGCCACGCACGCGCATCAGGGTCTCCAGATTGCTGCGCTGGAATGCGCTGTAGCGGTGCTTGACCAGCACATGCTCGCCCGTCGCAGGTGCCAACGCGTCGATGATCGGCTCGTGGTCGGCACGACGGCCCATGCCCGGGCCCCACAGATCTGCCTGCAGGCCGCGGTCACGGCGGTCCTGGTCGCCGTGCTGGGCGGTGTAGAACACCGGAATGCCGTGTGTACGGCAATGCCCCAGCAGCCGCGCGATGTTGTCCACTGCCGGCCGCAGCGGCGCATTGCCCGCATCGAAGGCGGCAAGGAAATAGCGCTGCATGTCGTGCACCAGCAAGGCAACACGATCACGCTGGGGGCGCCAGGTGCCACGCGCCTGCGGCAGTTCCGCGGCGGTCGGCAGGGAATACGGGGCAATACGGGGCAGCGCCATCAGCGCGTTCCTCCTGTCTGTTGCAGATGACGCGCACGCAGCTGCGCGCGCAGTTCGCGGCGGCTGATCTTGCCAACCGCCGTGGTATCGAAGCTGTCCACGAAGACAATCTGATCGGGCACCTTGAACGCGGCCAGGCCACGTCCGCGCATCCACGCCTTCAGCGCTGGCGCCTTGATCGCCTCGCCCTGCTGGATCACGAAGGCACAGCTGCGCTCGCCCAGATAGTCGTCGGGAATGGAGACCACGGCAGCATCGAACACGCTGCCATGGGCCAGCAGATGGTCTTCGATCTCCTCGGCGGAGATCTTCTCGCCCGCCCGGTTGATGTGGTCGCCGGCACGGCCCTGCACCACCAGGTAGCCCCCGGGCAGCTGCTGCACGCGGTCGCCGGTGCGATAGAAGCCATCGTCGGTGAACGAGCGCGCGTTCGCCGCCGCGTCATTGTGGTAACCGCGGATGGTATACGGGCCCCGCGTGAGCAGATGGCCAACCTCGCCTTCGGCAACAGGCTGGTCATGGTCATCGACCACACGCACTTCATCATCGGCGCTGATCGGCCGCCCCTGGCAGGCAACGATCAGTTCCTGCGGATCATCCAGCCGGGTGTAGTTGACCAGGCCTTCGGCCATGCCGAACACCTGCTGCAATGTGCATCCAAGGCCATCAATGACCCGCCGTGCGGCCTCCGGCACCAGCTTGGCTCCACCAACCTGCAGGACCTGCAGGCTGGACAGATCGTGCTTGCTGGTCGCCGCCGCCTGCGCCCACAGCAGCGCCAGCGGCGGTACCAGACCACAGCAGGTCACCTTCTCGCGCGCGATCAACGGGAATGCCGTGTCCGGGCCAGGGCCCGGGCTGAGCACCACGCGGGCGCCGGCGTACAGCGCACCGAAGAAGCCGGGCGAACTCATCGGGAAGTTGTGTGCCGCCGGCAGCGCGACCAGGTACACGCTGTCGCGGTCGATACCGCAGATTTCGTTGCTGGCACGGAACGAGTAGATGTAATCGTCGTGCGTGCGCGGAATGAGCTTTGAAAGCCCGGTGCTGCCACCAGAGATCTGCAGGAACGCCACCGACTGCGGGTCAGGATCGGCCGGCAGCTGGCTGCGGTCGCCCTGCAGCGAGTCCAGCGCGACGAACTCGGCCGCATCGCCATCGATCAGCACGTGGCGTACCGCCGGCACGTCCGCCTGCAGCGCGCGCGCCAGGCCCCGATGATCGAAGCCCTCATGTACATCGGTGGTGATGTAGGCACTGGCCTCGGCCTTGCGGGCGAAGTGGGCCAGCTCGGTGATGCGGTGTGCCGGCAGCGCGTACACCGGCACCAGCCCGGCGCGGAACAGCCCGCAGATGGTGCTGATGAAACTGGCGGTGTTGCCCAGCTGCACCAGCACGCGCTCACCGGGTTGCAGGCCCAGCGTCAGCAGGCCGGCGCCAATGCGCCCGGCCTCATGCCAGAGCTGCGCATAGCTCAAGCGCACATCGCCAGCCACCACCGCGATGTCATCGGCATGGCGCTCGGCGCGTTCGCGCAGGAAACCCGGGAAGGTTTCGCCACGCCAATGACCTGCAGCCCGATAGCGCGCGACCAGGGCTTCGGGCCATTGCTGCTGCAGCGGCAGGCGGGAGTCAACGGCGGACGGCGTCATGCGGATACCTCGATCAAGGGCAGCGGGTCCTGCACGCCCAGTGCGTTCAACAGCGCAGCGAACTTGGCGGCGGTCTCGGCGACCTCGGCGGCGGGCTGCGAGTCGGCGACGATGCCGGCGCCGGCATACAGGCGCAGCTGGGTGCCCTGCAGGCGCGCGCAGCGGATCGCCACATACCAGTCGCCGTCGCCTTGTGCATCCAGCCAGCCCACGGCACCGGCATAGAAGCCGCGCGGTACCGGTTCCAGCGCACGGATGCGCTGCAGTGCTTCCAGCCGCGGGGTGCCGCAGACGGCCGGGGTGGGATGCAGCTCGGCCAGCAGGGTCGCCGCCGAGGTGGCAGCGTCCTTCAGCGTGGCGTGGATGCGTGTTCCCAGATGCCACATGCTGGCGGTAGCGTGCAGCACCGGGCGCGGCTGCGCCTCGATGTGGCTGCACCAGGGCGACAGGCCATCGACGATGGCTTCCACCACATGGCGGTGTTCGTCGTGATCCTTTGCCGATGCCAGCAACGCCTGCGCGGCGCGCTCGTCGGCGACCGGATCGGCACTGCGCCGCGCCGAACCGGCAAGCGGATGCGACAGTACCTGCGCACCGCGCTTGCGCAGCAGCAGCTCCGGCGTCGCCCCCACCAGCCACGCCGGCGCCTGGCCGACGTCCACCGGCAGCGGCACGGCGTAGGTCGCCACCGAAGGATCGGTGCCCAGGCGGGCCAGCAGCGTTTCCGGCGACAGCGCCTGCTGCGTGTGCGCCAACAGGCTGCGCGCCAGTACCACCTTGTGCAGCGCCGGGTTGGGTGCGCGCATCACGCTGACCGCGTCCGCCACCGCCGCTGCATAGTCCTGCGCGGACGGCTCAGCGGTTAGCCTTCCGGCCAACGCCGGCGCTGCCTGCGACTGCACGGGCGGTGCCGGCAGCAGGCGCTCGGGCTGGTACAACGCATCATCGGCACGCGGCTCGAACGGCACCGCGCCGACCAGCAGGCCCGGGCCACCGCGCTGCTGCGCGAAGAACGTCGCCACGCGCTCGGCCAACGTCGCCAGCGCGCCCGCCGGCAAGGGTGCGCGGCAGCCCCGCGCGTGCATCTGCTGATCGGCCTGCCGCAGCAGGAACAGCGATGCTTCAGCGGTGGGCTCCGGCAGCATCGACGCAGCCTCCGGCCACGCGCCCTGCATCAGGGAATCGTTCATGTCGTCTCCTTCATCCGATACGCTGCGGCCAGCACGCACAGCACCAGCAGCAACACGCCGACCAGCAGATAAGGCAGGCTGGCCCCGCCGCGATACAACAGGGTGCCGAGCATCGGCCCGGCCACCATGCCCAGCCCCTGTGCCGCCGCGACCGTGCCGGCCGCCGCACCCTGTTCGTGCGCCTGCACCGCATCGGCGGCCAACGCCTGGAACGAGGGAAACACGAAGCCCATGCCGAACGCCGCAAGCGCGTACGCTGCTGGCAACTGCCAGGTCTGCTGCACCGCGGCCACCGAGGCGAAGCCGATGCCGGCGATCAGTGCGCCGAGGATGATCCAGCGCCGGGGATGCACGTCCAGCTTCATCACCAGCCCCTGCGCAAGAATCAGGCCCACGCCCACTGCAGTCAGGGCGATGCCGGCCATGCGTGCGCCTTCGGCTGCATCCAGGCCGAAGCGATCGATGGCGAAGAAGCCCACCGTGACCTGCGCGATGGTGACCGACACCATCGCCACGAAGGCGGCCATCTGCGGCAGACGCAGACGCGGGTCGAGGCGCGACAGTGGTATGCGCTTGCGGTTCTGTGCGGCAGCCACCGGGGGCGTGGCAGGCAAGCGCCACGCCAGCAGGCCCAGCGCGAGCAGCGGCAACAGCGCCGCCACATACAGCGCCAACGGCAGGTTCTTGTAGGCAAGCCATCCGGCAGCAGCCGGGCCCAGCACCATGCCCAGCGCATTGGCGCTGCCCAGCCGGGCCAGGAACTTTGTGCGTTGGCCCGGTGGGGCCTGGTCTGCGATCAGCGCAGCGGCGGTTGGCGGCACGGCCGCATAGAACAGGCCCACCAGCCCGCGCGCACCTACCAGTACCAGTACCGAGACCAGCACCGGCGGTATCGTCTGCAGCGCGACATCGATGAACACCGCCAACGCGATGTAGACCAGCGTGTAGGCGCTCATGGCCAGCACCAGCACGCGCTTGCGGCCGATGCGATCGCTGAGCTGGCCCCAGGGGCGAGCGGCCAGCATCCACAACACACCCGCGGCCGTGACCGATAGACCGGCATGCCATTCAGACAGGCCCAGCAGGCGGACCACCGGGCCGATGACGGCGACGAAGGACATCATCGCCATGGTGCCGATCAGGGCAGCCAACACCAGCGCCGGCAAGCCGGGAACCACGGGACGTGCATGCATGGAACACCAACCGTAACCAAGGAGGGAACGCCGGGCGCTTCCGCACCCTGCGCGACGTCGCCCTGTCAGGCGGCGACGCCATCCTTAAATGATAACGGCTCGCATTTGCATTTGATACCCATTCGCTTAACGGGCATGCACCCGCGGGTGCATCACTGCGCTGCGCGTACCGACAGCAGGCCGCGACGCTTGAACCACCACTCCAGCGGCAGGGTCACCAGCGGCGGAATCGCGGCCAGCAAGGCCAGCCCCGTTGCCCACCATGGCCAGCGCAGGCGCAGCGCCGCGAACAGGGTCACCGCCACGTACACCATGAACGCCACGCCATGCAGCGGCCCGAACAGCTTCACCAGCGCGACGTTGGCCTGCGGGCCGTACTTGAGCCACATGCCGGCCAGCAGACCGGCCCAGGTGATGGCCTCGATGAAGGCGACGATCGCGAACAGGCGTCCGGTCGGATGCAGCGGGTTGCGGTGGGTCACGCAAGGCTCCAACAGTGGATATCAAATGCGAATGATACGCAGATGCGAACGATCCGAAAACCGAGGGTAGTGCCGGGCCATGCCCGGCGAACGGTAGAGCTGTGTCCACCAAGGTGGACACCTACCGAAGCGTATCCGGCAGGATCTGCTCGCCGATCTCACGCAGCACGTCGTCCATCGGCCGGCCGTTGTCGACCAGGTTGAACATCACATGGGCCACACCCTGCGCGTGCACCCGCAACAGGTAGTCGCGCAGGCCATCGCGGCCCACCTTCAGGCCCAGCGGCAGCGGTTCTGCCGGCGCAGCCGGGTCGGCCTGCAGGTCCAGCAGCATCGACTGCACGAACGGTTTGGGCGTGCCGCCGCGTTGCGCCAGGGCCTGCTGCCAAAGACCGATACGCCCTTCCTGCGCGGTTTCTTCGCGGTGATAGGTCGCCCAGCCTTCGGCTTCGCGCGCGATCCACTGCAGGCTCTGCCGTGCAGTGCCGACCACCAGCATCGGAATGCGCCTGGCCGGCGCGGGAAGTACGTCGTATCCACCGGTTGCCTGCAACACCGGCGCACGCTCGGACGGTTCGGGCGACAGCGCTGCACGCAGCAGCGACCAGCGTTCACGGAAGGTCGCTGCCCTGCTTTCCAGATCCTCGCCGAATGCCGCGAACTCCTCAGGCCGATCACCCGAGCCCAGGCCCAGCACGAAGCGCCCACCACTGATCCGGTCCAGGCTCAACGCCGACTTCGCCACCTGTAACGGTTGCCGCAACGGCAGCACGATGGCCGCAGTGCCGATCACGATGCGTTCGGTCGCCGCGGCCAGCATGCCCAGCCACAGAAATGGATCATCCAGCGCGCTGGCAGTCGCATCCGGCCCCTGCGGCACCATCAACGGCACATCGCGGGTCCACAGCGCGGCGAAACCCAGATCATCGGCCAGCCGCGCGATGCGTCGTGCCTCATGCGGATCGGCCAGGCCGTGTGCGGCCACTGGCGTCATCAGGCCAAGGCTGAGGCCCTGCGTGGGAAACAAGCGGGCATGGGCAGGATTGAAATCAGTCATGCCGCCAGCTTAGCGTGGGGCATTGATGTCGTCCCGCCACAGGAAGTACAGCGCATGACCAGGATCCGCCCCGCCCACGTCGATGACCTGCCCGCGATCAGCGCGGTGTGCATGGCGGCGTTCACTGCAGCCATTGCGCCCATGCTCACCGCCGAGGGCATCGCCACGTTCGGCACGGTGGCCGCAGCCTCCGCGTTCGCCGAGCGGCTGCAGGGCGACAACCACATCCTCGTGGCCGAACAGGAAGGCCGGGTGGTCGGCGTGGTGGAACTGAAGGCCGGCCAGCATCTGGCAATGCTGTTCGTCGCGCCGGAGCTGCAGGGGCAAGGCATTGGTCGTGCCCTGCTGCAGGCGGTGCTGCCGCAGGTGCGAGGCCCGCAGATGACCGTGCGCGCCTCGCTCAACGCGGTGCCCGCCTACGAACACTATGGATTCGTGCTGGATGGTGACGTCGGCCAGTTCAACGGCCTGATCTACCAGCCGCTGGTGCTGACGGTGCCCGCTTCGGTGGGTGCGGACCTGGGTCCGCACTGATCTCCAGCCCACATGCCGTGCTGCTCGTGCGACATAAGCAAACTGCATCAGCCAGCACCCCGACCGTTCCTACAATGGCTCATCACCCTGTCCTTCGAGATGCTGCCGATGCGCGTCGCGCTTTCCATGTTGCTGCTGGCCTCGGCCCTGAGCGCCTGCTCACCCGCTTCCGCTCCGGTGCCGACGGCGCAGGCCGCCTCCACCGCCCCGGCCTCTGCCATCGCCTGGCGCCAGGGCGATGTGGATGATGCCTTCAACGAAGCCGCCGAGAGTGGCAAGCCGGTGCTGCTGTACTGGGGCGCGATGTGGTGCCCGCCGTGCAACCAGCTCAAGGCCGGGCTGTTCAAGGATCCGGCCTTCATCGCCCTGACCGGCAAATTCGTGCCGGTGTACCTGGACGGCGACGAGGAAGGCGCGCAGGCGTGGGGCGAGCGCTTCGGCGTGCGCGGCTATCCGACCCTGATCGTGCTCGACCCGCAGCGCAACGAAATTACCCGCGTGGCCGGCGGCAACGACGCGGCCGAACTGACCCGGGCACTGACCGTCGCCGCCAGCCGCCGCAGCGCCGTCGCCGAGACTCTGGCCACCGCACTGGCGACGCCGGCCAAGCTTGGTGCCGAAGACTGGCAGGTGCTGGGCGACTACGGCTGGGAGGTCGATGCCAACCGCCTGGCCGGCAAGCGCAGCACGCAGGACGTGCTGCAGCAACTTGCCAAGACCGCACCCGAACCGGCGCTGCAGCGTCGCTTCGCGCTGCTCGCCTTGGCTACAGCCGAGAAACCGACGACAGCGCCCACCCAGGTACGTGAGCTGTTGCAGGCCGTGCTGGCGCAGCCGGCGGAAGTACGTCGCAACCGCGAGCTGCTGGGCTATGCCGGCGCCGGGCTGGTCAAGCAGGCCAGCGCCGGTCCGGCCAGCAGCAATACCCTCGGCCAGCAGCTGCTGGTCGCGCTGGAACGTGCCGATGCCGCGCGCGGTGATCGTGCTGACGATGCCTTGTCACGCGCGCTGACCGAGCTGGCGCTGGCCCGCCAGCAGCAGCCCGAAGGCGCGCTGCCGGCAGCCCTGGTTGAGCGGGTGAAGCAGCGCGTGGCCGCCGCCGATGCCGCCGCCACGGACACGCATGCGCGCCAGGCCACCATCAGCAGTGCCGTCTACGCGCTGCGTCAGGTCGATGACGATGCGGGCGCCGAGGCCTTGCTGCTGGCAGAGCTGAAGCGCAGCGAGCAGCCTTACTACTACATGCCGGAGCTGGCCGAACTGGCCGAGCAGCGCGGTGATACCGCCGGCGCCCTGGAGTGGTTGAAGCGTGCCTACGAAGGCGCGCAGGGGCCTGCCACGCGCGTGCAGTGGGGCGTGCTGTACGTGGAAGGCCTGCTGCGGCTGGCGCCCGATGATGCACCGCGCATCGAGCAGGCCACCGAGGCGTTGATCGCCGAGCTGGACAAGCAGCCGTCCGGCTACCACCAGCGCACGCGTCAGCGCTTCGAACGGCTGGCCGGACAGCTGCAGGCGTGGAGTGCGAAGCACAAGGGTGCGGAGACGCTGGCACGGTTGCAGCAGCGGATGCAGACCGCCTGTGGCGATCAGGTTGATAGCGCGTGCAAGGATTGGTTGAGCTGACGCCAGACGCAGAACTCGACGGATACCGGTAGTGCCGGCCGCTGGCCGGCACCCCCGACCATCACCAGCTGCCGGCCAGCGGCCGGCACTACCCGCCGGTGAGGGTTCCAAAAGCGGGTTCAGTAGTGCCTGCCCATGGCTGGCAGCTCGGAGTGTATGAAGTTGCCAGCCATGGGCTGGCACTACTGAAGCTTCGTTGCCGCTTGACCTCAACCAATGTTGAGGTGCGATAACAGTCTCCCCACGGCCACACCCCTGGCCTTCCCCACGGAGACTGTCTCGATGTCGTATTCGCTTCCCGCCCTCCCCTATGCCTACGACGCCCTCGAACCGCACTTCGATGCGCGCACGATGGAAATCCACCACGGCAAGCACCACCAGGCTTACATCAACAACCTCAATGCCGCGCTGGAACAGGCGGGTCTGCCCGCGCAGCCGGTGGAAACCCTGATCGCCGATCTGGATGCCCTGCCCGAATCGATCCGCGGCGCAGTGCGCAACAACGGCGGCGGCCACGCCAACCACAGCCTGTTCTGGACCGTCCTCAGTGCCAACGGCGGCACGGCCGATGACGAACTTGCCACGGCCATCGATCGCGACCTCGGAGGCTACGACGCCTTCAAAGAGACATTCAGCAAGGCCGCGCAGACCCGCTTCGGCAGTGGCTGGGCGTGGTTGACCGTCGATCGCGATGGCCGCCTGCAGGTCGAAAGCAGCGCCAACCAGGACAGCCCCCTGATGGGCGCAGCGGCGGGTGCCTCCGGCAATACCCCGATCCTTGCCCTGGATGTGTGGGAGCACGCCTACTACCTGCATTACCAGAACCGTCGCCCGGACTACATCGGCGCGTTCTTCAACCTCATCAACTGGGCCGAAGTCGGCCGGCGCTACCGCCAGGCCAGGGCCGCATGAACGCGGACTCTGGCGCATACGCCGGGCCGTGGGCAGGGGTCTTCCCCGCTCCGGCACCGGTGCCGTCGGTCAGCCTGCCGCCGCGTGCGCTGCGGCGGTTGCTCGGCCATTTCCCTACCGGTGTGGCGATCGTGTGCGCGCGTGATGCACAGGGAAAGCCGCAGGGCCTGACCATCAATTCGTTCGTGCCGATCTCGCTGCAGCCGCCACTGGTGCTGTGGAACCTGGCCCTGCATGCGCAGAGCCTGTCCACGTTCCAGCGCGCCACCCAGTTCGCGATCAGCGTGCTCGGCGCCGGACAGGAAGCCCTGGCGCGCCGTTTCGCCGACCCGCAGGTGCGCCATCGATTCACCGACGTGCCCTTGCTGGACGACGGCGAAGACGCGCCACCGCGTATCGCTGGTGCCGTCGTCCACCTCACCTGCACCCGCCACGCGCAGTGGCCGGTCGGCGATCACCTGCTGCTGGCCGGGCGCATCGTCGACGTGCGGGAAGAAGGCGGCGCACCGCTGCTGTTCCATCGCGGGCGCTTCCAGGCGGGTCCGGTGGAAACCCTGGTGGAGGTGCGCTGATGGACATCAACACGCTGGAAAACATGCTCGCCGCCGGCAAGGACAGCGCGCTGCTGCGCTTCGGCCTGGGCAAAAGCTGGCTGGACGCCGGCGATCCGGTGCGCGCAGCCACCCATCTGGGGCGCTGCGTGGTGCTGGACCCGGACTATTCGGCGGCGTGGAAGCTGCTGGGCAAAGCATGGCTGGCCGGTGGCCAGCCGCAGGCGGCGCGCGAGGCATGGCAGCGCGGGCTCAGCGTGGCCGGCAGCAAGGGCGACCAGCAGGCCCGCAAGGAGATGCAGGTGTTCCTGCGCAGGCTGGACCGCCAGTCGCCTGCGCTGTTGGCGAAGGCCGGCTGAAGACTCAGCCGGCGTTGGCCGATGCCGGTGCCGGCATGATGTCCGGCATCGGCAGGCGGCGCGGCTTGCTCGGGAACGCGTGGCGCAGGATGCGCCAGACCACCTGGGTGAACTGCCGCGGCAGCGAGCCGTTGTTGTAATGCTGGCCGTAACGACGGCAGATATCCTTCACTTCCTTGGCGATCGCCGCATAGCGGTTGGCCGGCAGATCCGGATAGAAGTGGTGCTCGATCTGGTGGCTGAGGTTGCCCGACAGCACGTTGATCACGAAACCGCCGCTGATGTTGGACGAACCGCGCAGCTGGCGCAGGTACCAGTGGCCGCGCGATTCATTGCGCAGGCATTCCTTCGGGAACGTTTCCGATTCGGCAGTGAAGTGCCCACAGAAGATGATCACGTAGGTCCAGATGTTGCGCAGGCCGTTGGCCACCATGTTGCCCAGCAACACCGGCAGGAAGAACGGACCGGCCAGCAGCGGGAAGAACACATAGTCCTTCAGCACCTGGCGGATCATCTTGCGTGCCACCGGACGGGTCTGCAGCCACATCGCGCGGCTGCTGATGCGGCCCTTGAACCAGCGGCCCAGGCGCAGATCCTGCGCAGCCACGCCCCACTGGAACAGCAGTGCGAAGATCGGCGCGATGATCGGCTGCAACAGGTAGAACGGCTTCCAGCGCTGCTCCGGGAAGATGCGCAGCAGGCCATAGCCGATGTCATCGTCCATGCCACGCACGTTGGTGTAGGTGTGGTGGCGGAAATTGTGGGTCTTGCGCCAGTTGTCGGCGGTGGCAACGATGTCCCATTCGTAGGTGTTGCCGTTGAGCTTGGGGTCGCCGGTCCAGTCGTACTGGCCGTGCATGACGTTGTGGCCCAGCTCCATGTTTTCCAGGATCTTGGCCAGCGCCAGCAGCAGGGTGCCGGCGATGCAGGCCGGCCACAGCAGCGGCGCCCAGAACAACGGCGAGAACGCGCCCAGGAACAGCAGGCTGCGGCCAAGCACGCCGGACCAGCGCACAGCCGCTGCGACGCGGCGGATGTAGCGGGTGTCGGACGCGCCGAGGCTGCCGATCACACGGTCGCGGATCGCATCGAGTTCCTCACCAAACGTCTGCATCTCGGCAGGGCTCAGGGCACGGTCGGTAGCGCGGGTCATGGCAGCGGGGTCCTCAGAGATCCAGGGTCAGGTCGGTGGTCGGCGCGCTCACGCAGATCCGCACCGGCACGGCCGTTTCGGACTGGGTGTCGCCGGTGCGCAGATGGCGGGTAGTGCCACTGACGCGTTCACAGGTGCAGCTGTTGCAGATGCCCATGCGGCAGCCGTGCTTGGGCGCGATGCCCTGCGCCTCCAGGCTTTCCAGCAGCGAGCGGCCGCGCGGCACGATCAGCCGCCGGCCGCTGCGGGCCAGGGTCAATGCGACCTCGCCCAGGCTGTCGGCATCACTGAGTGCTGCCGGTGGGGTAAAGGCTTCCGCCTGGAAGCCGGCCACGTGCTGGGCCAGCCGCGTGCGCGCGGCGGCAACGAAACCGTCCGGGCCGCAGGCCAGTACATGGCGCTGCGCCAGCGGGGTGTCGTCACCGGCAACGGCCAGCGTGTGGCTGTCGATACGCGCAGCCGGCACGTCGCCTTCGCGGGTGGTCAGCAGGTGCACGCGCAGGTTCGGATGCGCCGCAGCCAAGGCCAGCAGTTCATCGCGGAACTGGAACGCCGCTGCGCTGCGCTCCCAGTAGAACAGGTCGACCGGCGCAGCCAGCGGGCGCTGGCAGGCGTCGCGCAGCAGGCTGCGCATGGGCGTGATGCCGCTACCGGCCGCCAGCAGCAATACCGGCGCGGCGGCAGGCATGTGGAAATCACCGAAGGCCGCGTCCAGCCGGAACAGGTCGCCCGGCGTGGCATGTGCGACCAGATGCTGGCTGACCTTGCCGCCTTCCACCGCCTTGACGGTAATGGCCAGCTCGCGGCGGCCCAGGCGGGTCGGGCTGTAGCTGCGGCGCAATACACGCCCCTCAAGCTCAACGCCGAGGGTGACGTGCTGGCCGGCGCGCATCCCGGCCCAGTGCCGGTTGCAGCGCAGGACCAGGGTCGCGGCGCCCTCGCCGGCCGGCTCGCGCCGTACCAGGCGGGCCATCGGCTCACGCAGGGTCCACAACGGATTCAGCTGGCCCGCCCAGAAGTCGAACAGCGACGGCGACAGCCAGCGGTACGGGGAAAGCAGGGAAGGTCGGACGACAGCGCTCATGGGCGCACTATACGGCCGCACACACAGCTGTGTATACATGTGTATATTGCACCGGATTGGGTATGATTCAGCCTTGCCCCACCGGAAGTGCCATGGCCGCCGCCACCGTTCTGTCTCCGCCTGAAGATGCCAACAGCCCGGCCCGCCGTACGGTGAGCCGCGAGGATCTGTTGGCCGCCGCGTTGAAACTGATCGGCCCGCATCGCAGCCTGTCCACCCTCAGCCTGCGCGAAGTCGCGCGCGAGGCCGGTATCGCACCCAACAGTTTCTATCGACAGTTCCGCGACATGGACGAACTGGCCGTCGCCCTGATCGACGTCGCCGGGCGCTCACTGCGCACCATCATCGGCGAAGCCCGCCAGCGCGCTACGTCCAGCGCCACCAGCGTGGTGCGCGTGTCGGTGGAAACCTTCATGGAACAGCTGCGCGCCGACGACAAGCTGCTGCACGTGCTGTTGCGCGAAGGCGCGGTCGGCTCGGACGATTTCAAACACGCGGTCGAACGCGAACTGCACTACTTCGAAGAAGAGCTGCAGCACGACCTGGTGCGCCTGGCCGCACTGGATGGCGCGGTGCTGTACAAGCCGGAACTGGTGTCGATGGCGATCACCCGGCTGGTGTTTGCAATGGGCGCTTCGGCCATGGACCAGCCCCCGGAGAACGACCCGGAACTGGTCGAACAGATCTCCACGATGATCCGCATGATCATCGTCGGCGCGCGCACTCCCGCCGCCTTCCGTCGCGGCTGACCCCTTCCGGGGCATGACCACCGGCACGCTTCCGTGCGCATTGTGTAATGTTATAACACTCGAATTCGAGTAAAGACCACGGTTCCGCCGCGAGCTGAAACGGTAATATAGCAATTGCTATATTGATGACCTTCTGCTTTCATGTGCGCCAGCCAGGTCGCCCTCGCCGCCCTCCCTCCCCAAGGACGACGCCCTCATGCGCATTGCTGCCTCTCTTCTTCGCCGGCTGCCGCTGGCTGCCGGTATCGCCGCCGCCCTGCCACTGGCCGCAGTCGCTGCACCGCCCTCTCCTACCGAGCTGGACCGGGTGCAGGTGAAAGTCAGCACCGCCACCCGCAGCGAACGCCTGCTGTCGGACGTACCGATCCGCACCGAAGTACTGCGCAAGGAAGACATCGCACTGCGCGCAGCCACCGATTTCTCCCGCGCGGTGGAGCTGATCAACGGCCTGCGGGTGGAAAGCAACTGCCAGAACTGCAACACCAGCGAGGTGCAGCTGCTGGGCCTTCCCGGTGCCTACAACCAGTTGCTGTTCGATGGCATTCCACTGCTGTCCACGCTGGGCAGCGTGTACGGGCTGGAACAGATTCCCGCCGGCTTCGTCGACCGCATCGAAGTGGTCAAGGGCGGTGGTTCGTCGCTGTACGGGCCGGGCGCGGTGGCCGGTGTCATCAATCTGATTCCGCCGCTGCCTGCACGCAGCGGTGGCCATGTGCAGGCCGGCGTGGATGTGCTGAAGGGCACGCCGCAGAAAAACGCCGACGTCCGTCTGGATCTGGTCGCCAGCGAAGCCGACGCGGGACTGTCGGTGATCGCCCAGCGCAACTGGAACAGCGGCATCGACTACAACGGCGACGGCTATACCGAGATCACCCGCAAGAACCTCAAGGTCGGTGGCCTGCAGGCCTGGTATGCGCCGAATCCGGGCACGCGCCTGCGGCTGGACCTGCAGGTGACCGATGAGAGCCGTCGCGGTGGCAATCGCCTCGACCAGCCCGAACACCTGGCCAACATCGCCGAATCGCTGGATACCAACTACCGTCGCGGCAGCCTGTCATGGGACCAGGAAGTGAACAGCGACGTCGACTTCCGTCTGGCCTACGCCTTCGCTGACATCGACCGCGACAGCTTCTATGGCGGTCTTGGCGATGTGGTCACCGATCCATCGGCGCCCGGCTACGATCCTTCGCAGCTGGACCCGAACGTGCCCGGCAGTGCCGCATCACGCTCGTGGCGCCAGTACGGGCGCACCCACAACCCGCTGCAGTACATCGACAGCCAGTTGAACTGGCGGTTGGGTGCACACACGCTCGCGTTCGGCGTGCAGTACAAGCATGAGGGCCTGCGTGACGACAACCGCGATGGCGCCGGCCAGCGCCTGGCCGTGCTCGAGGATGCGACGTTCCACAACCTCGGCGCGTTCGTGCAGGACGAATGGAGCGTACGCGATGACGTCGACCTGGTGCTGGGTGCGCGCGTGGACAAGAGTTCGGAACTGGACAGCGCCGTGTTCTCACCGCGTATCGCCCTCGCCTGGCAGGCGACTCCCCGGCTGAAATGGCGTGCGGGCATCGCCACCGGCTTCCGTGCGCCGGAAATCTTCGTCGAGGATGTCCACGTCGATACCCTCGGTGGCGAACAGGTGCGCGTGCGCAACACCCGTGGCCTGAAGGAGGAGCGCGCGCTGACCACCCTGTTCGGATTCGACTGGCGCTCCGACCCGGCCGACCCGGTATGGAGCTGGGATGCCACCGCGTCCTACGCACGCATCCGTGACACCTTCGCGCTGGGCGAGATCCAGCGCGGCGATGATGGCCAGCTGACACAGCTGCGCTACAACGCGTCCGGCTCGAACGTACTGGGCATGGAAACCAACGTCGGCTGGCAGCCCTCTCCGCAATGGCGGCTGACTGCCGGCGCGTCGTGGTACCGCTCGCAGTTCCGCGAGCCGCAACGCATCTTCGATGACACCGCCGACGGCGGCGATACGGTGATCGACAGCCGCGACTACCTGAAGACGCCGCGCTGGACCGGCGTGGCCCAGCTCAGCTGGATGCCCGCCGAACCCTGGGAGACGTTCCTGGCGCTGCGCCACACCGGATCGATGCCGGTGCTCAACAACCGGCTGGGCGAGCTGCACCGCACCCGCGCCTTCCTGGTCACCGATCTCGGCGCGCGCTGGCATCGCCACCTGGGCGCGCAGGCACAGCAGGAAGTGTCGGTGGCGGCCGGGGTCAAGAACGTGTTCGACCAGCGGCAGAAGGATCTGGAAAGCGGCGCGCTGCGCGACAGCGACTACGTGTACGGTCCGCGTTTCGCCCGCTCGTGGTACGTGAACCTGCGTTATGCGTTCTAGGTGGCTGCCCGCGCTGCTGCTGGCACTGGCATCGCCGGCCGCGGCGGCCGACCTGCACGCGCAGGTCTCCGCGTCGCTGATGCGGCCAGAGCCACGTGCCCTGCGGCCGGTGCAGTGGTCGCCACCGCCGAAGCTGATCGCGCTGTACTTCGGTGCCGACTGGTGCGCGCCCTGCCACGCCTTCGTGCCGACCCTGCGCGGCGTGCGCGACGCGCTGCGCGAGGCCGGCGCCGATACCGAAGTGGTGTATGTCAGCCTGGATGAAAGCGAGGCGGCGTTGCGGCGCTACATGCAGCTGCAGGACATGCCGTGGCCGGTGCTGGACCCGCGTCGCGCGAAGCGCATGCCGGCGCTGCAGGCATTGGCGGGCCCGGCCCCGCCCAACCTGGTGCTGATCGATGCGCAGGGCACGGTGCTGGCCAATGGCTGGCAGGGGCGGCGCTACAGCGGGCTGCAACCGGTATTGCAGCAATGGAGGAAGCGGGCGTGTGCGCAACAGCAGGCGCGCTGCCCCACTGGCGGCATTCAACCCCGGTAGCGCCGGGCATGGCCCGGCGCTACCGTTCGGTGGAACCGCCCTCGGCCTTGCGTACGAATTCGTCGAACAGAGCCAGTGTCTGTTCACTGACGTGGTGCTCGATGCCTTCGGCATCACGCCGCGCGGTATCCGCGTCCACGCCCAGCGCCAGCAGGAAGCGCTCCACGGTCTGGTGGCGCTGGCGGCTGGCATGGGCCAACGCCTCGCCCTCCGGGGTCAGGAACACGCCGCGGTATGGGCGCTGCACCACCCAACCGTCACGGGCCAGCCGGCGCAGCATCTTCGCCACGGTCGGCTGGGCCACGCCGAGACGGGTAGCGATGTCGACCTGGCGGGCCTCGCCGCCGTCGGCCAACAGATCGGAGATCAGCTCGACATAGTCCTCCACCAGTTCCATCCGGTGTGCCTCGCGCACTTGCCGGAAGCTCTCGACCTGGCGCTCGGCCTCGATCAAGGGGGTGCTCTTCAGCGATGTCGAATCGTCCGTCTTGCCCACGCGTGTGCCTGTCCTGCAGTTGTCATCGGGTGCGAACCTGAATTCTGGACCAGTGACGCAGTAAAGACGATTGTTTCACATTGCTATGCGATATAGCAGTGGCTATATTGGCAGTCATGAACACCGTCGCACCCACCGATTCTGCCGCCTCCACTCCGGCCAGCCTGGGTGCGCTCAACGCTTCGATTGCCGTACCCGACAAAGGCCATTGGTGGTTCCGGCTGCTGGCCTTCCTTGGCCCGGGCTACATGGTGTCGGTCGGTTACATGGACCCGGGCAACTGGGCCACCGATCTGGCAGGCGGCTCGCGCTTCGGCTACCTGCTGCTGTCGGTCATCCTGATCTCCAACCTGATGGCAGTGATCCTGCAGGCGTTGTCGGCACGGCTGGGCATCGCCACCGGCATGGACCTGGCGCAGGCCTGCCGTGCGCGCTACCCCAAGCCGGTGAACCTGGCGCTGTGGGCGCTGTGCGAAGCGGCGATCATCGCCTGCGACCTGGCCGAAGTGATCGGCACGGCCATTGCCTTGAAACTGTTGTTCGACCTGCCGTTGCTGTGGGGCGCGGTGATCACCGCGCTGGACACGCTGCTGGTGCTGCTGCTGATGAACCGTGGTTTCCGCGCGCTGGAAGCCTTCGTGATCGCGCTGCTGCTGGTGATCTTCGGCTGCTTCATGGTGCAGATCGCGCTGGCCGCGCCGCCGGTGATGCAGGTGCTGGGCGGTTTCATTCCGCGCGCGCAGGTGGTCACGGATCCGCATGCGCTGTACATCGCCATCGGCATCATCGGTGCCACGGTGATGCCGCACAACCTGTACCTGCACTCTTCCATCGTGCAGACCCGTGCCTATCCACGCACCGATGAAGGCCGTCGCAGCGCGCTGCGCTGGGCAGTCACCGACAGCACCGTTGCCCTGACCCTGGCGCTGTTCATCAACGCCAGCATCCTGATCCTGGCGGCGTCGGTGTTCCATGCCAATGGCCGCTTCGATGTGGAAGACATCGAGCAGGCGCACCAGTTGCTGGCGCCGATGCTGGGCGTGGGCCTTGCCTCGACATTGTTCGCCGTGGCGCTGCTTGCTTCCGGCTTGAACTCCACCGTGACGGCGACACTGGCCGGGCAGATCGTGATGGAAGGGTTCCTGCGCCTGCGCCTGCCGCCGTGGCTGCGGCGCTTGATCACCCGCGCGCTGGCCATCATCCCGGTGGTGGTGGTGATCATGCTGTTCGGCGACCAGGGCGCGGTGAAGCTGCTGGTGCTGAGCCAGGTGGTGCTGTCGATGCAGCTGCCGTTCGCGATCATTCCGCTGGTACGGATCGTCACCGACAAGATGACGATGGGTGCGCTGGTGGCGCCGCGCTGGCTGGGCAGCATCGCCTGGGTGATCGCGCTGGTGATCGTGGTGCTGAACGTGAAGCTGCTGGTGGATACCTTCGCCGGCGGTTGATCCGCGCGCCCGGGCTCGGATCCCTTGCCACAGGCAAGGGCTCTGACCCCGATGATCGAAGCCATGCGTCGAAGTGGGGTCAGAGCCCTAGCCTGCGGCGAGGGATCCGACCCTGATCCTGGGCTACAGGAACTCCGCGATTGCCGCTTCGATCTGCTGCGGCGACTGGAAGCCCGGCATGCGCATGCGTTCGTCACCGTCCAGGAACAGCGACAGCGTGGGGGTCTGCCGCAGCCCCAGATCGCGGAAGAACGCCTCGCCCACCACTTCCAGCTGTACCCGCAGCAGGGTCGTGCCCTGCCCTGCAGTGCCGCTGGCCACCCGCTGCAGCGACATGTCCAGCATCCGGCAACCCGGGCACTGGTCCTTGTGGAAGTCCACCAGCACGCGCGGATGGTCGGCCAGCAACTGCTGGAACTGCTCAGGCGTGGTGGCGTCGATGATCTGCATCGGTGGTGCTCCAGTAATGATCCAGGACCGCGTCGGTCCAGCTGTTGATGGCCGCGGCATGCCGCCGGCCATGTGGCATCTGTTCGATCTCCAGCGGCGGGTAGCCGCTGTGGAAATAGCGGATCAGCCGGTGCACCGCACCGCAGTAGTACTCCTGCCCCCACTGCGTTTCGCCGGTGCCGAACACCGCCACCTGGCGCGGCCGCTGGCCGCGCTCGGCGATACCTGCCACCCAGGCCTTCATCTCCGACGGCGTGCGCCCGGCGTTGTCGGTCCAACAACCGAGCAGCAACAGGTCGGCCTCGTCCACCGGCAGCGGCGGGCACTGGCGCAGGTCGTCGGCGTCCTGCCAGTGCACGGCGTGGCCTGCGGCCCGGCAACGCTCGGCGATGTGGCGGCCGAGCTCGCGGGTGTTGCCACTGAGCGACGCCACCACGATCAGGATGCGCAGCCCCGGGCCGCGTTCAGAGGTCGTCGAAGCCGTTGTCGACGTTGGTCTTCTTGTAACTTGCATTGCGCATCTCGAAGAAGTCGGTCTTGGTCTCGGTGAAGTTGTCGGCGTAGGCCTTGATCCACGGCATCACGTTGTCGGTGGTGTCGCTGTACAGGCGCTCGATGCCGAGCATGCCGGCCATCTTGTTGGCGCGGTACTTCACGTAGCGCACCATCTCGTCCACGTCGATGCCGTCGATGCCATCCAGCACCTCCGCCGACCATTGGGTTTCCAGTTCGATGGCATGTTCGAACGACTGGTGCACGTAAGCGGTCAGCTCGTTGGTCTGCAGCTCTGGATTCTCGCCGATGATGGCGCGGATCAGCTCGCTGATGAACTTGGTGTGGGCCAGTTCGTCACGGTTGATGAAGCTGATGATCTTGCCGGTGCCGTTCATGCGGTTCTGCCGCACCATGTTGTAGAAGTACGCGAAACCGGAATAGAAGTTGATGCCTTCCAGGATCGAGGACTGGATCAACGACTTCAGCAGGGTTTCGGCGGTCTTCTCGCGCATGAAGTCGTCGTAGGCCCCCATGATCGGCGCGTTGCGCTTGATGATGGTCGGGTGGGTGCGGGCGATCTCGAAGATGCGGTTCTGGTTGGGAAGATCGGTGATCGAGGCCAGCACGTAGCTGTAGCTCTCGTTGTGGATCACTTCCTGCTGACCGATGATCGCCGCGTTGGCGTGCGCGGCCGGGTCGGTGATGTATTCGGCGACGTTGTAGATGAAGCGCGTCTGCGGCGAATCCAGCGTGGCCAGCAGGCCGATGATGGAATCGTAGGCATTCTTCTCGCGCGCATTGAGCTCGCCGTACTGGCGTGCATCCACCTTCATGTCCACCTCGTCGGGGATCCAGAAGTTGGTCGACAGCTCCTTGTAGGCGCGATAGAACGACGGGTAGGGAATGTCGTTCCAGTTCAGGATGCCGCTGGTGCGGCCGTTGATGATGCCGGTGCTGCGGTTGGGGTGGCGCGGTTCGAGGATCTTGATGCGGTCGAGGGGTGTTGCCATGGTCGTTCCTGCAGAGGTAGCGCCGGGCCATGCCCGGCGGAATTTACGGTGGCCGCGCGGTGCGCTCGCCGGGCATGGCCCGGCGCTACCGCGGCTGGGGCGCAGCGGTCAGCTCGAGCACCACTCGCATTCGCTGATGTCGATGTCGTTGGAGCGCACGTAGTAGGTGGTCTTCAGCCCTTCCCGCCAGGCACTCAGGTGCAGCTCCAGCAAGGTGGTGGCGCGGATCGTGCTCGGCACGTAGAGGTTGAAGCTGATCGACTGGTCCACATGGCGCTGGCGGCGCGCGTTCTGCCGCACGCTGGCGAACTGGTCAACCTTGTAGGCGCCCTTCTCGTAGTACGGCCAGGTTTCCAGCGACAGCCCGGGCGCAGCCACCGGCCGCCGGAAGTCCTTCTTTTCCTCGTAGTAGAACGCGCTGTAGATCGGATCGATCGACGCGGTGGAACCGGCGATCTGTGCGGTGCTCATGTTCGGTGCCACTGCCAGCAGCCAGCCGTTGCGCAGGCCGCTGCTCGCCACCTCGCGCGCAAGACTTTCCCAGGCAGCGCCGCTGTAATCGCGGTCACGGAAATAGTTGCCGTTGTGCCAGTCGCTGCCGGCGAACATCGGGTAGCTGCCCTTCTCCTTGGCCAGCTGCGCGCTGGCCTGGATGGTCAGGAAGTTGATGCGTTCGAACAGGCGATCGGACAGTTCCTCGGCCTCGGGCGATTCCCAGTGGATCGCCTGCTGTGCCAGCAGGTGGTGCCAGCCGAACGTGCCCAGGCCGATGGCGCGGTACTTGCGGTTGGTGATGGTGGCCTGCGGCACCGGCAGCGCATTGAGATCGATCACGTTGTCGAGCATGCGCACCTGGATCGGAATCAACCGCTCCAGCACATCCGTGGCCAGCAGATCCTCGGGGGCGGTGATGGCACGGCCGAGGTTGATCGATGACAGGTTGCAGACCACGAAGTCACCGGCACGGCGGGTGGTGACGATCTGGTCGCCGCTGACGATCTCCTGGATCATCCGCGTCGGGCTCATGTTCTGCAGGATCTCGGTGCACAGGTTGCTGGAATAGACCATGCCCGCGTGCTTGTTCGGGTTCTTCCGGTTCACTTCGTCGCGGTAGAACAGGAACGGATTGCCGGTTTCCAGCTGGCTTAGCATGATCCGCTTGAACAGGTCGATCGCCTTCACCGTGCGGCGGCTGATGCGTTCGTCGGCCACCAGTTCGGCGTAGCGGTCGCGGAAGCTGCCCTGCCCGCGCTTCTCGTCGTAGAAGTCCTGCAGGTACCAGCCCTTGGCCTGCTTCACCTCGTGCGGATCGAACAGGTACCAGTCGGCACGGCGCTCGACCGCCTCCATGAACAGATCGGGCACGCAGATGGCGGTGAACACATCGTGCGCACGCAGGCGCTGGTCGCCGTTGTTCAGGCGCAGGTCCATGAAGGCTTCGATGTCGCGATGCCAGATGTCCAGGTACACGGCCACCGCGCCCTTGCGCTGACCGAGCTGGTCGACCGACACCGCGGTGTTGTTGAGCTGCTTGATCCACGGCACGACGCCGCCGGACGAGTTGGGTACGCCGCGGATCGGCGCGCCACTGCTGCGCACGTACCCCAGGTACGCACCCACACCGCCGCCGTGCTTGGACACGCGGGCAATATCGGTGTTGGAGTCATAGATGCCCTGCAGGCTGTCATCGACGGTATCGATGAAGCAGCTCGACAGCTGACCACCGACCTTGCCGGCGTTGGCCAGGGTCGGCGTGGCCACCGTCATGTACAGGTTGGACAGTGCCCAGTAGGCCTCGCCCACCAGCTGCATGCGCCGCACGCGGCCGCTCTCACCCGGCCCGCCCTCGTTCTGCATCAGGTACAGGGCGATGGTCAGCCAGCGTTCCTGCGGCAACTCATACACCTCGCGGCTGCGGTCGGTGGCCAGATAGCGCGTGGCCAGCAGGTACAGGCCGTTGTAGGCGAACAGACGATCGCGCTCGGGGTCGATCATCTCGCCGGCCTGCTGCAGCTCTTCCTTCGAATAGCAGCGCAGGATGTCGTTGCTGTAGATGCCGCGGTCGGCCAGGCTTTCCTGCAGGCCCACGAAGGAGCCGTACTTCAGGCTGACGTCGTAGAAGCGGTTGCGGCTGGCGCGCTTGTACAGCCGGCGCAGGTACAGGCGTGCGGCGAACTGTTCCCATTCGGGTGCGACAAGATCGACGCGCGATTCCGCTTCGCGGATCAGCAGATCCACCAGATCATCGGCACTGATGCTGGGCTTGCGCTCGACCATCGCCAGCACCACGCGGCGGTAGTCGGCCACATCCAGCTGCGGCAGCTCGGCGTGGATGGTGTCGATGCTGCGCAGCAGGCGTGCCGCATCGTACGGCAGGCGACGATTGCCGGCTTCCTTGGTGATCCAGGTCGGCACGCGCTCGCCGCTGGCGCGCATGGCGTCGCCGGCGCCGGCCAGGTCGGCCACGCGGAAGGTACTGTCGGTCATGGTGGTGGAACTCCAGGCTCGTACGCGCGTCGGCGCCCGATGCCATGGCGGCCCTGCACGCGATACCGGCGCGCGGGGCGAACGGGTGAAGTGCCAAGGTGCAGGAACGTAGGTCGTCGGCATCTGCCTGCGCCTGCGGCCGGTATCCGGGCCGTGGGGGCGACCTGCGTCCGCACGGTGGCGGCCGCGTCGACACGGCAAGCCTTCAGGGGCGGGCCGCGGGACGTTTGCTGCATGTCCGGCGGCGGCGGCTGACCGGGAGTGACAGCCACAACATAGTGGGGATGTTCGGAGTCGTCAACACAAGATGCAGTAATCACGTCATGTCGCGACCATCGGTCGCAGGATGCCGTGTTGCACCTCCATCACCTTGTTGACGCCGCACACGTCCCCAGTTCGGTATCACATCAACTTTTCCGGAACACCGCTCATGCGCGCTGCCCAGTACTCCTCCTTCGGCGACCCGGCCGACGTCCTTGCCGTTGCCGACGCCGCACTGCCCGAACCCGGCCCCGGCGAGGTGCGCATCCGCACCGTGCTCGCCTCGATCCACAACCACGACCTGCTGACCGTGCGTGGCCTGTACGGCTACAAGCCGACGTTGCCGGCCATCGGTGGCAGCGAAGCACTGGGCGTGGTCGATGCGCTCGGCGAGGGCGTCGATGGCCTGCAGATCGGCCAGCGTGTTGCCGCTGCCTCGGTGCACGGCACCTGGGCCGAAGCGTTCATCGCGCCGGCGCGGATGGTGATCCCGATGCCGGAGTCGATCCCCGACGAAATGGCCGCACAGCTGATCGCGATGCCGCTGAGCGCGCTGATGCTGCTGGAGTTCCTGCGCGTCGAGCCGGGCCAGTGGGTCGTGCAGAACACCGCCAACGGTGCCGTCGGCAAGTCGCTGGCGATGCTGGCAAAGGCGCGCGGCGTGCACGTGGCCAACCTGGTGCGCAACGCGGAAGCGGTGGCGCAGCTGCAGGCGCTCGGCATCGATCACGTGTTCGATACCTCGGTGGACGGCTGGAAGGACCGCGTGCGCGAAGCCACCGGCGAAGCACAGGCCGCGGCTGCGGTCGATTCCATCGGTGGCGATGCCAGCGGCGACCTGGTCGACCTGCTCGGTCACCACGGCACCCTGGTCTCGTTCGGCGTGATGAGCGGCGAGCCGATGCGCATTCCCGCCGGTGGCCTGATCTACAAGGAAGCCACGGTGAAGGGCTTCTGGGGCAGCAAGGTCAGCCAGGCGATGGCGGTGGAAGACAAGCGCAGGCTGGTTGGCGAGCTGCTGAAGCGCGCGGCCGGCGGTGAACTGACCTTGCCGGTGGAGCGGATCTTCGCCCTGGACGACATCGCCCAGGCCGCAAAGGCCGGTGCTGGCTCGGGTCGCAATGGCAAGGTGCTGCTGCGCCCTTGATGGCTTGGCACACCTTTCTGTAGAGCCGAGCCATGCTCGGCTGCTTTCCCTCCGGCGTGCGGACCAACGGTCCGCACCCACCGGAGCACAGGCCACTCCGCCAAGGGCGGTGACTTTCGTTAAGAACCTGTGATGTATAACTGAATGCGCTTTCGTCATTGGAAGGCGCACTGACCCGCGTGCGGTACTGACGGCTCCTCCCCCGTTTGGCGTAGTCGCTTCCATGTATCGCACCACCCTGCTTTCCAGCGCGGTCGCGCTGGCCCTCGTCGCCGGCACTGCCGGCGCCGCTGAAACCGCCGATACCGGCAAGGACAGCACCACCCTCGGCACCGTGCTGGTGACCGGCTCGAACATCAAGCGCAGCGACACCGCCGGCCCCAATCCGGTGCAGATCGTCACCCGCGAGCAGATCCTGCAGACCGGCCGCTCCACCCTTACCGACGTGCTGCGCAACCTGTCGGCCAACGCCGGCAACAGCTTCGACGAACAGTACACCGGCAGCTTCGCTGCGGGCTCGGCGTCGATCGGCCTGCGCGGCCTGTCACCGAAGAACACGCTGGTGCTGGTCAACGGCTACCGCGTGGCCAACTTCGGCTTCGCGCTCAACACCCAGGACACCTTCGTCGACCTCAACGCGCTGCCGATCAGCGCGGTCGAGCGCATCGAAGTGCTGAAGGATGGCGCCTCGGCGGTGTACGGCTCGGACGCCATCGCCGGCGTCATCAACATCATCCTGCGCCGTGATTTCCAGGGCGTGGAAGTCGGCGGTGGCTTCGGCACCGCCACCCACGGCGGTTTGAACGAGCGCAAGGCCAACCTGCTGGCCGGCTTCGGTGACCTCGAGCAGCAGGGCTGGAACGTGCTGTTCGGGCTGGACCTGCTCAAGCGCGACCGCCTCGATGCTGACCAGCGCGCGTACACCCGCGACGGCGATTTCCGCGACAAGCCCGGTGGCCGCCTCGCCGGCTGGTCCACGGCCGGTGGCAACTGGCTGTCCAATCCACGTGCGCCGCAGCCGTTCTCGCCCTGCCCCGATGGCAGCGAGCTGCGTCCCTACAGTGACTTCGGCAGCACCCTGCCCGGCCAGGCCTGCGCCTTCAACGCGCAGCCATTCAAGACCCTGCAGCCCGGCGCCGAGCGCCTGCAGGCGTCGTTGAGCGCGACCTACCGCTTCAACGACAGCATCGAAGCCTTCGCTGATGTGCTGTACAGCCACAACAAGGCCGACCAGATCTTCAGCGCGCCGCTGACGGTCGGCCCTGGCCTGCGTGCCTACAATCCCGCCACCGGCACGTTGACCGATATCGCCGCCGTGCTGCCGGTCGGCCATCCGAACAATCCGGGCAGCGCGCCGCTGCCGTTCGAATACACCTTCTTCGATCTCGGCCCGCGCCTGAAGGACAACACCCAGGTGTTCTACCGCGCCCTGGCCGGCGTGCGTGGCACCGGTGAACGCTGGGACTGGGAAGTGGCCGCACTGACCTCGCAGAGCGCGCAGCGCGAGTACGTGGACAACTTCGTGGACCGCTACGCCTTCCAGCAGATCCTGCGCGATGGCAGCTACAACTTCCTCGATCCGTCCAGCACGCCGGGCGCACTGGACGACCTGCGCCTGCAGACCAAGCGTCCGGGCTGGTACAAGCTGCATTCGCTCAACATCAAGGCATCGACCTCGTTGTGGGAACTGCCGGCCGGTGCGATCGGCTTCGCCTGGGGCGCGGAATTCCGCAAGGAATCGCTGGACGCGCGCACCAGTGCGCAGGTGCTGTCCGGTACCGAGCTGCGCCCGGCGATCAACATCGTCGACGGCGAACGCCAGGTCAGTGCCGCCTATGCCGAGTTCAGCGTGCCGCTGCACCGCACGCTGGAGCTGCAGGTGGCCGGTCGCGGTGACCACTACGATGACTTCGGCAAGGCGTTCTCGCCGAAGTTCGCGCTGCGCTGGCAGCCGCTGGACAGCCTGCTGCTGCGCGGCTCGTTCTCGCGTGGCTTCCGAGCACCTTCACTGCCGGAGATCGCACCGGGGCAGACCATCAGCTACGGCTCGGTGGTCGATCCGTTCGATCCGCTGCAGCCCGGTGGCAGCCGTGGCGTGACCAACCTGCGCACCGGCAATCCGGACCTGAAAGCCGAACGCTCGCGCAACCTCAATGTCGGCGCGGTGTGGTCACCGGATGCCGATTCCAGCATCGGCCTGGACTGGTACCGCATCGAGCAGGACAACCTGGTCAAGCCGGACAGCGCGCAGTTCATCGTCAACAACCCGGACCTGTTCCCCGGCCGCGTGCAGCGCGATGCACAGGGCCGCATCCAGATCATCACCAACCAGTACGCGAACCAGGGCGAGCTGACCACCTCGGGCATCGACCTGGAAGCGAACCGTACTTTCCGCACCGATGGCTGGGGCAACTTCACCGTGGCTGGCAGCTGGACCCACCTGCTCAGCTTCAAGCAGCCGCTGGTGGCTGGACAGGCGCCCTATGACGGCGCCGGCAACAACCGCCATGGCGCGCTGCCACGCACGCGCGGCACCACGTCGTTGAACTGGGCGGTGGGTGACTGGAGCAGCACGCTGAGCCTGCAGTACGTGAGCGGCTATGACCAGCGCGTGGCCACCGCCACCAGCAATCCGGGCCTGCGCGACAAGGTCAAGCCATACCATCAGCTGGACCTGTACGTGGCCTACGAGGGCATTCCGAAGACCACGCTGTCACTGTCGGTGCTGAACCTGACCGACAAGGATCCGCCGTTCGATCCGGCCGGCGGCTCCAGCGGCTTCGACATCAGCCAGTACAACCTGCGCGGTCAGTTCGTTTCGCTGGGCGCGCGCTACCGGTTCTGATTGAACAGCAGGGGCGGCGGTGATGCGCCGCCCCGTTCGCGTTGCCGGCCAGCGGCCGGCTCTACAGGAGTGTGCGGACCAACGGTCCGCACCCACCGAAGGCCGGGCCATGCCCGGCGTGGCGGCATCAACGGCTCAGGTGCAGGAACTGCAGGTGCCGTTCGTACTGGCTGATGATGTCGTTGATGATCTGCTTGCGGTTGTAACCGACCAGGTCGTAATCCTGGCTGCCCTCGTACAGATGTACTTCGGCACGGTAGTAGCGCTGGTTGCGCAGCTGCTGCGCGGCGAAGGACGGGGTCAGGTAGCCACTGAGGATCACCCGGTACAGGAAGTCCTGCTGCTCGCCGTGGTTGACCGACAGTTCCATGTCGCCCGCTTCGAAGCGAGTCTGCACGTCCCAGCCCTGCTCACCCAGCTGCTCGGCCACCGCCTCCATCGCCGGCTTCACCGTGTCGTCCATGAAGCGGTACACCTGGTCGCGTACCGGGAAGTTCATGGCCTGGGTCAGGCGCTGGCGCCAGCCCTGGTGGTGGCGATCATCGCCGATCAGCGGCGATGGCCTGAACTGCTGCGCGCGCTTGCGGTGCGACTCGTCACTGAAGGCACGGGTCAGGCCCCACATCATCAACAGCAGCACCGCCGAGAACGGCAACGATGCCAGCACCACCGCTGATTTCAAGGCATCGATGCTGCCGGCCAGCAGCAGGCCAGCGGTCAGCACCGCGATCACCGTGCCCCAGAACACACGCAGCCAGCGCGGGCCATCGTCCTCTGGCGCGCCGCCATGCGAGGACAGCGTGGACAGCACCACCGCGCCGGAATCGGCGGACGTCACGAAGAAGATGAAGCTGACCAGCACGGTCACCCCGATCACCGCCTTGCTCCACGGGTAGCCATCCAGCAGCGCATACAGCACCGTCGGTGGATCATCCACCGCCAGCTGCGCCAACTGCTGCTGGCCATGGTGCAGCACCTGGTCCAGCGCGCTGTTGCCGAAGATCGACAGCCACGCCAGGGTGAAACCCAGCGGAATCAGCAGCACGCCGAACACGAATTCGCGGATGGTGCGGCCGCGCGAGATGCGCGCGATGAACAGGCCGACGAACGGCGCCCAGCCGATCCACCAGGCCCAGTAGAACACCGTCCAGCCGCCCAGCCATTCCGGACGGCCACCATAGGCGTACACGTCGAAACTCTTGCCTACCACGCTGCCCAGGTAATCGCCCAGGTTCTGCATCAGCGTACTGAGCAGGTACTGGGTGGGGCCGGCGCACAGCATGAACAGCACCAGCGCGATCGCCAGCAGCATGTTGATGTTGGCCATCCAGCGCACGCCCTTCTCCACCCCGGACACCGCCACTGCGACGGCCGCGCCCATCATCGCCACCACCAGCAGGATCTGCACCAGGTTGGAGTGCGGCACATTGAACAGGTGCGACAGGCCGGCGTTGAGATGCAGCACGCCGAAGCCCATGTCCGCACCGATGCCGAACACCGTGGCGACGATACCCAAGGCGTCGACGGTGTAACCGATCGGGCCGTTGATGCGCTTGCCGATCAGGGGATACAGCGCCGAGCGCAAGGCCAATGGCAGGTTGTGCCGGTAGGCGAAATAGGCCATCGCCATCGCCGCCAGCGCGAACACGCCCCAGCCATGCAGGCCCCAGTGCAGGAACAGCAGCTGCATGGCCTGGCGTGCACCGGCTTCGCCCGCTGCGCCATCACCCTGTGGCGGCTGCAGGTAGTGGGTCAGCGGTTCGGAAACGCAGAAGAAGAACAGGGTGATGCTGATGCCTGCAGCGAACAGCATGCCGGCCCAGGAGAGGTAGCTGAACTCCGGTTCGTCATGGTCGGCACCGAGCTTGATACCGCCGTACTTGGACAACGCCACGCCGACCACGAACACCAGGTACAGGGTCATCGCCAGCAGGTAGTACCAGCCGACGTTGAGGGCGGCCCAGTCCTGCGCCTTGACCAGCAGGCGACCGGCGCCGAGTGGAAACAGGCTGACGAACAGTGCGAAGGCAACGACAACGATCGCCGCGAAGGCGAAGACGGGCCGCAGGGTTCGCACCGGCTGATGTTGAGGCTCCAGTGCTTCCATGGGCAGCCATCTCCGGATCGATCAGAAAGTAAGCCGGCGGATTCTGGATGAACAGCAGTGGACACAGGATGAAGTCGTGGCACCGCGCAGGCATGATCCTGCCCCCATCCGTGTTACTCGCGCGCCTGCACGGCGCGCGCGCCGCTCCGGCCTTACTGCATCACATGCACGGCGCACAGCTTGTTGCCGTCCGGATCACGCAGGTAGGCCAGGTACAACTGGCGCCCTGCCTTCTGCCGCACGCCAGCCGGGTCTTCCACCGCAGTACCGCCATGGGCCACGCCCGCTTCCTGCCAGGCATGCACCGCCTGTGGGTCTGCCAGCGCAAAGCCGATGGTGCCACCGTTGGCGTGGCATGCCGCCTGTCCATCGATGGGCGGAATGACCATGAACATGCGCCCATCCTTGATGTAGACCAGCTTGCCCTCGTCATCGAACACGCCTGTGCGGGCGCCGACGGCGGTGAACAACGCATCGTAGAAGCGACGGGAGATCTCCATGTCGTTGGTTCCGACGGTGACGTGACTGAACATGCGGGCACTCCGTTGCGGGAAAGCCCAAGTGTCGGCCACCGCATCGACGACGGCAACGGCGCCGGCCGCCGTGGGTTTGTCGCGGGCGCCTTCACGCGACTATAATGGGAATCATTCTCATTGACGATTGAATCCGATGGCCGTGCCCGCCACCTCCAGCTCCGTGCTGGCGGGGTTCTACCGCGAACACCACGGCTGGCTGCTGGGCTGGCTGCGGCGGCGCACCCACAATGCCGAGTGCGCGGCCGACCTGACCCAGGACACCTTCGTACGCCTGCTCAGCCGCCGAGTGGACCCTGCCGAGCTGCGCCTGCCACGCGCCTACCTGACCACCATCGCCCACGCGCTGCTGGTCAACCACTGGCAGCGCGCCGATCTGGAGCGGGCCTATCTGGCGGCACTGGCAGCACAACCGGAGCCGGTGCATCCCTCCGCCGAAGAACGCACCCAGGCGCTGCAACTGCTGCATGCCATCGCCGACATGCTGCAGGGCCTGCCCGAGCGGCCGCGGCGCGCCTTCCTCATGGCGCGACTCTCCGGCATGGGCTATGCGCAGATCGGCCAGCAGCTGGGCGTCTCCGAACGGATGGTCAAGAAGTACATGGCGCAGGCCATGCTGCATTGCCTGCAGCTCAGCGGCGACCTCCCGGCATGAGCCAAGGTATCGCCTATCCGGCGCTTGAACAGGCCGCCGAGTGGTTCGCGTTGCGCCAGCAGGGCGCCTGGAGTGGCGACGATCAATGCCGCTGGGAAGCGTGGCTGCGCGAGCATGCCGAACACGCCCGTGCATGGCAGCGGGTCGAATCCATCTGGACCTCGTTTGCTCCGCTGGCGCCGCATGCAGCCGCGCAGGCCCTGGATGCAGCGGGCCGTCGTCGTCGTCGCGCCCTGCGCGGCATCGGCAGCGCGTTGGGGCTGGGAGCGCTCTCGCTGCTCGGCCTGCAGGGCCTGCAATCGCAGCGGCAACGACTACCGCTGCGCACCGCGGCAGGACATACCGGCGCGTGGACCCTGCGCGACGGCAGCCAGCTGTGGCTCAACGCCGACAGCGAAGTCGTCGTCGATGTCGCCGAAGGCCGTCGTGCCCTGTACCTGCTGCAGGGCGAACTGCTGCTGCAGACCGGGCATGCGCCGGCCTACGCCCATCTGCCATTGACCGTACACACCGCCGGCGCCCGCCTGCAGCCGATGGGGACGCGCTTTGCGGTCGGCCGCTGCGGACCGGACAGTCGGCTGGATGTGTTCGAAGGTGCGGTCCGTTGTCTGCCCCTGCTGGGCACGGCGCTGGACGTGGTTGCCGGTAGCGGGGCGCGCATTGGTGCATTGGGTGCACTGCAGCCCGTGGCTGCCGATCCGTTGCGCGGTGACTGGACCGACGGCCGCCTGCAGGTTACCGACACGCCATTGCTGCGGGTGGTCGATGAACTGGCACGCCATCACCGCGGTTACCTGGGCTGCGACCCGCGCGTGGCGGCGCTGAAGGTGACCGCGGTGCTGCCGCGGCTGGACAGCCTGCAGGCACTGCCGTTGCTGGCGCGCGCCCTGCCGATCCGCATCGAGCAACGCTGGCCCTGGTGGACCGTGCTGCGCCCAGCCTGATCGCGTGGTTCCCTTTTCTGCCGCTCACCGGGCAGTACAGGAGAACCCATTGCGGAACACCGCCCCATGACGTCCCCCCGCCCCCTTCCCTCCCCTCGCCCACTGACACTGGCACTGTGCCTGGCCATCACCGTGCCTGCCGTCCTGCCAGCCAGTGCGCATGCACAGAACGCCGCCGCAACAGTCAGCCAGTGGCGCATCGCTGCCGGTCCGCTCGACCAGGCCCTCACCGCCTTCGGGCAGCAATCTGGCCTCAACGTTGCCGTCGATGCGCGCCTGACCCGTGGCCTGCGCAGCCCCGGCGTGCAGCGCGCGGAGTCGGTGGATGCGGCACTGTCGCAGCTGCTGGCCGGCACCGGGCTCACCTTCCAGCGCGATGCCGATGGTGTCGTGCTGCGCCACGCGCCGGCGCGCGACAATGATGGTGCTCGCCAGATAGGCACCCTGCGTGTTGGCGGTGAGGCCAGCGAAGGCGCTTCACCGTGGGGCCTGGCCGATGCCGATGCGGTCTACCGTGACAGCGGCTCGCGCGTGCATCTGGATCGCCAGCAGCTGGAGCGTTTCCGCGGCCAGTCGATCGGCGATGTACTGGCTGGTGCGGTCGGCGTGCATACCGGCGATGTGCGCAACGGCGGCGCACTGGACGTCAACATCCGCGGTCTGCAGGGCCAGAACCGGGTGCCGGTGATCATCGATGGTGGCCAGCAGGCCATCGATGTCTACCGTGGCTATGCCGGCGTGCAGCAGCGCAGCTACCTGGACCCGGATCTGGTGAGTGCGGTCAGCATCGAGAAGGGCCCGAGCCTGGCGGCGAACGCGGCCAGTGCCATCGGAGGCGTGGTGTACATGGAAACCCTCACGGCCGACGACATCCTGGACGAGGACCAGCCCTGGGGCCTGCGCGTGCGCGCCGGCGTGGCCGACAACAGCATCGACCGCACCCACGTGTTCAAGCAGGTGGCACGCGGCAACGACAACCGCAACAGCCTGCGCGATCCACGCGACTGGAACGGCAGCGTGGCCTTCGCCCAACGTGGCGAGGACTGGCAGTTCGTGGCTGCCTATGCGCGGCGGCGCCAGGGCAATTACTTCGCCGGCCGCAACAGTGCAGACCGCTACGACGACCAGCACCTGTCCAGCGGCGGCACCGGCATGACCAGCCAGCCGGTGTCATCGATCTACCACCCCGGCGATGAAGTACTGAACACCCACACCGACAACGAGTCGCTACTGCTCAAGTTCGTCTGGACACCCAACCCCGACCAGCGGCTGGAACTGAGCCATCGCTTCTTCGATTCCCGCTTCGGTGAAATCATGCCCTCGGCCATCGGCCGCGTCGGCGAGTCCAACGAATGGGTGACCTACGTGGACAAGGCCAACACCATGTTCCAGTTCGAACCCGGGCGCATGCGCGTCAACGCCACTTCGCTGCGCCACCGCTACCGGCCCGAGGCGCACCCGTGGCTGGACCTGAGCAGCACGCTGTGGTTCACCACCGCCACCAGCCGCATGTTCAACAGCAACGTGGCCAACACGCCGCTGTTCAAGGATTATCCCGGCGACAGCATGCCCGACACGCTGGGCGAGACCTATGGCCCTGGCCTGCAGTCGGACGTGAAGAGCCAGCGCTGGGGCGTGGACAGCAGCAACACCACACGCTTCAGCAACAGCCTGGGCGAATGGACGCTGCGCTACGGTGCCGCCTTCCAGCATGAGGACACCGCACCGAATTCGCCGGTGCTGCCGGTGGACTTCAACAACAACCGCTACCTGCGCTCGGGCACGCGGCGCGAGGCCAGCGCCGTCGCCTCGCTGCAGTGGCAGCCGTGGGACTGGCTATCGTTGACCGCCGGCGGGCGCTTCACCGATTACCGCACGCAGGACCGCAACCGCGTGGCCTACGTCAGCCAGTCAAGCGACCTGCGCTACACGTTCGCGCGGCTGAGCAAGGACGGGCAGCTGCTGCCGGGCTGGTACAAGGAGTGGTATCCGGATGCACAGGGCGCCTATACCCTCGAGTCGCTGCGTGCCACGCCGTACGGCGACAGCACGCTGGGGCAGACCTATGACTTCGACGGCTTCCAGCGCGATCCGCGCGGTGCCAACGGCTTCTACACCAAGAAGATTCCCACCGCCTGGGGTTACCAGCCGGCGATCCGTCGTTCCGGCCATGGCTTTGCGCCCTACGCCGAAGCCCGCTTCAACCTGGATGCGGATGCCTTCTTCTACGTGAAATACGCACAGGGCTGGAAGATGCCCAGCCTGTTCGAATCGACGCTGGGCAACAGCACCTCGGCGCCGATCAACGGCCTGAAGCCGGAGAAGAACCGTTCCTGGGACATTGGTTTCAGCCTGCTCAAGCATGACCTGTGGCGTGACGGTGACCGCCTGGCATTCAAGGTCGCCTGGTTCAAGAACGATATCGACAACGCGATCACCCGCCGCTTCGATTCCAGCAACTGGGCGTTCTATGTCGACAACGTCGACAACTACACGATCTCCGGCTACGAGCTGCAGTCCGGCTATGACGCCGGCATTGCCTACCTTGACCTCTCGGCCAGCTACTACCAGCGCGCACGCACCTGTGATGCGGCCACGGCCAAGCGCCTGCGCGAAGATCCCTATGCGAAGTGGAGCAAGCTGGACACCACGCCGGACTGTGTGGACGGCGGCTTCGGTACGTCCTTCGTCAATGCGCAGAACCCGCCGAAGTACTCGATCCACAGCACGCTGGGCTTCCGATTGTTCGACCGGCGACTGGATACCGGCATCCGCCGCACCTACAACAGCGGCCCCACCCACGAGCTGGACAAGCCGTGGAACACCACCGGCTCCACCGGCCTGCAGAACATCTACCTGCCAACCGCGATCTACGACTTCTATGCGCGCTGGCAGTTCACCCCACGCACGGAAGTGGAACTGGCGGTCAACAACCTGCGCAATACCTACTACATGGACACGCTGGCGATGAGCCTGATGCCCGGCCCCGGCCGGACCACGCGGCTGAGTTTCACTGCACGCTTCTGAGTACAGCAGAAACAGCAACGCCCCGGGGAATCCATCCCCGGGGCGCCTGCATGCGGCGGCTCACGCTCTGGTAGGTGCCAACCTTGGTTGGCACAGCGACGCGCTACTTCGCGGTACTGAGCAGCAGCACCGCCACAGTGACCAGGCCAATGCCGATCCAACCAATCGGGCGCAGGCGGTTGCCAAACAACAGGCGGCCGCAGGTAGCGGTACCGATCACGCCGATCGCGCCCCACATCGCATAGGCGGTGGCCAGGTCCATGTAGCGCACGGCCTGGCCCAGCAGGGCGAAGGCGATCCAGACCAGCACGATGGCGCCGACACCCCAGCGCCAGCGACGGAAGCCATCGGACTTGGCCACCATCATGTTGGCGGCCACATCGATCAGCGCAGAGCAGATCACGAAAAACAGGGCCATCATGTTCATCAGTGCGCCTCCCCGAGAGTGACACAGACGATGCCGACCACCGCCAGCACCAGACCGGCCAGCTGCTGCAGCGACAGGCTCTCACCGAACACGCTGATGCCGACCACGGTCAGCAGGGTCAGGCCGAGACCTTCCCACACCGCATAGGCCACGCCGACGGCGATGCGGCGTACCGACAACGCCAGGAAGTAATAGGACAGCGCAAGTGCGCCAGCCATGATCAGGTAGCCGGTCCAGCCGCCATCGCGGGCGGCATGGGCCATGAAGGACGTGCCGACCACTTCGGCGACGATCGCCACGGTCAGGCAGGCCCAGGCGACGAAGGCGCCACGGGCGGGAACAGTACGGGACATGTGAAGCTCCTTGCGGGACGGGGACCGCGCCCCCGTCTTCAATAGATCCACGCCGTGCGTGGATGATCCGGAACGCCCCGCAGACAGGGGCGACGGCGGCCAGTATCATCGCCTTTTACGGTGGTATCAAAATGGATTCCATCGACAGGAGCGATGGATCAATGCCCTATTCCCCTGAATCCCTGCAGGCCTTCGTCGAGGCCGCCGCGCTGGGCTCGTTCTCGGCGGCCGCGCGCCGGCTGCGCAAGACCCAGTCCACGGTCAGTACCGCCATCGCCCACCTGGAAGCCGACCTGGGCATGGTCCTGTTCGATCGCAGCGGCCGCTATCCACAGCTGACCGACGCCGGCCGGCAGGTGCTGGGCCACGCGCAGGAAATCCTTGCCGCCGACGCGCGGCTGCAGCAGCTGAGCGTACGTCTGGCCGCACCCGTGGAGCCACGCCTGACCGTGGTGTTCTCCGATGTCTACCAGCTCGATCCGGCGCAACGTGTGCTGCAGCGGTTTGCCGAAGCGTTTCCCGAGATCGAACTGGAATGGCTGGATGCCGAAGGGCGGGACGTACTGGAACTGGTGGATGCTGGCCGCGCCGGGCTGGGACTGCTGCCGCGGCAGGCGCAGTACCCCGATGCGCTGGTGGCCCAGCCCCTGGCCCACCACAGCGAACTGGCGGTGTATGTGGCCAGCGATCATCCGCTGGCGCAGGCCGGCGTGCGCGCGGCCGCGCAACTGGCCCGGCACCGGCAGGTGCGGCTGAGCGCGCTGGTCGACCACGCGCCGCCGATCAGCGGGCCGGCATGGACTGCGTCGGACTATCTGATGGTGATGGAGATGGCCGAGGACGGCATCGGCTGGGCCGAGCTGCCGCGTGCGCTGGTGCAGCGCTACGACCGTGGCCGCCTGCTGGAGCTGCGCGTGCCTGGCTGGCCGCGCCGCATCCACAGTGACCTGGTGTGGCGGCGCGATACGCCGCCGGGGCCGGCGGCATTGTGGTGGGCCGAGGCGTTGGGGTGATGCATCAACGGGACCCCATCCACGCATGGCGTGGATCTACTGCACGCTGAATTGCCGCATCCACGCATGGCGTGGATCTACACGCTGAAGTAGATCCACGCCATGCGTGGATGCACAGGATGTCAGCAGATCACGGGTTGGCGAGCGCGTAATCCAGCGCCGAGCACACCGCCGCCACCTGCGCGTCGTTGCACTGCTGCGGCGTCGCCCGCGGGCTGTCCGGGTAGACCTCGGTGGTGGTGGTGTACTTTGCACCGGTGATGCCGGCGCACAGGCCCAGCGGCACCAGCGCGTACTCGATCACGCCATGCGCGACCACCGGCGAACCGATGATCTCGCCCTTGTCGTCGGCCGGTGCGATATGGGTGACCTTCTCCACTTCGGCGACCACCGCCTGCTGGAACGCCGGCTGCGGATTCTCGCTGTCGTCCACAAGGTAGAAGCCATCGGGAATCAGGCCCGGTTCGAACGGCTTGCCGTCGCGCGCGGCAAGTGCGGGACGGAACTCGCTCTCGTCGCTGTCGGTGGTCTCGTGCAGGTCGATGTGCAGCACGAACTGGCCCTTCAACGGTGCGATCAGTTCGATCAGCGCCGTCGATTCGCGGGCCGGGCCGTCAGCGCGGAAGTTGCGGTTCGGGTCGATCGCATCGAAGTTCCAACGGTTGATGCGCTCGAAGCCCCACGGATTCACGCACGGCGCGACCAGCAGGTTGGCCTTGCCGGCATAGCTGGCGGCATGCTCTTCGAGGAATTCCAGCGCGCCCAGCACGCCACTGGTCTCATAGCCGTGCACACCGCCGGTCACCAGCGCGGCCGGCAATGCCGGGTTCCAGTCGCGGCTGCGCAGGGCGAACAGGGTGTAGGTCTCGCCTGCATAGTCGAGCTGGCCGTAAGCCACCTTGTCGAAGCGCTCGGCCAGTGCATCGATGCGCGGCAGCACTTCCTCGTCGTAACGGCGCAGGCGCTGCTGGCGCGCACGCCACTGCTCCCGTTCCGCCACGCCCCACGGCTGGCCAGGGGTACCGACGGGGTAGAAAGCAGCAGTGGACATGGCAGATCTCAGCGGGTCAGGAGGCAATTGAACACTTTACCACCGGGCCAAAGTGCTGAACCGCGCGCCGATTCCAATGGCGAATGGAATCAGCAATAATTCTCATTTACGCCCTTCCACTGCCCGCAACGATGCCCATCCCTGCCCTGCAACCGGCCCGCCTGCCCCTGGCCGCCGCCCTCGCCCTGTGCCTGATCCCGGCTGCCAGCGCCTTCGCGCAGGACAGCGCCACCACGCTCGACAGCATCCAGGTATCGGGCAGCTGGCTGGGCACCGGCCTGCACGACAGCGTCAAAAGCTTCGCCGGCGCACGCACCGTGGTTGACCGCCAGCGCATCGAGGCCAGCGGCGCCGCCAGCCTGGGCGATGCCATGCGCCGCATTCCCGGCGTGCAGGTCACCGACAACTCCGGCACCGCCGGCAGCTCGGTGTCACTCAACATCGGCGTGCGTGGCCTGACCGGTCGCTACTCGCCGCGCTCGACCGTCCTGCTGGACGGCGTGCCGCTGGCGGTTGCGCCGTACGGCCAGCCGCAGCTGTCGTTCGCCCCGGCCAGCCTGGCCAACATCGAGTCGATCGACGTGGTGCGTGGCGGCGGTGCGGTGCGCTACGGGCCGCAGAATGTCGGCGGCATCATCAACTTCAGCACCCGTGCGATTCCGACCGTGGCCGGCCTGCACGGCGAGGCCGGCGTGCGCTACAGCGCCTACGACCACGGCGGCGGCGACAGCACCCAGTACAACGCGTTCCTCGGCGGCACCGCCGACAACGGCCTGGGCATGGCCCTGCTGTATTCCGGGCAGGACGGCCGCGGCTGGCGCCAGGGCAGCGATGACCGTTTCGACGACCTGGCACTGAAGTTCGCCTATGCCATCGATGCGCAACAGGAACTGCGCGCCAAACTCTCGTACTACGACGTGCGCTCGCTGACTCCCGGTGGCCTGACCCGCGCACAGTACGAGACCGATCCGTTCCAGAACACCCGGCCGACCGACTTCTGGAAGGGCCATCGCACCGGCATCGACCTGGGCTACACCAACACGCTGTCGGAGAACAGCGAGTTCGAGGTGCTGGCGTATTACAACGAAAGCAACCGCGCCAGCTCGCTGATCAATGCCGCCAACACGCAGATCACCGTGCAGCCGCGCGACTACCGCGTGCTCGGCATCGAACCGCGCTACACCCAGCGCCTGCACTGGGGCAGCAGCGTGCACGACATCACCGCCGGCTACCGCTTCCTGCGCGAGCGCGGCAATGACCGCAGCTACACCGTGACCCGCCGTACCGGTGCGGCCGGCGCGACCACCCGCTTCGACAACGCCACCGATGCGCACTCGTTCTACGTCGATGACCGCATCGCCATCGGCCAGTGGCGGATCACGCCCGGCGTGCGCATGGAGTGGATCGACATGGACCGCCAGCAGGCCGGTGGCGGCGCGACCTTCAGCAGCCGCAACGACAAGGCACTGCCCTCGCTCAACGTGGCCTACCTGCTGACCCCGCAGCTGACCGTGTTCGGCAACTACACCACCTCGTTCGGGCCGGTGCAGAACATCCAGCTCAACTCGCAGAGCGCGACCAATCCGCTGAACCCGGAAATCGCCAGGACCACCGAGCTGGGTGCGCGCTGGCAGGATGGCGCGCTGCGTGCGGAAGTGACCGTATTCAAGATGCGCTTCGACAACCAGATCCTGCAGATTCCGGGCATCACCCCGCCCACGTTCCAGAACATCGGCGCCACCGACCACAAGGGTGTGGAAAGCGCGATCGAATACCGCTTCGCCGAGAGCAGCGCGCTGGCCGGGCTGGAGCTGTACGCGAACTACACCTGGACCAAGGCCATCCAGCAGTCCGGCGACAATCGTGGCCTGGATGTGCCGTTCTATTCGCGCGATACCGACAGCATCGGCGCCCGTTATGCGCTGGCCGGCTGGACCTTCAACGTGTCCAGCACCCACCAGAGCGGCCAGTTCTCCGATGCCGCCAACACCTGGAACGAAACCGCCGATGCCCGCGTGGGCCGTGTGCCGGGCGTACGCCTGTGGAACGCGCAGGCGGCCTGGCAGCTGCCTTGGCTGGCCGACAGCGAGATTGCGGTGGGCGTGAACAACCTGGCCGACAAGCGCTGGTACACCCGCAACGTGGATGGCAACGCCGGCCGTATGGTGGCCGCACCGCGCACGCTCTACGTGCAGGGCCGCTACCGCTTCTGAGTGCGGTAACCGCCTGATGCGGTGACGGTGGCGCTCACGGTGGCGGCGTATCATGCCGCCACCATGTCGTCCGCCGCTTCGCCATCGCGCCTGCATCTGGCCTTCCAGGGCCTGCGTCTGCGCCTGCGCGGCAGCGACCTGTGGTTCATCGCCCTGGCCCTGCTGGTCGGTCTGATCGCCGGTGGCCTGACCCTGTTGCAGGCGGGGCTGGCACGCAGCCTGCAGACGGCGCTGTATGGCCTGGATGAGGGCATGCGCCTGAGCTCGCTGCCGGCATTGACCTGGACCGCGTTGCTGGTGCTGCCACTGGGTGGCCTGGTGGTGGGCCTGGTCAGCCTTGCTGCAACGCGCCTCAAGCGCCCCCTGCTGGATGCCGTGGAAGCCAACGCGCTGCACGGTGGCCGCATGTCGATGCGCGACAACCTGATCGTGTTGACCCAGACCCTGGTGTCGAACGGCTGCGGTGCTTCGGTCGGACTGGAAGCGTCGTACACGCAGATGGGTGCCGGCAGTGGCTCGCAGCTGGGGCGGGTGATGCGCCTGCGCCGCAACGACGTGCGCATCCTGGTGGGTGCCGGCGCGGCCGGTGCGATCGCCGCGGCCTTCGGTGCACCGTTGGCCGGGGCGTTCTACGCCTTCGAGATCGTCATCGGCGCGTATACGCCGGCGGCACTGGCGCCGGTAGCGGTGGCGGCGCTGGCCGGCGCCTTCGTTGCCGACCAGGCCGGCGTGGAGGCCTATCTGCTGCCGGCGGCATCCACCATCGACGTGCGCGCTGCCGATTATGCGATCTACGGCCTGCTCGGGTGCTGCTGTGCGATGGTCGGCATCGCGGTGATGCGCCTGATCGCCTCTATCGAGGGCACGGTCAAGCGCAGCCCGTTGCCGCTGTGGGGGCGGCCGGTGGTGGGCGGCCTGCTGTTGATTCCGCTGGCGCTGGCCAGCCCGCAGGTGCTGTCGTCCGGCCACGGCGCGCTGCACCTGGACCTGACCACCCATCTGCCGCTGATCTGGATCGGCGGACTGCTGACCCTCAAATGCCTGGCGTCGGGCATCTCGCTGGGTTTTGGCTTCCGCGGCGGCCTGTTCTTCGCCTCGCTGTTCATGGGCACCCTGGTCGGCACGCTGTTTGCCGGGCTGCTGGCGATTGCCACCGGCGTGCCGGTGGTCGACGCCACGTCGGCGGCGCTGGCGGGCATGGCCGCACTGGCCGCGGCGGTGGTTGGCGCGCCGATGACCATGGCCATGCTGGTGCTGGAAGGCACCCACGATTTCCTGCTGACCAGCGTGGTGATGAGCGCCGTGCTGGTGTCCAGCACCCTGGTGCGCCAGTGGTTCGGCTATTCCTTCTCGACCTGGCGCATGCATCTGCGCGGGGAAACCATCAAGAGCGCGCGTGACATCGGCTGGGTGCACAACCTCAACGCCGGGCGGATGATGCGCAAAGGCGTAGCCACTGCCCCGGCCGACCTCGATGCCGCCGCCTTCCGCCAGCGCTTCCCGCTGGGCTCGGGCAGCCGGGTGATCCTGATCGACAGTGAAGGCCACTACGCCGGCATCGTGCAGATCCCGCGCCTGTTCGGCGACGGCGTAAAACCCGAGGACGTGGTGGGTACGTTCGCCGAGAACCGCGACGTAGCGCTTGCCGCCAGCGCGGACGTGGTCAGCGTGATGCAGCGGTTCGACCAGACCCAGGCCGACGAGCTGGCGGTGGTGGCCGACGATGGCCAGGTACTGGGCGTGGTGTCTGAAGCATTCGTGCGCAAGCGCTATGCGGAGGAGCTGGACAAGCGCCAGCGCGAAATGATGGGCGAGCGCGTCGACGAGTAGATCCACGCCATGCGTGGATGATGTCCCCGGCACCCCCCACCTATCCACGCATGGCGTGGATCTACTGTCACCTGTGGGAGGTAGACTGCGGCCATGCGCTTCATTGAAACCTTCCAGCCCGGCCCCTTCGCCGACACCGTGGTCAGCCTGCTGGCGGCGTTCGTGCTCGGCACCCTGATCGGGGCCGAACGCCAATACCGGCAGCGCACCGCCGGCCTGCGTACCAACGTGCTGGTAGCCGTCGGCGCCGCCGCCTTCGTTGATCTGGGCATGCGTATCGCCGGCAGCGCCGAGGCCGTGCGGGTGATCTCGTACGTGGTCTCGGGCGTCGGCTTCCTCGGCGCCGGCGTGATCATGAAAGAAGGCATGAACGTGCGCGGCCTGAACACCGCCGCGACGCTGTGGTGCTCGGCGGCCGTGGGCAGCTGTACCGGTGCGGACATGCTGGCCGAAGGCGTGCTGCTGACCGTACTGATCATCGCTGGCAACACCCTGCTGCGGCCACTGGTCAACGCGATCAACCGCATCCCGATCAACGAAGCCGCCAGCGAAGCGACCTACGAAGTGCGGCTGAGCGTGGATGCCGACGCCGTGCCGCGCGTGCGCGAGCGTCTGGTGGATGCACTGGAAGCGGCACAGTACCCCGTTGGCGACGTACAGCTGGTCGAGCACGCCGATGCACCTACCGATGTGATCGCAGTCCTGGTCAGCACGGCGGTCAGCGCCGACGAGCTGGACGTGGTGCTGGCGCGGATGGAGCAGGTGCCGGGCGTGCTGCACGCCACGTGGGAAGTCAGCACCCGCGATTGAACGCGTGTCGGCAGTTCATCCACGCATGGGGTTGCTCTACTGCTCATGCACGCGCCAGGCGCTGCTGCGCACGCAGCAGTCTGCGGAACGAGGCGCAGCGCCGCGCATCCTCGGCGTGTGGACAGTCCGCAGCTCGCCGCAGCCGATCCTGCACCCGCTGCAGCTCGCGGATCTGCCGTTGCAGCGCATCGGCCTGGGCCAGCAATGCCGTGCGGTCCAATGCGAGCCCTGCCCCCTGCGGCATCGCCGCGCCGATCTGCTGCAGCGACAGACCTGCTGATTGCCCCAGGCCGATCAGCGCCAGCCGTTCCAGCACCTGTTCGTGGTACTGCCGGCGCAGGCCGCGCCGCCCCAGCACCTGCACCAGGCCCAGCTGCTCGTAGTAGCGCAGGGTCGAGGCCGGTACACCGCTGCGGCGCACCACCTCACCGATATCCAGTTCCCGCATCGTGCTTGACCTCAAGTGGGCTTCAAGCGCCACCATGGTCGCACTCTCCGCGCAAGGCAAGCCCATGGCCGATTCACTCCCGCTCGATCAGAACACGCTCTGGAACGGCCCCGCTGGCGAGAACTGGGTCGCGCAGCAGACCCTGCTGGACGGCCTGTTCCAACCGATGGCCGATGCGCTGCGCGACGAGCTGCCGGCTGCCGTCACGGAACTGCTGGACATCGGCTGTGGCACCGGCGCCAGCACGCTGACCGCCGCCACGATGCGTCCCGATGCGCATTGCACCGGCGTCGACATCTCCGCACCGATGCTCGCCCTCGCCCGCCAGCGTGCCGCCGCGATCGGGCGCGACATCGACTTCATCGTTGCCGACGCGCAGCGCCATGACTTCGCAGCAGCGCGCTACGACTGGATCCAGTCGCGGTTCGGGGTGATGTTCTTCGAGGACACGCAGGCCGCCTTCGCCAACCTGCACCGTGCCGCCCGAGCCGGCGCAGGCCTGCGTTTCATCGCCTGGCGCAGCGCGCAGGACAATCCGTTCATGACCGCCGCCGAACGCGCCCTTGCAGACCAGTTGGTGCTGCCAGCGCGAGCACCGGGTGCACCAGGACAGTTCGCCTTCGCCGATGGCGAGCGGGTGCGTCGGCTGCTGCAGAGTGCCGGATGGCAGGACGTGGACGTGTCGCCGCTGGACCTGACCTGTTTCCTCACCCGTGACGCGCTGGCCAGCTACGTCGGCCAGCTTGGGCCCGTGGGCCTGGCCCTGCGTGCGCTGCCGGCCGAACCCGCCGATGCGCTGCTGCAGCAGGCGCTGGCCGCGTTCGCACCGTTCATCGAAGGGGATCGCGTGCGGGTGGAGACCGCCTGCTGGATGATCCGCGCCCGCGCCTAGCAACAGAAAGGGGGACGGAGGGGATCAATTCGTTCATGCCCCGGCTGTGCGGGAAACGACTTGATCCCCTCCGTCCCCTCTTCTCTACAGCGCCTCGCCTGCATCGGCCAGCCGCGATTCGATGAGCGCGTACCACTGCTCGAGCATGTCGACCAGCATGTCCAGCTCGGCGTCGGCGCGCTGCGCGCGGCCGCTGCGCAGGCAGGCCTGCGCCTCCTGCAGCTGGGTGAGGAAGCCGGCAACGGTGTCGGCCTGCAGGATCAGGCCCGGCAGCCGGCGCCCGGGAATGCGCACGACCGCATGGTTGCCGAGCTGGCCGTACACGCTGAGAGTGGCTTCCGTCTTCATGGACAAGGGCAGGAATTGGGCATTCATCAGGTGCACCAGGGAAGAAACCTGCCCACCGGCAGGCGTGGAAAACGGGGGAGACGTTTCCACGTCCTGCCGGCAGAACAGGGGGGACTCGGGATGCCGGGGCGGACCCCGGCACGGGGATTCAATGCGCTCGGGCCACGCCGGCGATCTGCACCCGGCGGTTGGGCGCCAGGCAGGCGATCAGTTCGCGCCGGTTGCGTTGGTCGCACTGCACCAGCGGTTCCGCCGCGCCCCGACCTTCGGCACTGATGCTCGCCGCTGATACGCCGCCCTGTACCAGCGCCATGCGCACCGCCTCGGCACGCCGCTGCGACAGCGTCTGGTTGTAGGCAGCGCTGCCGATGCGGTCGGTGTAGCCGACCACCTGGATCGACTGCACCTGGCTGGCCTCACGCACCTGCGCCAGCACGCCCTGCACTGCCTGCTGGCCGGTGGCACTGAGCACCGCACTGTCGAAACCGAACAGCGCATCGGCAGCCAGTCGCAGCGGCTGCTCCGGCAAGGGCGCCGGCGGTGGCGGTGCAGGCGGACGCGGCGGGTCGAGTACGGCAGCGCACGATTCAGGCTTCCAGTAGCCGCCTTGGGCGATGCCCTTGTTGTCAAAGCGCACCTGGAACTGGCAGGTGAAGTATTCGGCGCCCTGTGCGGTGCGGAAGTTGAACAGGTAGTTCCACTCGCGCACGCCCCACATGCCTTCATTGAAATGCGGCGTACCCAGCAGCGAATAGAGCTGGCGCTTGCTCATGCCCGGCGCGAAGCGGCGAAGATCGGCGATATCGGGATAGATGCCTTCCTTCAGCGAGGCCTTGCTGGCCTCCGGGAAGGTGACGGCAGTGCTGCCGGCGGGACCGTCGGCGGCCGGTGCGTGGCTGCGGCAGGCAACCAGCAGCCCTGCAGCCAGGATCAGGCCCAGCGTGGCGGCGACGCGACCACTGCGAGCGATGCGATGCGGTTTCATGTCATTCCCCTGTAGACGTTGCGCTCTGCGCCGGGCCGCGAATGCGACCCGGCGCGGGCGATCACCACTGGATGCCGGCACCGACGGCCACACCGGCCTCGCCACGGCTGTTGGTGGAACCACTGAACTTGTAGATCCAGCGGCCGCCCTCGGAAACACCGGAGATGCCCAGGGCCACGCCGGATTCGCCGTTGTAGCTGCCGGCAGCGATCGAGGCCATGTTGCGGCCGGCTTCGCTGGGCTGCGGCAGCGACGCGGTTGCCATCGCCGAGGCGATACCGGCCGAGGCGCGGTTGTCGGTCTTGCGCAGGTCGCGTTCGAAGCCGCCCATGCGCTCATCGGTGTAGGCCTTGGACCAGTCCAGCGTCTGCGCCATGCCCGACTTCAGCTGGTCGACATTGACTGCGTCGGTACCGGCGGTGCCGGCGGCGACGTTGCGCACCGTGGTCGGGCCACTGCTGGTGCTGCCCAGGGTCACGCTGTTGTAGTTGGTGGCGCCGTTGGTGGTGGTGTCGTAGCGGATCGTGCCCTGCTGCGAAGCCTGCAGCTGACGCACGTTGACCGCATCCGTTGCCTGCGAGCCATCGGCCACGTTGACCACCTGGCGTTCGGCACCGGCTGCCCCCACCGACACCGTGTTGGCGCGGTTGGCGACCGAGCCTGCACCCAGCGCCACCGAGTTGTCGGCCTGTGCCTGCGAACCGTTGCCCAGTGCGGTCGAGTTCGCCCCGGCAGCGGTGGAGCCGGCACCGCCTGCGGCGGAGTTGGCACCGCTGGCGGACGGATCGGCCAGGTTGTTGCTGTTGTTGGCACGGAAGCTGCCGGCAACGTTGGTGATGTTCTGGATCTTCTGGTCGGTGTAGGACTTGGACTGATCGATGGCGTAGTTCACGCCGTTCTTCAGCTGGCCGACGTTGGTCGCGTCGTGGTCGTCTGAGCCATCGGCCACGTGGGTGACCTTGCGCTCGCTGCCGCTGCTGCCCACCGCCACTTCACCGGACGAGTTGCTGGCACCGGTCTGGCCATAGGCACCGGTATAGCCGGTCTGCGCGCCGACGCTGGCCACCGAGCCTGCACCCAGCGCAACACTGTTGCCTGCGCTGGCATTGGCGCCGTTGCCGACCGCCACGCTGCCCGCGCCCGCTGCACTGGCCTGCGGGCCGACCGCCAGTGCTTCGGCACCGGTGGCCGTCGCCGCTGCGGCAGTGGAGTTGACCGCCAGGTATGGGCTGCCGCCACCGTTGCTGATGCGCTGGTTGAGCACCCGCAGCGAGCCATCCACGGCGGAGAACGCCGCGGTGACGTTGCTGTAGTCGTTGCCGGTGATGGTGCCATCGGTGGCGATGGTGGAGATGTTGAAGGTCGGCGCGGTCCACAGGCCGGTGCTGCCGTTGTACACGGTGCTGCCACCGAAGTAGCTGGCCACGGTCTGGTGGGTGCTGAACAGCTGGTCGCCGGTGATGGCATCGCTGCTGCCCGCCAGGATGCTGCCGGCAGCCACGTTGGTGACTTTCACCGGTGCACCGCCGGTACCACTGAGGGTCACGGTATCGACCACGTTGCCACTCCCATCCACGTCGTACTTCACGGCGCGCTTGTCCAGGTCATCGGTCTGGTCTGCAACGTTGGCCAGCGAATTGCTGACCGCATCGAAGGCCGTGCCGACGTCGTTGTAACTGCCCTGGCTGACGGTGCCATTGGCGGCGACGTTGTTGAGCGTGTAGGTCGGTGCGGTCACCACGCCATTGGCATCCACCGCAGCGCCGCCGCCGAGGTGGGTGGCCACGGTCTGGTTGGCCGCGAACAGCTGCGCACCGTTGATCGCTTCGCTGCTGGCCGCGCTGATCTGGCCCGGGCCGAGGTTGCGCAGCGTGGTGGCCGTGCCGGACTGGCCGAGCGTGGCGCTGCCGTAGTTGACGCTGCCGTCGCCGTTGACGTCGTAGCGCAGCGCGCCCTCTTCCGAGGCCTGCAACTGGCCCAGGTTGACCGCGTCGGTGGTGGCGGTACCGGCGGCGACGTTGGTGACCTGGCGTTCGGCGCCTGCGGCACCGATCGACACGCTGTTGGCACGATCGGCCAGGCTACCGGCGCCGACGGCGATGGCGTTGGCTGCAGTTGCGCTGGCGCCGGCACCGACGGCGATCGATTCGGCGCCGCTGGCCACAGCTTCAGCACCGGTCGAATTCACCCGCAGGTACTTGGTGCCGGTGTTGCGGATGTCGTTGATCTGCGTGTTGAGGTTGACCAGCGAGCCGTCCACCGCATCGAAGGCGTCGGTGACGTTGTCATACAGCCCCGAGGCCACGGCGCCACCGGTGGAGATGGTGCTGATCTCGAACAGCGGTGCGGTGAACGTGCTGGTGAGCGGATCGAATGCTGCGCGTCCGCCAAAGAACTTCGCCATGGTGTCGTTGCTGGCGAACAGCTGCGCACCGTTGACCGCCTCGCTGCTGGTGGCGTTGACCGCGCCGGCGGCCAGGTTGCCGATGGTGGTGGTGCCGGTGCCATTGCCGAGGGTGACACGGCGGTAGTTGGGGTCGCCTGCACCATCCAGGTCATAGGTGACCGCCGCTGCGCCAACCGCATCGATCTGGCTGATGGCGCCCTTCAGCTGGGCCACGTTGACCGCATCTGTGTTGGCGCTGCCGGCCGCGAGGTTGGTGATCTGCCGCTCGCCACCACCGGCGGTGCCTACCGACACTTCACCGGCCGACACCTGTGCTGCGGTCAGGCCGTAGGCGCTGTAGCTGGCCTGGGCGCCACGAAGTGCGGCCGAGCGGTAACCCAGTGCCACCGAATTGGCCTGGTTGGAGGTGCTCTCCGCGCCGAGCAGGGTTTGCCCGTTGGCGGTGCCGCTGGCGCTGTCACCGACCACCACCGAGTGCCCCATGCGCGCCGCGTAGTCGGCGGTGGGAACGCCGGTCGGATCGGTCGGATCATTGGCGCCCGCACCGGGGAAGGCCACGCTGGCATCGACCTTCGGCAGCTCATGGCGGGCATTGGCGCCGATCACCACTTCTTTCGAACCGTTGGCATAAGCGCCATCGCCCATCAGCACCTGGTAGTCCTGCGCGGCGTTGACCGCCCAGCAGGAGATGTCGGCCAGGCCGATGTCCAGGCACTTGGCCGCCCAGGCCGGCGAATCCTTGGGCAGCAGCAGGCCCAGCAGGCCGCCGGGATTGCCGTTGTTGATGTTGTAGATGTAGCTGTCGGAGGTGACGCCACCGATCAGGGTCAGGTGCGAGCTGCCACCGGTGACCGCGCCGCCCAGTCCATTGAGCGTAGTGCCGACCGGCGTGGCATTGACCACCGGCAGGCCGAGCACGCTGACCGTGGAATAGGTCTGCATGACGTTGGCGGTGCTGAGCTTGAGGTTGCCGTTGGACAGGTAGCCGGTGCCGCCGAACAGGCTGGCGGTGGTCGGGCCGAGCAGTTCGGTGACACCACCCACCAGGCCACCAGTGCCGATCACCAGGCCCGCATTCGGGTCGGCGGCTGCGGGCGCCTTCGGGCTGGTCGGCGGGATGGCCGACGGCGAGGTCAGGCCGAGGCTGCCCAGGGTGTTGCCGACCAGACCGCCGACGGCGCCGGTCAGGTTGCCGACAGTGCCGTTGAGATCGCCGTTGAGCAGGCTGCCGACAGCGCTGCCAACGCCGTTCAGCGCAGTGCCGACACCGTTGAGCAGGCCGCCCAGGCCCAGCGCGCTGTTCTGTGCGGCGACGGTTGCGGTGCCGGCCAGCTTGAGGTTGCGATCAGCGACGAGTTCTTCGCCGTCCTTGCCCTGCACGCGCACCTTGCCCGCTACGCCGGCATCGAACGCGGCGGTGATCGCGCGGTCATCGGTGTCGCCCGGCAACTCTTCCTTGGCCGGCAGTGTGACCGCGGCGGTGGCACCGGCCTGGCCTTGTCCTTCGATATGGTTGCCGGCCACGCCCAGCTGCGAATCGACCTTGCCGTCGACGGCCGCCTTCAGCCCGGACGGCGTTGCAGTCACGGCGGTGGCAACCTGGGTGCCGGCATCGACGCTGGCAATCGGCGTACCGGCGATACCGACGTTGGCCTTTGCTGCCGCATTGGCAGACAGGCCCAACGGTGCCTGCGCGGCCGGTGCGACGTTCGCGGCAAGCGCTGCATCGACACGGGCGGAGGCTGCGTTGCCGACGCCGATGTTGGCGCGCACGTCGGCGCCGAGCGCCGGTGCGGTCACCTGGCGCGGCGTGGCGCCGGCGGCCAGCTTGACCTGCACGGTGGCCGGCAGGACGTCGCGCACCACCGGCAGCGAGGTCGTGCTCAGCTGCAGGCCGACGCGTGCGTTCGCACTGATCGCCGGGTTTGCCTGGGCCTGTCGTGCGGCCGCTGCCAGCGCCACCTCGGCATCGACCTTCACCGGCATCGGCTGGGTGTACTTGGCTGCCAATGCCTGCAGATCGCGCAGCGATTGGCTGGACTCTGTTGCCGCCGCAGGCCCGCTGGCCAGCACGCACAGCAGTGCCAGGGCTAGGGTGCTGGGCACCAGAAGGCTGGCACGGCGGTCGCGCGGTGCGGTACCACCGCTATCGCCGGTGGCCAGTTCCGAGGCCACAACCAGAGCATTGAGCTGGCGGTTCCATACACGCCGGTAGATGCGGTTCATGAGCATTTCCCCCGTAGGCGGACAACTTGAATGTCAGTGGACTTGCCGTTAGGCAGGTGACTGACATTTCGCGCCTTTCAGCGAGGGCTGAGCACTTCATTCCGGCAGGGCAATCGCGCATTCCGGCAAATCCACGGCCGGATTCGGCAGCCGCATATGCAAAACCGGCAGGGAGGGCTGGCCGGGCTGCGCCCGGCACCCGCAGAGGCCACGTCAAAGGCAACAGCAACGGCAAAAGCTGGGTTCCTGGGGGATGGCGGGGTGGGTCCGGCTGCGGGGGACGCTGCAAGTACGTCCATGTAAGCTCGGTCGCGCCATCCATGGCGCTCACGCCCCCGCAACCGGACCCACCCCGCCTTCGACAGTTTCCTGCACGCGTTGTAGTAGAGCCGGGCCATGCCCGGCTGAGGGGAAAGTCGGATCACCATTTTTCATTTAGATCGAAATAATCAATCAGAATCGAAGATTCACTCACGCTTTCGAATGCGCGATGGCCAATCCCACCGCCCTCGGGAAACTGTCAGGGGTGGGGCGGTGTGGGCTTGCAGGACCGTTGGCGCCATGGATGGCGCCATCGAGCCCCCATGGATGGGTTTACGGCGTGTCCTGCAAGCCCACACCGCCCCGCCAGCCCACAGAAGACCCAGAGCCGGCTGTTGCTTTGGCTTTAGGCGTTGGCTTTAGGATTTGGCGGGTGCCGGGCGGCAGCCCGGCCGATGCCTTCAGGCGGGTTGGCCTAGCTGTGCGGGCGCGCGCATCAGGGTGTCGCGTGGCAGTTCGCCAAATACCTTGCGGTAGTTGTCGGCAAAGCGCGACAGGTCCCACAGCCCGCAACTGAGCGCGATGGCCTTGACCGAGCGCCGGTTGGAATCGGCCATCGACAGGCTGCGGCAGGCCGCGCACAGCCGCAGCATCGACAGGTAGCGATTCGGCGAGGTGCCGAACAGATCCTCGAACGCATAGCGCAGGCCGCGTTCGCTGACGCCGGCGGCGTCGCAGATTTCATTCATGTAGATATTGCGCCGCAGGTTGAGGCGCATGAAGTTCTCCGCCCGCTGCGCGATCAGGTAATGCGTGCGGCGGGCGCGACTGCAGCTGGGCCGGTCGGCTGGGCCTGCACCGAGCAGCGCCTGGATATGCTCATGCAGCAGGCGCTCGGTTTCTTCCGGCTGCAGCGCACCGCCCTGCCCCAGCTGTGCATGCAGCTGCTGGTAATGGCGTACCAGAGGCATTGCATCATCGCCGAGGTTGAACAACGAAAGTGCCTGCCCCGCCGGTGGCGTGCTGCGCAGGCTCAATTCGGTCAGCTTGCGCTGCACGCGCGCGACCGGCACCAGCATCAGCGTCATCTGCGTGCCGGGGCTGAGCGTGAACTCACTGATGCCTTCGGGCATCACGGCCAAAGCCATTCCCGGCGTCAGCGGCACGCCATGGCACCAGCTCAGTGCATCGTCGGTGGTGTGCAGGTAACCGAGCATCGCCCAGTCGGGGGGCAGCATGAATCGGCCGCGACAATGGAAGCCGCAGGTGATGCTGCAGAACAGGGCTTCCTCGTGAACGCGCGAAGCGAATGCCGCGCGCGGACCATTGCCATCAAGCAGCAACAGCTCCACATCGCACACGCGGAGCACGCCGCTCAGCGTGGCCAGGTCGATCGACCTGAGATCGCCGTCGTCGTTGTCTTCCACCCCACCATCGACCATGACAGTGTCGTCCCCCGTTTGGTCTGCTGCACGACCCCGCCCCCACTGCCTGACAGGGCGCACGCCGTTTCCAAGAGCATCGTCCGTTGCCGTGATGGTCGCTGCGTAGAACGCGCGTCCATCCATGAAAATGCAAAACCTTGAATGCGAGTATGCCCGATAATCCGCGGCCGTAAACAGGATGTTTCAAGGCTGACGGATTATCGGCTGCGTGAAGAAATTGTGTTTGCGATTGGCATGGTTTTCGCATGCGCGCAGATCGACCTCACATTATCTGCACGAGCATGAATCGTTTTGCGCAGGAACGGATTTACGTCACAGATCGTGATCGGAATATTCAGGAATTCAACGAATCTGCCGAATTTGCATATAGGTTCCGGTTGCAGGGAACCGCCATTCAGGCAAAGTCGAATACACGGTGATCGGGCACGCAGATAGCGGCCACACCCAGGGGGACAGCATGACCATGCACGTACGACATACCGTTTCGACCACCGGCCTGGTGCCGTGCGGTCGCGGTTGCGCGGCCGCTGCCCTGCCTGGGAATGATCACCCTGCTTGAGCACAGCGGGATTGCCCGCCGTGCCTCCTCCGCCAGGATGGCAGAGGCCTACGGACGGTCCCGGCGGAGCCGGGCCACCGCCCATGCAGGTTTCCTGCAGCAACTGACAGGTAGAGGGAGACAACCGTCATGAACGCATCGATCCGCAAGTTCCTGAAAGAAGAAGATGGCGTGACCGCGCTCGAATACGGGCTGCTGGCCGCCGTGATCGCCGGCATCCTGATCGTGGTGGGCAGAACCCAGATCACCGCATTCTTCACCACGTTGTTCACCCGCCTGCAGGCCATCGCCACCGACGCCACCACCACCTAGCCGTCGCGCGGGGTGCAGCACCTGCGGTCGCTTCGATGGCGACCGCGGTGGCCGATGAAGGGGTCTGCAACTGTCCAATGACGGACGAAGAGGGTGTGCGATGACACTGCTGGGATTGCTGGCCATGGGAGTGTGCCTGCGGATCGCGATCAGCGATCTGTACGCCCGCCGCGTGCCCAACACCTGGCTGCTGGCCGCGTGCGCGATCGCCGTGCCACTGATCATCGCCGAACAGTTCAATGCAACGCGCACGACCTGGGCGCCACACCTGCTGGGCGCGGCACTTGGCCTGCTGGCTCTGCTGCCGTTCTACGCGGTGCGCTGGATGGGCGCCGGCGATGTGAAGTTCTTCGCCGTGCTCGGCCTGCTGCTGGGCTGGAAGGCATTGCTGCCGGTATGGGTGCTTGCCAGCCTGGCCGCAGGCGCCCACGCCATGCTGGTGATCGTCGGACGGCAGTTGGCCGGTCACCTGCCGCTGCGCCTGCAGATGCAGGTAAATCGCGCCAGCACGCACTGGAATGGGCACCCTGCACTGCGCGAACTGCACGCTGCGCGCGCGGGGCGCCAGGGCATTCCTTACGCGGCCTATCTGGCCTTCGCTGCGATTGGCTGGGTATTGGCAACCACTTATGGAGGCGTGGCATGAAAGCGTTCGCACGTCGCCGCCAACGCGGCGTGGCCAGCATCGAATTCGCACTGATGCTGCTTCTCGGCCTGGTGCCGCTGTTGCTGTTCACCTTTTCCGGCGTGCTGATCATGGCCGCGCAGCAGACCCTGGCCACGGCCTCGGCCGAGGGCGCGCGCGCTTCGCTGCGCTATGGCAGCGCCGGCGAGCGGCGCACCGCAGCCTGCCTGGCGGCCCGCCGCTCCATGCAATGGCTGTTGCAGTTTTCCAGGCAGAACCCCGACTGCAGCGCTGGCGGCGCCGGTGCCATCGTGGTCTCGCCGCAGGCGCCCTGCGCCGGCCTGGCGACGGTGCAATGCATGACCGTGACCGTGAGCTACGACTATAACGCCCACCCCTTCCTGCCCGGCACCGCCACGCTCTATGGCTGGGTGATGGGCGCCCCCATTCGCAGCGTCGCGGTCGCCCAGCTGGACCTTGGCAGCAACTGACGATCGGTACAGGAGACGTTCTTCATGCTCAAGTTGACCCGCATCGCCGCCATCGCCCTGATTGCACTCGCGGTGCTGCTCGCCGTGGTCGCCTTCGTGATCGGCCGCAAGCCGGCGGCCTCGGCGGACAATCCGAGCACGATCGTAAAGGCCGATGCGCAGACCTTCAGTGTCGTTGAAGCCACCGCGCGGCTACCCGCCGGCGAGCCGATCAGCGCCAATGGCGTGCGGCTGACACAACGCACCGCAGAAGTGCCGGGGGCGGTGGCCGACCTGGCAGCGGTGGTCGGCAAGGTGCCGGTACAGGACATCAGCGAGGGCAGCGCGATTGGCGCCAGCCTGCTCGCGCAGGGCTTCTCGCTGCAGCTGCGGCCGGGTGAACGGGCACTGGCGGTGCCGGTCGATGAGCTGGTCGCGGCAGGCAACCGCATCCTGCCCGGCGATTTCGTCGACGTGTTCCTCAACCTGCGCAGCGCCGCTACCAGCTACAACGGCCAGCAGGACATCGCACAGACGCGGTTGCTGCTGTCACGCCTGCGCGTGCTCAGCTACGGCCAGCAGGACATCGCGGCAGCGCACACGAGCAGCCAGGGCGAGGCACCGGCCACGGCGCACAACGACTCACGCGCGGCCGATATCACCAATGGTTCCAGCAGCACTCACAGCAACGGAAGCGGCAGCGATGCCACGCAGCCGGCACGCACCGCGGTGCTGGCGGTACCGGTGGCCGACGCCAACCGCCTGCTGCTCGGCGCGCAGCAGGGCAAGCTGTTCCTCGCCCTGCGCAATCCCGCCGATACCGGTCTGCCGGACCTGGCGCTGTTCCCGCAGGCGCGCGGCGTGCTGGACCCGGTGCTTGGCCTGGACAACGAACAGCAGCAGGCTTTGCAGCGACCGGAGAACAACGCCTATGCCGGCCTGGATGGCGACGCACTGGCTGGCCGCAGCAGCAGCGTGCAGCGCAACGCCCACGAAACGCCGACGCGCGCACCGGTGCAGCGTCGCTCGACACCGCGACCGGCGGGCATCGAAATCATCCGCGGCGACACCGCCGCCCCCCGTGGCTCCCTTTGACCCATGCCGAGAGCACACATGACTGAACGTCGCTACTGCCTACGCCCCACTGTCCGCCAGCGCTGGCTGGCCCTGCTGCTGGTGCTGCTGGCACCGGGTGCGAGCGTGGCTGCCGACGATCTGCTGCTGCAGACCCGCGAACAACGGCCATGGACGCTGCCGGCCGACCTGGAACGGGTTGCCATCGCCGACCCCGGCGTGGCTGACATCGTGATGCTGCGCGGCGCGCGCCAGGCACTGCTGGTCGGCAAAGCACCGGGCACCACCACCCTGCTGCTGTGGCACCGCAAGCAGAGCGAACCGCAGCGTGTGCAGGTGCGCGTGCAGAGTGCCGTGCAAGGCGCTGCCGATACCGGTTCCAGCGGGCTGGTGTTCACCCAACAGGACCATCAAGGGCTCCTGCAGGGAAGCAGCGACAGCGTGCTGGCGCACATGCAGGAGCAGAAGACCGCAGTGATGGCGCTGGGCAAGGACGGCACCCTGGCCGACGCCTCCACCATCAGCAGCGGCGGCGTGGTGCAGGTCGAGGTCAAGGTGGTCGAATTCAACAAGACGGCGCTGAAGCAGATCGGCATCAACTTCCAGAACCGCAACGGCGGCTTCGCCTATGGATTCGCCCGACCGGGTGGGCAGCTGCCAGGCAACACCGGCATCCTCCCGGGCATGAAGGAAGGCGAGTCCAGCAACGAAAGCGAATCGCCGATCTCCTCGGCGTTCCGGCTGGTGTTTGGTTCGACCAAGGGCCTGTGGAACGCGGACGTCGACCTGCTGCAGGCCAACGGCATGGCGCGCGTGCTGGCCGAGCCGACCCTCGTTGCGTTGTCCGGGCAGAGCGCCAGCTTCCTGGCCGGTGGCGAACTGCCGATCCTGGAGCCGCAGGGGCTCGGCACGACCACGGTCACCTACAAGCCGTTCGGCATCGGCCTGACCGTCACCCCCACCGTGCTCTCACCGAACCGCATTGCGTTGAAGGTCGCGCCGGAAGCCAGCGACCTGGACTACACCAATTCGATCGCGCTGAACGGCGTGCAGATCCCTTCGATCACCACCCGCCGCGCAGATACCACTGTCGAGCTTGGCGATGGCGAGAGCTTCGTCATCGGCGGCCTGGTCAGTTCCACCGTGGCGTCGACGGTCAACAAGATTCCCCTGCTCGGTGACCTGCCGATCATCGGTACGTTCTTCCGCAACTTCGACTACAAGCGCCAGGACAAGGAACTGGTGATCATCGTCACGCCGCGGTTGGTACAGCCGATTGCCCGCAATACCGAACTGCCGCTGCCCGGCGATCGCGAGGCCAAGCCGAACATGCCCGAATGGGGCGCGTGGCTGCTTGGCCCGATCAGCCGCGACCCGGTGCCCGGTTTCTCGCGCTGACCCACATGACGTCCCCGGTACCACGCCCATGCCCTACGCCACTGCCCTGCCGCTGCACCCGCAAGGACCACCGATGAATCTGGTCCTGTACGGGATCGACCGTGAACTGCTGCCGCGCCTGGCTGCCAAGCTGCCGCCGGCCACGGCATTGCATTGGCAGGACAGCGGCGAGCCGACCTCGGCACAGGACCTGCAGCGTGGCCCGCAGAACCTGGTTCTGCTCGACTTCCGCCCGGAGCATGCGTCGGCATCGACGGTGCTTGCCCAGCAGCTGCAGCAGACCCAGCCCGACTTGACCCTGGTGGCGGTGGGCGCCACCAGCGCCGGTCAGGTTGAAGGTGTGGTGATGGCACTGCGCGCCGGCCTGCGCGATGTGCTGGACCTGGACAGTGACAACACCGGCATCGAGGCCGCCCTGCGTCGCGCCCTGTCACCGCGGCCCGCCGCAAGCGCACAGCAGGCGCACAAGGCGCGGCTGATCGTGCTGCTGGGCGTGCGCGCCGGCGTCGGCACCAGCACCCTGGCTGCACATCTGTCGGTGCTCGCACAACAGACCCATACCCTGGCCCAGGGCGATGCAGCGGTGCAGGACGGGCTGCTGATGGAGCTGGCGCAGCCGGCCGGCGACCTCGCCCTGTACCTCAACCTGGACAGCCGCTTCCACTACGAAGATGCGCTGCGCAATGCCAGCCGCATCGATGCCACCCTGGCGCGCACCGCGATGGCCCGGCATCCCAGCGGCCTGGTCCTGCTTGATCGCGCCAGTGGCAGCGACGCGCTGCCGCCGTCCGACCCTGGCGCGCTGCTGCAGCGCCTGCGCAGCGTGTTCGCCAGCGTGCTGTGCGATGCCGGCGGCTGTCCGCTACGGCAGTTGCCACCGCTGCTGCTGGACCAGGCTGATGAAATCTGGCTGGTGGCCGATGCATCGATCGCCACGCTGGTGTCGCTGGACCACGCCCTGAAGCACCTTTCCGGCCAGCGCGATCGCGAGAAGCGGCTGCAGCTGCTGATCAACCGCCACGACGACAACAGTGGCATGAGCCCCGAACAGATCGCGCGCCGCTTCGAGCTGCCGCTGCTGGCCACCCTGCCCGAGCGGCCACGGGTACGCACGGCTGCCAGCCATGGTCATCTGCTGCTGCAGGATGCGCCGCGCGACCCGTACCTGCGTGCCCTCGCCCCGCTGGTGCAACGCCTGGATCCGGCTGCCTGCCCGGTCCAGGCGCATGGCCTGCGGGAAAGACTTGCCCTTGCCCTGGGTGGATCGCAATGGAAGACAAAGTGACCCCGTTCCCGCACGTTGTCGCCCGCAACTCGGTGCCGGAACATGCACCGGGCAGCCTGCCGTTCGCACAGACCGAGCAGTACCAGAAGGTGCTGTCGGCCGCGCACGAGCACCTGCTCAACAGCATCGAAGACGAGCGCATCGACATCGATTCCTGGGCCCCTGACACCATCGCCCGCTGGGTGGAGGTGCAGACGGTCAGTTTCATCCAGGAATGGCGCATCCCCATCAACGAAGAAGAAATGCAGGTGGTGGCCGAAGGCCTGGTCAAGGAGCTGACCGGGTTCGGCCCGCTCGATGACCTGCTGCATGACCCCACCATCGAAGACATCCTGATCAATGGCTTCAAGGATGTGCATGTGTCCCAGGGCGGGCAGCTCAAACGCGCGCCACAGCGCTTCACCGACGACACGCACCTGCTGCGCATCCTGCGCCGCATCATCGCCCCGCTCGGCCGCCGCCTGGATGATTCCAATCCGATGGTCGATGCGCGCCTGCCCAATGGCGGTCGCCTCAACGCGATCATCTCGCCGTTGGCGGTGGACGGGCCGATGGTGTCCATCCGCAAGTTCCGCAAGGACCCCTTCACCCCCGACGAGCTGCTGGCCAAGGGCACCTTCGATGCACCGATGCAGGCGCTGCTGAAGGCGATGGTGCTGGGCCGCTGCAACATCCTGGTCTCCGGCGGCACCAGCTCGGGCAAGACCTCGCTGCTCAATGCGCTGGCCAGCTATGTGCCGGCCAACGAACGCGTCATCACCGTGGAAGACACCGCAGAGCTCTCGCTCAACCACCCGCATGTGGTGCGCCTGGAAAGCCGCATCGGTGGCGCCGAGGGCCAGGGCGCGGTCAGCATCCGCGACCTGGTGCGCAACAGCCTGCGCATGCGCCCCGACCGCATCGTGGTAGGCGAGGTGCGTGGCGCCGAGGTGCTGGAGATGCTGCAGGCAATGAACACCGGCCATGACGGATCGATGGCCACCATCCACGCCAACTCGCCGCGCGACTGCCTGTACCGCATCGAGATGCTGGCCGGTTTCGCCGGCTTCCAGGGCAGCGAGGACAGCCTGCGGCGTCAGATCGCCAGTGCCATCGACTTCATCGTGCAGATCTCGCGCCTGGGCAGCGGCCGCCGCGTGCTGGTGTCGATCACCGAAATCACCGGTGTCAGCGACAACCTGATCACCACCCAGGAGATGTTCCGCCACGAAGTGCAGATCGATGGCAGCGGCAAGGAAACCGACCGTTGGATCGGCCTCGGCTTCCAACCGCATTCGCACAAGCTGGAGCCGTTCCGGCAGTTGCTGCGCGAATCCCTCTACGGAGACTTCTGAGCATGAGTACCGGCCTGCTGCTGGGTGTGCTGAGCATCGTGTCGGTGCTGCTGGCGCTGGCCGTGTGGTTGTGGGGCACCGCCAGCACCCGCGAACAGCGCCAGGCGTCCCTGCAGCATGCCGAGCAGCAGCTGGCGCGCGGCACCGGCCCTGGCGCCAGCACCGCCAACGACGCGGCACGGCAGGCACCGCTGCCTGCGCCGGGTCGCCGTACCCTGCCCTGGGACGGACAGCTGCAACGTGCCGGCCTGACGCCGGGCTGGAAGCTGCCACTGCTGATGCTGCTGCCGGGCATCGCCCTGTCCGCATTCGCGGTGCTGCGCCTGGGTACTGCCTGGATGTTCCCGCTCACCCTGCTGCTGTACCTGCTGGGCTGCTGGCTGTGGCTGATTCGCCGCACCGGCAAGCTGCAGGCGCAGCTGCTGCACCAGCTTCCGGACTTCCTCGACAACCTGGTACGCCTGACCGCACTCGGCAACAGCCTGCAGGCCGCCTTCCAGGTCGCCTCGATGCAGACCAACGCACCACTGCGTGGCCTGCTCGACACCACCGTGCGCTATGCCCGTGGCGGCATGGACCTGGACCGCGCGCTCAACCTCGCTGCACAGCCCTACCGCATGGACGTGCTGAAGGTACTGGCGGTGGTGATGGGCGTGAGCGTGCGCATCGGTGGCCGTGCCGACCAGATCCTGCAGCGCATGGGCGACTTCATGCGTGACCTGGAACAGGCCCAGCAGGAGCTGGCCGCGACCACGTCTGAAACCCGCATGTCGGCCTGGGTACTGGGCCTGCTGCCACCGGCCAGCGCGGTGTTGATGGCGATCTCCAGCCCCGAGTTCTTCCAGCCGGTGCTGCACGATCCGCTGGGCCACAAGATCCTGTTGATCGCCCTGTGCATGGAACTGACCGGCGCCTTCCTGCTGTACCGCCTGGCCAAATCGCTATGAACATCCCCGTCCACACAGGAGGCATCCAATGAGCGCCAGCATCTGGTTCGTGGCCGCCCTGCTGGTGCTGGCTGCCGGTGTGGCCCTGCTGGGGCTTGGCAGCTGGGTACGCGGCCATCGCGAGGACCGCAGCGCGGCAACATTGAAAACGGCGCTGCGTCCACGCGAAAGCGATGAGGCCGGTACCGATGCGCGCAAGGATTCACTCGGCTGGCTGGAGCAGTTCGGTCGCGGACTGAGCGGCGGCCGCCTGGAAACGGCCCTGCTGGCCGGTGAAGATCGCCTGCTGCTGGACCTGGCTGGCTGGAACACCCGCCGCGGCACCGCCATCTACCTGGGCCTGCGCCTGCTGCTGGCGGTGCTGGTGCTGGGTATTGCGTTGGCGATCAGCGATGCCACGGGACTGTCCAGGATAATGGTGGTGATCGGCGCGCTGGCCGCCGGCCTGCTGCTGCCGAAGTTCGCGCTCAGTGCGTGGGTCAAGCGGCGGCGGCGTGCCGTGAACAATGAACTACCGCTGTTGATCGACCTGCTGCGGCTGCTGCAGGGCGTGGGCTTCAGCATGGATCAGAGCCTGCAGACACTGGGTGACAAGCTGCGCGACGCACTGCCGGTACTGGGCGGGGAAATCCAGGAAGCAAATGTCTCCTACACCCACGGACGCACGCGCGCGCAGTCCCTGCGGCGGCTGAGCGATGTATACGGCGACGACGACCTGTCCAGCCTCGTGCAGTTGATCCTGCAGGTGCACGCGCATGGCGGTGCCGTGCAGGAACCGCTGCGCCAGTTCAGCATCCGCCTGCGCGAGCAGCGCCGCAACGCGTTGAAGGAAAAGGTCGGCAAGCTCTCGGTGAAGATGACCGTGGTGATGATGCTGACGCTGCTGCCGGCACTGATGCTGGTGCTGGCCGGACCGGCGCTGGTCGCGCTGGCCACTACCTTGTCGAAAATGGGATGACCTTCATGCCTGTCCTGCGCCCCGCCTGCCTGTTGCTTGCCCTGGTTGCCGCCGCTGCCGGCTGCAGCTCCAGCACGCCGAAATACCTGCGCGCGCCGAGCCTGGCCGAGCCGACGCCGGCCCCGCAGGACAGTCGCAACGCCTATCTGGAACTGATCCAGCGCATGCAGCTGCAGGGCGCCTGGTACGCCTCGCTGGCGCACGTGGATGCCTTCCGTCAGCGCTACGGCGATACCCCGGCACTGCGCCTGCTGCAGGCTGATGCGCTGCGCCAGACCGGCCAGATCGATGCGGCGCTGGCGTTGTACCGCGAACTCGGCAACGGCCCACAGGCCGCGGCCGCCGCGCATGGCATCGGCCTGATCGCCGCCCTCCGTGATGATGACGACGGCGGCGAGCAGGCACTCGCACGTGCCACCCAGCTGAATCCCCTGAACACCGATTACCTGGGCGACCTCGGCTATGCACGGCTGCGCGCCGGTCGCTTCGAACAGGCGCGCGAGCCGCTGGCCAAGGCGCTGGAACTGTCGCCGGGCAACGCCAAAGCCACCGCCAACCTGGCCTTGTGGGCGCTGCTGCGTGGCGACACGGCCACCGTCGAACGACTGGCCCAGCAGGCCAGCTTCAGCGAGGAAACGCGCCGCAGCGTCGAGCAGCAGGCATTGCAGATCCGTACGCGGCTGCAGCAACGGCAGGCAGCCGCCACTGCTGCGGCGGCAGCGACGCGACCGGTCGCTTCGGTAACCGCCAGCGCACCCGCCGCAGGCCCGCGCCTGGCCGCCGAACCCCGCCGCGATGGCCGGGACCAACGCGACCCGTCACGACTGCCACCCTCGATGCTGGAACGCTTCGGCACCACCGACCATCCCAACGGGAACACGCCATGACCTCGACGCCGCTGATCCGCTGCCTGTTGCCGATGCTTGCCGGCTTGTCTTTCGCTGCGGTTGTGCAGGCGCAGACGCCGCAGCAACCGTTGACCGGGCAGATGCTGGGCGGCGCTGCGCCCGCGCCGACCGCCGCGCCTCTGCACAGCGAGCCGTTGGCCACCGTGGACGTATCGCAGGAACAGGCTCCACCGCCTCCGCCAGCCCCTGCAGCTGCAGCTGCACCCGATTTCGGCGGCACGCAGTTGCGGCCCAACACCTCGCAGATCGGCGACACCACCCGCAGCCTGTTCCGCCTGCAGGCCTCCGGCGAGGTAGCCGGCGCCCGCCTGCCGATCCTCGGCGACCAGGCCACATCCAGCTACGCGCGTTACCTGAAGAGCTTCCAGTACGACATCCCGCAATTCTTCGAAACCGACGTCGCCAAGTCCGCAGGATCCTCCCGATCCGGACGCTGAGGTCTGCCATGAACCGAGCACGCCACATCAGCTTCAGTCGCCCGCGCGGCGGTATGTCGGTCACCATGATGCTGGTGATGATCGCGCTGCTGGCAATGCTCGGCCTGATCGAGATCGGCTTCCTGTTCTGGGCCAAGCGCGATGCACAGAAGGTGGTCGATCTGGCCGCGTTGGCAGGCGCACAACGGCTCGACCTGTGCAACGCCAGCAATGCCGACAACAGTGCGGCCCGGCAGAGCGCACTCTCGCAGAACCGCTTCCGCGGCCAGGTGCAGATCCAGTGCGGCAACTGGAATGCCAGCCGCGCAACGGCAGACCACTTCAGCCCGAGCGTGGACGCCAGCAATCCGCGCAACGCGGTGCGCGTCGTTGCCGAACGCGGCGTGCTGCCGTTCTTCGGCCAGAACCGCACGTTGCCCACCCTGCGCGTGCAGGCCGTGGCCAAGCGCTCGGAACCCACCGCGGTGTTCGCGGTGGGTTCGCAGCTGCTGCGCACCAATGGCAACTCCCCCTTGATGGCGACCCTTCGCCTGGTCGGCCTGGACGTCACCAACGCGACGGTCTTGTCCTACGACGGCTTGGCGCAGGCCACCATTACCCCGTCGGGGCTGCTGGCTGCACTGGGCATCCCGGTCACCGCTGACCTCAGCGTGGCCGACTTCAACCGGCTGCTGTCGATCAATCGCATCTCGCTGGCGCAGCTGGTCAATGCCACCGCCACGGTAGTCGGCCGCGAGACCGCCGTCGGCGTACAGCTGCAGGCGCTGTCCAACCTGGTCGGCACCCGCCTGGACATCAACCAGCTCAATATTCTGCTGGGCAGCCAGAACGGCGGCGGCGGCCTGTTCGCGCAGGTGATCTCACCGGACGGCACCATCGGCAGCGCGCTGGAATCACGGGTCAATGTGCTGGATCTTGTCACCGCCGCGATCTCCATCGCCAACGATGGCAATGGCGTGCAGGTGCAGGGCTTGAACCTGCTGGGCATCGACATCAAGGCCGGCGTGGTGGAGCCGCCGTCGATCGCCATCGGAGGTGTCGGCGCACGTGCGTACAACGCGCAGGTGCGGCTGATGGTGGACGTCGACAGCGACCGCCTGTTCGCGATCGGTCCGCTGTTGAACCTGCTCGGCACCCGCCTGCATCTGCCACTGCACGTGGATGTGGCCAATGCGATGGGAACATTGACCAGCATCCAGTGCGGGGCGACGCCACCGACGGCCACCGTCCAGGTCGATTCCTCGGTGCTGCGCGCCTGCGTCGGCAAGGTCAACGCAGCCGATCGTTTCTCCAAAAGCAACGTCTGTGACGCGACCCTGCAGAACGAGCAGCTGTTGAAGCTGCTGGGGCAGCCCTTGATCAACGACAAGATCACCCTGCCGGCGCTGACCAGCACGCAGAGCCTGACCCTGGCGGCCGGCCAGACCGGCTCGACCCGGATCAACCCGTTGGCCGTCGGCACCGCCGTGTCCGATCTGGTCAACGAACTGCTGCGCGTGCTGTCAGGCATGCTCAGTTCGCCCAAGCAGGGCATGAACGCCAATGACACCGCCAAGGCATTGGCCGACCGTTATCTGCAGGCCGCCTTCCCCAGCGGCGGGCGCTACAACGTGGACCAGGTGATTCCGTTGCTGCGCGATGGCGATCCGTCACGCAACCTCGCACCGTTGGGCAACTGGACAGTCCCCAAAGGTGTACCCAAGCCGTGCCTGCTTGGCCTGACCACCTGCTGGGAAGATGGCTCGGTGTGGACGGGCTACCGCACCACCGTGACCGGCCAGGGCCTTGGGTTGCTCGACGGCCTGCTTGGCTCGCTGGTTGGCGGCCTGCTGATCAACCGCTGCGACAGCCTGCTGGGCAACCTGATCGACTACAACGGTTGCGTTCGCACCAACCTGGCGTCCTATATCCAGACCGCCCCGGCAGGATTCCTCGACGGCCAGAACGGCGGCGGCGTGACCACCCCGGGCAACAACGTGACCTGCAGCGGCCTGCTGTGCGCGCTGCTGAATCCGGTGCTGGCGGCACTCAAGCCGGTGCTCAACAGCGTCGGCACCCTGCTGACCAATACCCTGGCCAGCCTGCTCGGGCTGGAACTGGGCCGCACCGATGTCAGCATGCAGTCGATCCAGTGCAGCTCGGCGCAGCTGGTCTTCTGACCCGCGCGGGCGCGGGTTGGCGGCGCCCGTGCCCATGCTAGACTCGCGGCGGGGAACCACTTTCAACTCAACCCACACTACATCCGTGGATGGTCTAGACATGCGAGAAACTTCAGGGGGCACCGTCTTCGCCCGGTATCCGCGCGGCGCAGCACTGCTGGCCGTGGCCATGATCGTGGTGGCGCCGTCGGCGCTGGCCGCACGTGGCGATCGCACTGCCACCGTCGAGCCGGCCAAGGCCGCACCGGTGGTACGCAACACCGTCGACGAACTCAAGCAGTTGATGGATGCGCAGCAGCTCACCGAGCTGCGTACCACCTACAACGGCAACTACGGCGCCAGCCTGCTGTTCAACGCCAATACCCTGACCTACTACGTGGCCCTGTTCCAGGAGAAGAACTTCTGGCGGGTGATCAAGACCGATGCCGTCGACAACGCCGAGCGTGTCTACCGCACCTTCGCGCAGCAGTCCGAACAGCTGGCGCAGGTCTACATCGACACCACCCGGCTGGAAGCCGGCAAGCGCTACACCGAGCGCCTGGTGGCCTACAACGAAGAACGCCTGCGCACCCTGCAGCAGGAAATGGAACAGCAGCAGGCGCAGTCGGCGCAGGTCAGCGCAGCGCTGCAGCAGGCCCAGCAGCAAGCGGTCAGCCTGAGCACCGACGTGCAGAGCACCAACAGCCAGCTCGATGCGCTGCAGCGCCGGATCCAGATCCTGCAGGCCGAACAGGGCAACCCGGAGCTGAGCCTGCCCAAGCCGGATGCAGCAGCGTCGCCGGCCGCCGCCAGCGACGGCCGCTGAGGCTTACCCGGCTGCAGACCAGAACGGCACCTTCGGGTGCCGTTTTTCGTTGTGCTCAACGACAGGCCTCGCGTACCGCGTCATCCAGCTGCCTGCGCTGCAGGTAGTCGAGCCTGCGTGGCTTGGCCAGCGTCTTCACCTGCTGCTGGCGCGCTTGCTCGCAGCCGCGTGGGTCGGCCGTGATCGATATCAGCGCGCCCTGCGCGCGCCCGCGCCGTGGCGTCCGCGTGGTTGCGCTGCGGGCAGGCGGTACGGCCGAAGGTAACGGCCCGCGCGCCTTCGACTCGGCACTGGGCACCTCCCAGCGCCACTCCGCCCGCCCCTGGCAAGGCGTCTGCTGGTAGACCGGATGCTCGCCATCGGTGCATTTGTAGACGTTGGTCTGCGCCGCCGCGACAGCCGCCAACAGCAGTCCAGGCAACACACCCCATCTCGGCATCTTCATGACTGGCCCTCGCGCGTCCGATGGCCATGGTTGCCAGCAGTACGGGCCTGCCGCCAGAGCGAGTCGCGTCAGCGCAACGAACCCGTCAATCCGCCACAGCCGTGCAATGCACACGGCACATCGTGCGCTGTACTGCCGCAGGCGCCGGCGAACCCGCAGGCGTCTTCCCTCCCTTCCGCCAAGGAACCAGCAATGAGCAATTTCGTGACCGTCAATGATGGCGCCCGCATCTTCTACAAGGACTGGGGCACCGGCCAGCCTGTCGTATTCGCCCATGGCTGGCCGCTGTCGTCCGACGCCTGGGACCCGCAGATGCTGTTCATGGGCCAGAACGGCTACAGGGTGATCGCCCACGATCGTCGCAGCCATGGCCGCTCCAGCCAGACCTGGGACGGCAACAACATGGACACCTACGCCGACGACCTCGCTGCCGTTCTGGATGCGCTGGACGTTAAGGACGCGATCCTGGTCGGCCATTCCACCGGCGGTGGCGAAGTGGCCCACTACATCGGCCGCCACGGCAGCACGCGCGTGGCCAAGGTGGTGCTGGTCGGCGCGGTGCCGCCGTTGATGCTGAAGACCGCCAGCAATCCGGCCGGCACCCCACTGGAGGTCTTCGACGGCATCCGCAAGGGCACCGGTGGCGACCGTTCGCAGTTCTTCAAGGACCTGGCCACGCCGTTCTTCGGCGCCAACCGTGATGGCAACAGCGTCACCGAAGGCATGCGTGATTCGTTCTGGCTGCAGGGCATGCTGGGCGGCGTGAAGGGCCAGTACGACTGCATCCACGAGTTCTCGGAAGTGGACTACACCGAAGATCTGAAGAAGATCGACGTGCCGGCGCTGGTGGTGCACGGCGATGACGACCAGATCGTGCCGTTCGACGCCTCGGCCAAGCTGTCTTCGCAGATCATCAAGGACGCCGAACTGAAGGTGTATGCGGGTGCGCCGCACGGCCTCACCCTTACCCATGCAGATCAGTTCAACGCCGACCTGCTGGCGTTCGCACGCAGATGAGGTATCGCGGCGGCGCTCCGGCGCCGCCGCTCCTGCGGTAGTGCCGGCCGCTGGCGGGCAACCGCATCAACGCCGCTCGAAACCGCGTTCAGCCGGCCAGCGGCCGGCTCTACCACGGGGCCGTCAGATGTCGCTGTGGTGATGTGGCGCCGCCGCCGGCAGCGGATCATGGCCGCCGACGAAATGACGCACTACCGGGGCACGCTCACCGCGGTGCAGCGCGCGCAGCGCCTCCTGGATCGCCTTGTCGTCGGCGGTGATGCGCTCGTGCTGGCGCAGGTGCTCCAACCACGACGCCGCCACGAAGTATTCCAGATGGATGCCTGGGGTCGCCACATCCTCGACCACGCCCCAGACCACGGCGCCATCACGTCGACGGATCGTCCCCAGCGTGCGCATCTGCGCCTGGAACGCGGCACGATCGGCGGCATCGATGCGATATTCGATGGTCACCAGCACCGGCCCACGATCATTCGACACCGGTACCGACAGCTCCGGCGCTGGCCAGTGGCCGGCCGGGCTCAGGTTCAGATCTTCGGCACCGGCTATGCGCACGCGCCATACCAGCAGGCCGCCGATGACCGCGCCTGCTGCGGCCACCAGCAATGCCAGCTCCGGCGATGTGCGCTGCGCCAGCGCGCCCCAGCTCAGGCCACCGGCCGCCATGCCGGCCGAGAACACCATGATGTACAGCGCAAGCGCCCGTGCTCTCACCCAGGCCGGCACCGCCGTCTGTGCTGCGATCTGCAACGAAGACAGCACGGTGATCCAGGCAAAGCCATTGACCAGCATCACCAGCGGCAACACGTACCAACTGCGGGTCAGCGCCAGGCCGGCCAGGCTTGCAGCCAGCGACAAGGTGGCCAGCAGCACCAGCAGGTCACGGTCGAGCTTCGCCCGCAGCTTCGGCAGCAGCAGTGCGCCGCCCACCGCACCGATGCCGATGCAGCCCAGCAGCACGCCATACTGTCCTGCCCCACCGTGCATCTGTCCGCGCACCACCACCGGCAGCATCGCGTTCATCGCTGCGGCAAAGAAGAAGAAACCAGCCGATTTGATCAGTACTGCCTGCAGCCGCCCGGCACGGCTGGCATAGCGCAGACCTGCCTTCAGGCCAGCACCGAACCCTTCGGGAGGCAGGCTGGACGCCTTCGGATCGCGCTTCCAGCCCCACACCACGAACAGCATTGCCGCAAAGGTGATGGCATTGAACCCGAAGGCCCATACCGCACCCAGCTGGGCCACGATCACGCCGCCGATGGCTGGACCGATCGAACGGGCGATGTTGATGCCGATGGAATTGAGTGCCACTGCCGAGGCCAGCATCGGCTGCGGCACCAGCTCGGAGACGATCGCGGCCTGTGCCGGCATCGCCATCGCCGCGCCGCAGCCCATGCAGAAGGTCAGCAGCACCAGCAGTTGTGGCGTCAGCAGGTCCATCGCCGTAAGCATCGCCGTCACCGCCGCCACCAGCAGCATCCAGCCCTGGGTGAACAGCAGGTACTTGCGGCGATCGACAATGTCGGCCAGGGTGCCGGCCGCCAGCGCCAGCAGCACGATCGGCACGGTGGTGGCCGACTGCACCAGTGCCACCATCAACGCCGAACCGGTGCGTTCGGCCATCACCCAGGCGGCGGCGACGTCGTTGACCCAGGTACCGATGTTGCTGGCCAGGATCGCCAGCCAGATCGAACGGAACATGTGGATCTTCAGCGGCGACCAGGCGCCATCGGCCTGTGGGGAGTGTTGTGACGCGGATGCGTTCACCATTGCCATGCTCCAACGATTGAGGCGAACAGCGTGTCCTGGCCACCGGCCTGCTTCAGTGCAGGGCCCGCATCGACCCAGGCCAGCTGCAGCTGCCATTGCCAGCGGTCATTGACCTGCCAGCGGGTTTCGGATTTGTACTGGGTGCCGATGCGGCGTGCGCCACCGGTACTGCCGGGCAGCGCAGCCAACGGTGCCGGCGTGGTGTAGACCGCATCGGCGCGCCGCTGCTTCCAGGCCAGCTGTACACCCAGTTCGGTGGTCACCGCGTCATGCAGGCGCAGCGCCAGTGTCGGTTGAAGATCCATCAGGTTGGCCGGTGCCAACAGGCTGGCTTCGCTGAAATAGGCGGATTTGGGAAACAGTGCATTGAACGTGCCGAGCCGGCCATCTCGCGGATCTGCATCGCCGCTGGCGATATCGGCCTTCAGGCCCAGGCGCGGTTGCAGCGGCAGCCGGGCCCAGCGCCAGCCGGTATCGGTGGCCAGGGTCCACGCGCGGACGTCGAGATCGCCGGTCACGGCCCGCAGCTCACCGCCCTGCACCACCAGCTCGGTGTTCCAGTCCAGCGCACCGGACTGGCCGAACCAGCGCGCGCCCAGGGTCTGCCGCCGCTCGGTACCGCTGCCTGCGGCGAAGCGCGCGCCCTCGCGGCGATAGTCCAGCAGATAGAGATCCCACTGACTACTGCCTGCGCCCTTCGCCGTCGTCGCATACACGCCGATCAGGTGTGCACCGCGCTCACCGCGGTCATCGAACGCGCCCGCGCGGTTCTCCACTGGGCGCAGCGCCATCAGGTCCAGCGCGCCCCGCCGGCCCTGCCAACCTACCCGTGCACCATCAAACGCCAAGCGGATGTTCGGGCCATCGCGCACCGACAGCAGGCGCGAGCTGCCATAGCCCGCTTCCTGCCGGCCCAGCTGCACGTGCATGCCAGCGCCAGCCCAGCGCCAGTACACCTGCTGTACGTCCAACGCACCGCGATCGGTTCGACCTGGGCCACCGGCCTTGCCGCGCTCGGCATGTGCACCCAGCTGCAGCTTCGCCTGCCAGTCATCGCGGGCGAATGTGGCTGATGCCAGCGCACGCAGCAGGCCATAGCCATCCTCGCCGCCACCAACGCCGAACCGGGTCGGGTCGTAGTACATGCCACGCAGGCGCAGCGATGCATCCCACCGCAACTGGCCATCGCCAACCGCGGTACAGGCGCCACCGTCGCAGGCCAGTGCCAACGATGGCAATGCCAGTGATGCCAGGGTCAGAACGCGAAGCACGAACATCCCATCGCGCCCCAGAACGCGGTCAGGTCATCGGTTGGCGCGGCATGGCGGGCCGCATGGCCGTGCGCACCATGTGTGCTGCAGGCGGCGCCGTGATGGTGATGATGGGCCGACGCCAGGCCAGTGGCGGCGCCGCCGACGTGGTAGCCACCGAACCGGTTCACCGGCGACCAGTCCGGCATTGCTGGAGGCAGCTGCGGCGCCAACCCGGCGTAGTCGCCGTCGCCATGCACGATGCGGCCCCCCACCACAGTCAGCAGGCTGGTGATGTCGGCAATCTGCTGCTCATCGACACGGAAGAAGTCCGCCGACAATAGAATGAAGTCGGCCAGCTGGCCCGTCTTCAGCGTGCCCTTCACTGCTTCGTCGCCGGAGAACCAGGCACTGCCCTGCGTCCACAAGCGCAAAGCCTGCTCACGTTCCAGCAGGTTTTCATCACCGTACAGGGCCAGACCACCGACGGTGCGCCCGGTCACCAGCCACGACAGTGCCACCCAGGGGTTGTAGCTGGCCACGCGGGTGGCGTCGGTACCGGCGCCGACCGGCACGCCCTCGGCCAGCATCCGCTTCACCGGTGGCGTGTGCCGCGCCGCCTGCACGCCATAGCGCTGCACGAACGCCTCGCCCTGGTAGGCCATGCGGTGCTGCACGGCGATGCCGCCGTTCAGGGCGCGGATACGCTCGATGTTGCGCGGGGTGATGGTCTCGGCGTGGTCGATGAACCAGTGCAGGCCATCGAACGGCACCTCGCGGTTGACCTGTTCGTAGACATCGAGGATGCGGCTGATGCTCTCGTCGTAGGTCGCGTGGATGCGGAACGGCCAACGCTTCTCCACCAGCAGCTTCACCACGTCGTGCAGTTCCGGCTCCAGCTCCGGCGGCAGTTCCGGGCGCGGCTCGTTGAACAGTTCGAAATCGGCTGCCGAGAACACCAGCATCTCGCCGGCACCGTTGTGGCGCAGCAGGTCGTCGCCCTGGCGCGGCTGCAGCATCTCGCTCCAGCCGCGGAAATCGCTGACCTCGCTGCCCTTGTTCTGGGTGAACAGGTTGTAGGCGATGCGCACGGTCAGCTGCTGGTCGCGGTGCAGCTGCTCGATGACCTGGTAGTCCTCGGGGTAGTTCTGGAAGCCACCGCCGGCGTCGATCACCGAGGTGATGCCCAGGCGGTTCAACTCGCGCATGAAATGGCGGGTGGAATTGGCCTGGTATTCGATCGGCAGTTTCGGCCCCTTGGCCAGGGTCGCATACAGGATCAGCGCGTTCGGCTTGGCCAGCAGCAGGCCGGTCGGGTTGCCCAGCGAATCGCGCACGATCTGCCCGCCGGGCGGATCGGGTGTTTCCCTGGTATAGCCGCAGGCACGCAGCGCGGCGCGGTTGAGCAACGCGCGGTCATACAGGTGCAGCAGGAACACCGGCGTATCCGGGGCGATGTCGTTCAGTTCCTGCAGGGTCGGCAGGCGCTTCTCGGTGAACTGGGTGGCGGTGAATCCCCCTACCACGCGCACCCACTGCGGTGCGGGCGTGCGGTCAACCTGCGCCTTCAGCATGGCCATCGCATCGGCCAGCGAGCGCAGGCCGTCCCAGCGCAGCTCCAGGTTGTAGTTCAAGCCGCCGCGAATCAGGTGCGTATGGCTGTCATTGAGACCCGGCACCAGGCGCCGTCCCTGTGCATCGATGAGGGTAGCTTCGCTGCCCCAGTCGCGCATGATCTGTTCATCGCTGCCGACGGCGACGATGCGCCCCTCCTGCACGGCCAATGCCTGCGCATGCGGTTGCTGCGGGTCGAGGGTGGTGATGCGTGCGTTGCGGATGACCAGCGTGCTCATGCGACGTTCCTTGGAAGGGGATTCGATGGCTGCGGCGGTGCCACCAGCCAAGCCCAGCGCCAGCGCGGCACCGGTGGCCAATACCACGTTGCGGCGGCCAGGATCGAGAGGGTCGTTGCTCATGCGATGTCTCCAGAAAGAACCAGCCCATCCACCGCCCACGCGCCGGGCCCGGCCAGGGCGATGGCCAGCAATGCCAGCGTCCACAACAACGGATACTCGGCACCGCCGCGCATCCAAAACCACCCTTTGGGCAGCGCCAGCAGTGCGGTGAAGGCGATGAACGCGGCAGCCACGAGCGCGGCGATCCGGGCCTGCCAGCCCAGCATCACTGCGGTGCCGGCCACCACCTGCAGCAGCGCAAGAAGCAGTGGCAGAGGAGCCGCCGCAGGCAGACCGAAGCCACGCAGTTCGCCGGCAAAGCCCGCCAGGCCAGGCCCGTTGAACCAGCCGAACAGTTTCCCCAGCGCGTGCGGCAGCAGGAATCCTCCCGCCGCCACCCGCAGGATCAGCAAGGCCAGGTCGAGGCCATGGCCGTCGCGCACGCTCAGCGCCCGCCTTCCTGCGCGCCGAACATGGTCTTGGCGTACTGGATGCCGACGCCATAGCCGCCCGCATGGTCGCGAGCGATGCCGGTGGTCAGGTCGTAGGTCTCACCGCGCGCCCAGTCGCGCTGCAGTTCCAGCAGGTACTGCACGCTGGTGATCGGCACTGCACCGGCCTGCACCATGCGGGTGATCGCGCGTTCATGCGCCTCTTCGCTCACATCGCCGCAGGCATCGGTGATCACATAGACCTCGAACCCCTGCTCCAGCGCCGACAGCGTCGGGCCGACGATGCAGACGCTGGTCCACAGTCCGGCCAGCACCAGCCGACGCTTGCCGATGCGGTTCACCTCATCGATCACCGGCTGGTCTTCCCAGGTATTCATCGACGTGCGATCGAACACCGCCTGCCCCGGGAAGATCACCGGCAGCTCCGGGAACATCGGGCCGGAGAATGACTTCTCGGCCACCGTGGTCAGCAGCACCGGCACGTTGAAGCCCTTCGCGCCCTTGCTGATCAACGACACGTTGTTGCGCAGCGCGGAGATGTCGATGGTGTGGGTGGCGAATGCCATCTGCGACTGGTAGTCGATCAGGATCAGGGCGTGGTCGGTGGGTGACAGCAGTGCTTTGGCGGGGGTGGCGGTGGCGGTGGCGAGGTTCATGGGTGGACTCCAGTGGAGGAAACAACAAGGGGAAGTGCGAGCGCCGCATCGCCGGCCAGATACTGGCCGGGGCTGCAGCCGGTCTCGGCGCGGAAGCTGCGGACGAAATGGCTCTGGTCGAAAAAACCGAGATGCTGGGCCAGGCAGGTCATCGACTGCCGGTGGGTCGCCAGCAGCTGCCGCGCACGTTCAATGCGCCGTCGACGTACATAGCGAAGCGGGCTGGCACCGGTGCCACTGCGGAACAGGCGCACCAGATGGAAACGGCTGACGCAGGCGACCTCGGCCAGCTCGGTGACCCGCAGCGGCTGCGACAGGTGCTCATCGATGTAGCGCAGCGCACGCTGCAGGGCGGCCGACTGCTGGGGCGCCAGCATGGGCATGGGCTGGGCGGGCGAAAGGACGGTAACCATGCTCGGGCGCCGCAGCGGGGGTGGCCCATGGTGCGGCGCCAGCCATCGGCGCCCTACCCCCAACGGTCGAGGTCAACACTCACCCGATCGGGGGAGGCGGCCGTCGCAACCGTCGCCGGCCGAACAGGCGCGCGTCGAGCGAATAGGCGCCCGGCCCCAGAAGCAACAGTGCCAACGGCAACAGCGACCATGGCAACGCCGCGCCCTGCCAATAGAGTCCCGGCACCGCCAGCGCAACCGCCAGCGGCGTCAGCAGGCCGGGCAACAGCAAGCCCGTTGCCGCCAGGCACAGCCACCACGACCCACCTGCAGCAGTGCCTGGCAGCAACAGCGCGCTGGCCACGCACACTCTCAGCCACAACAATCCCAGGCCCGGACCGCGATCGGGAAACATCACATACAAGCGCTGCATCGCCGGGCTCCATCTTCCATGTCGGCGTGATAGCCGACCCGGCTGCATCACGCCTACCCCATTCGGGTCACCTGCGCCTGCCCCGCACCTGCCAGAATGAGCGCCATGCGTGGCCACATCATCCCTCTCCCGCGTCGCCTGCCGGCGCTGCTGTCGTGCCTGCTGTTGTGGATCGCCCTGCCCGTGCTCGCCGCGCAGCATCCGGTGATCAGCGACGGCATGCCCGGCTACCAGCACACCGCGTGGCGGGTGGGCCAAGGGGCGCCCGGCGATATCTGGGACATCGCCCAGGATCGTGAGGGCATGCTGTGGCTGGCGACCGGCTCGGGCCTGTACCGCTTCGACGGTCGCCGTTTCGAGCGCCAGGCGGCACCTGCGGGCGCCCGCTTCCCCTCCACCAACATGGTCACGCTCGGCCTGGACGGCGAGGGCGACGACCTGTGGATCGGCTATTTCCAGGCCGGCATCAGCCAGTTCTCGCCGCAGCGGCTGCGCAGTTTCGGGCGCGCACAGGGCGTGCCGGTGGGCGTGGTGCCGCGCTTCGCGCATGACCGCAATGGACGCCTGTGGGCGGCAGTCAACGGTGGCCTGCGCTGGTTCGACGGGCAACGCTGGCAGGCTCCAGCCGCCGATGAAGGCGTGCCACGACGTCGTGTGCAATGGCTGCTGCAGGACAGCCACGGCACCTTCTGGGTGCTGGCCGACCTGCACATCTGGAAGCGCGCGGCGGGAAAGACCGCATTTGAAAACACCGGCATCGCCGTCTCGCAGATGGCAACCCTGGTGGAAAGCCCGCAGGGCGAGATCTGGCTGGCCGACCGCATCCGCGGCACTTCACCACTGGCCAACGCGCAGGGGCTGCTGCCCCCCAGCGAGCGCGAAGCGCGGCGCATGCCGGACCTGGTAGCCGCGCGGCTGCAGTTCACCGCCGATGGCGCACTCTGGGCCACGATGAGCCCGCACGGTGGCGTCGCCCGCGTCACCTTCGATGGCCAGCAGGCCGTGCGCATCGAGCGCTTCGACACACCGCAGGGCCTCACCGCGACCTCGGCGGTGCCGGTCATCGCTGACCGCGAAGGCAACCTCTGGGTCGGCACCAACCTCGGCCTCAACCGCTTCCGCGCCCGCAGCGTGCAGACGCTGGCCGTCGGCCCCAGCGATCCTTACCGCTCGCTGGTACGCGGCAGCGATGGCCGCGTGTACGGCTATGGCGAAGACCTCAAGCTGTTCGACCTGCAGCGCCCGCTGCTGGCCGGTAGCGCGGTGCAGTTGCAGGCCGCCGCGCAGCGGGCGCCCACGCCGGTCTGGCAGTTCGACTGGATCAACCTCGCGCGCACGGTGGGCGGCCACACCACGCGCATTCCACTGCCCGCACCGTTCACCGGCCAGCCCCTGCATGCCCTGCTGTTTGCCGATGATGACCAGGCCTGGGTCTGCGCCGGCGAGCAGGCGGTGCTGCAGTACGCGGATGACCGCTGGCGACGCGAGACGCGGCTGCCCGAGCAGGCCTGCTCGTCGCTGGCGCTTGCCAGCAACGGCGCGCTGCTGCTTGGTTATTCCGACGGCACGCTGCGCCGCCTGGATGCCGCATCGATCACCACGTTCGGCGCGGCACAGGGGCTGTCGGTCGGCCCGATAACCGCGCTGCTGCAGCATGACGACCTACTGCTGGTTGCCGGTGAGGCGGGCCTCGCCGCGCGCCTCGGCAACGGCCACTTCCTGCCCGTGCGCACCAACACCACCGGCATCCTCGAGGGCATTACCGGCATGGTCGCCGATGCGCAGGAGCGGCTCTGGCTCAACGGCAGCCGCGGCCTGGTGCGGCTTGAAGTCGCTACCCTGCGCAGCGCACTGCGCGACGGCCAGCCGGTTGCTCCGCGCCTGTTCGATGCCGTCGATGGCATGCCCGGCATTGCTCTGCAAAGCGGCCCCATCCCGACCGCCGTACTGGCCGCCGACGGCCTGCTGTGGCTGGCCACCAACCAGGGCCTGGCGTGGCTGGATACCCTGCAGCCGCACATCAACAGCATGGCGCCCGGGGTGCGCATCGGCGACGTGATGTATGGCACCACCCAGACGCCGTTGCAGGAGGGCTTGCGCCTGCCGGCCGGAACCTCCCAGTTGCAGATCGACTATGTCGCACTGTCGCTTGCGCGGCCCGAGCGCAACCGCTACCGCTACCGCCTGTCCGGCGTGGACGACGGCTGGCAGGACGCCGGTGGCAGCACGCGCGCGTACTACACCAATCTGGCACCGGGTCATTACCGCTTCGAGGTGGAAGCCGCCAACGAGGACGGCATCTGGAGCCGCGCGCCAGCGATCCGCAACTTCCGGATCGCACCCACGTTCCTGCAGAGCGTCTGGTTCAAGCTGTTGTGCGTGGTGCTGGTGCTGGCCGTGCTGATGTTGGCCATCCGCATCCGCAGCGGTCAGCTCGCGATGCTGTTCCGCGCCCGCCTGCAGGAGCGCAATGGCGAACGCGAACGCATCGCACGCGACCTGCACGACACCCTGCTGCAGGGCAGCCAAGGGCTCATCCTGCGGCTGCACGCCATCAGCCAGTCCGCGCAGACGCCTGAACCGGTGCGCACCCAGCTGGAGGCGGCGATGCAGTTGGCCGAGCAGAATCTTGCCGAAGGCCGGGAACGGGTCAACGCACTGCGTGACGGACCGTTCGCCGGTCGCGACCTCGCCTCGGCGCTGGCCGATGTGCACGCCGAATACGCCGGCCAAGGCACCAACCCGCTGCGCCTGACCGTGGAAGGCAGCCCCCCGCCCCTGCAGACCGATGCCGCCGAAGAAGTGTTCCTGATCGGACGCGAGGCCATCCGCAACGCGTTGCGGCATGCGCAGGCCAGTGCCATCGAAGTGGAGCTGTCCTACGGCACGCGCTGCTTCCTGCTGCACGTACGCGATGATGGTGTCGGCATTGCCGACGAGGATGCCGGCCGCGGTCACTGGGGCATGCAGGGCATGCGCGAGCGCGCACAGCGGCTTGGCGCGGAACTGCAGCTGTGGACCCGTCCGGGACTGGGCACCGAAGTGGCGCTGTCCGTGCCGGCCCGTCGCCTGTATCACCGCCGTCCATCGCGCTGGCGCTGGCCCTGGAGCAGACCCACCCATGACTGAATCCCTTCCTCCCATCGGCGTACTGGTGGTTGATGACCATCCCCTGCTGCGCGATGGCCTGGCGGCATTGCTGAGCACGCACACGGACCTGCGCCTGCTCGGCGAAGCGGCCGATGGCGAAGAGGCGCTGGCCCGCTACCAGCAACTGCAACCGGATGTGGTGCTGATGGACCTGCAGATGCCACGCATGGACGGCGTGGAAGCGATCGTGCGGATCCGCGCGCTTGATCCCCGCGCCCGCATCATCGTGCTGACGACCTACCGCGGTGATGTGCGTGCGGTGCGTGCATTGCAGGCTGGGGCCAGCGCCTATCTGCTGAAGGACACGCTGCGCCACGAACTGGTGGACACCATCCGCACGGTGGCCAGCGGCCGCCGCGCACCGATACCGGCAGAGGTGGCGGCCAGCATCGCCGCGCATGTCGTGGAAGACCGGCTGTCGCCGCGCGAAACCGAAGTACTGCGCCACGTGGCGGGCGGCCTGTCGAACAAGCGCATCGGCGAACGCATGCAGATTTCCGAGCAGACGGTGAAGGCGCACATGAAGAGCCTGATGGACAAGCTGGGCGTCGGCGACCGCACCCACGCGGTCACCCAGGCGCTGCGCCGCGGAATCATCAGCCTGGATGACACCGGTCAGGAGTGAAGGGGGTTCGGCCGGGCTGCGCCCGGCACCCGCCGAATCAACGTCAAGGTCAACGTCAACGTCAAAAGCGGGCTACCTGGGGGATGGCGGGGTGGGTCCGGTTGCGGGGGACGCCGTAAACCCGTCCTTGGGGGCTTGGCCGCGGCATCCATGCCGCGGACACCCCCGCAACCGGACCCACCCCGCCTTCGACAGATCTCCGCGATCTGCCTGGATGACATGACCTGCTCTTGGTAGGTGTCGACCTTGGTCGACACGTAGATCCACGCCATGCGTGGATGCTCTTCGTTCAATTGTCGAAATATTAGATTTCGATGGAGATTCATCCAGCACGGGATGGGTCCATCAGACACCAGAAAACTGTCGAAGGTGGGGCGGTGTCGGATTGCGGGGTGTCCGC